>DATHHO010000145.1:0-33563 GCA_035317125.1 Puia sp.
CGTTATTGAGCGTGATCTGTTTTCTGCCTCCGAAATTACTGATGCTGCTGTAATTCGAGAGAGAATCCATGATATACCCGTAAAGGGTGGTGCCCAATGCGATCGTTGCCCGTGCCGGACTGGCGGCATACGCCTTGATGGTATAACGACTGTAGCTGAACTGCATCCCGGCTTTCAGGGTCAGGTTGCGGGTAGCCCTGTACAAAATATTGCTCCCTACTTCGAACCCAAGGGCGGGTGTGTGGTTAACATAGTCCTTGGCTTCTCCCATATGCAGGAGCGAAAGCGGCGCACCTTGTATGGCATTTTTCGAACCGGAATAATCGCCTCCTGCCAGGCTCCGGTAATTCACGGTAGGGGAGAAATAGAATTGCAGATATTTTCTGTTCCTTTTTGGAGTAGGGGGCAAACTGTACACTGCATAATCGCGGAGCCAGTTTGTTCTCTGAAGCCCTGCGAGCTCTTGCTGAGCGGGCGAAGAAGCGTCCAGGCCTCCGTTAGCACGATTCTCCGTGAGCCCTTTGCTGGCAACGGAGGAAGGATCGGTAACATTCGGAGCAATGGCATCGGGGTGATCGATCCGGCTCCTGACCGACGCCGAAGCGATGGCCTTTGCCTTTGCGAGATCTTCCGTGGCCATATTTTCCGTGGAAATAATATTTATGCTGTTCTCTGCAGAGCTTGTTACTGTATTGACTGCATTATCGGCCGAAGCCATTGTATTAGCATTGGCAACTCCGTTGCTACCCAGGACGGCGCCTGCGCTGATCCCGGCGACCAGGACAGGATCCTGAAGGTCAGGCTTGCCGGCCACGATGGACGGTGTATGTTGGTTGGAAGACTGGGCAATGGTACTGGACGGGTCCGGCTCTCCGGTCATCGGATCGACAAGTGTTACAGCCGTAAGCCGCTGGCGATCGTCTGTTGGCTGATCCGTCGACGGACCCGCCTGATCATCGGCGCCGGAAGAAGAATGGGGCGCTCTTCTCAGCTCAGGAAATGGCCTGGCCTTTACCGTATTTTCAGCGATGTTCTTTGTGGAAATATTATTTGAAGCGAGGATGGGTTTTCTGGTGGTTCCTGTACGGGAAGGGAAAATAAGTTCCCGGCCTGCCAGGAATATGATTCCCGTTACCAGAAGGGACATGCCTGCAATAAACCATCTTTTCTTTGTGTGTAAAGAACTGTAGACACCCTTCCAGACTTTTTCTGAGGGGTACATTTTATACTGCTCTGTCTTTTCCCTGACCAGTTGCTCAAATTCATCACTATAGAAATTTCTTTCCATCATGTCTCAAACGTTTTGGGATCTTTCTTCATGGGGTAATGGATTTCAGTATATGGATCTCATATCGGACATTTATCGGATCGCCACCAGCCATCCCGTCTTTTCCTTTGGCTTCTGCAGGATCTTCTTTTTGATCAGAATATCCTCCAGCATCTGCTTAGCCCTGGTATATTGCGAACGGCTTGTGCTTTCTTCGATGTCGAGCATTTCGGCAATTTCCTTGTGCGAATATCCTTCGATCGCATACAGGTTAAGGACAGTGCGGTAGCCGATCGGCAAAATCCTTATGCATTCCACGATCTGCTTGGCTTGTACGATGGAAGGAACGCTCTCTTCACGGACCTGTATCCCGTTCGCATGAACGATATCCAGGCTTTCATTGAACCGTTTATTTTTTTTCAGGTTGTTGATGCAGGTATGGACGATGATCCTCCTGATCCAACCCTCAAATGCACCTTTGTTCTGAAAAGTGTGCATCTGTGAAAATACTTTAATGAACCCTTCCTGTAACATATCCTCAGCATCTTCCCTGTTGTGAGCAAACCGGTAACAGACAGCAAGCATCTTGGGGCTGTATCTGTTGTACAACTCCCGCTGAGCAGCCGCCTCATTTTTTAAACAGCCGTGTAATATGGCTTCTTCGGTCATAAGAACCGTAATTGGGTGCTCTGTAATTTAGACAATTTTTGGTAGGTAAAGCTGCATTGCAAATAAAAAATCGGGATGAAAGCCCGGTTTTTACTTACGGGCGGATCAATATGTCCCCGGTCATCTCCGGAGGGATATCCAGCCCCATCATGGTGAGGATGGTCGGCGCCAGGTCGCCCAGCTTGCCAGGATGCACTTCACCCTTCCACTCCCGGTCGATGATGAAGAAAGGTACGAGGTTCAGGGAATGGGCGGTGTTCGGACTGCCGTCTTCATTGACCATAAAGTCCGCATTGCCGTGATCTGCCGTCAAAAAGACGGTATAGTCGTTCTCCAATGCGGCGGTCACTACCTTTTCCACGCATTTGTCCACGGTCTCCGCCGCTGCGATGACGGCTTCCCAAACCCCTGTATGGCCTACCATATCCGCATTGGCGAAGTTCAGACAAATAAAATCGGCAGACCGGCTCCTGATCTCCGGCAGGATGGCCTCCGTAATTTCGTTGGCGCTCATTTCCGGCTTCAGGTCATACGTGGCCACCTTTGGCGAAGGGGCCATGATCCTTTTCTCTCCTTCGAAGGGGATCTCCCTGCCTCCGCTAAAGAAAAAGGTGACATGGGGATATTTCTCGGTCTCGGCGATCCGTATCTGTGTTAAACCTTGATTTTCAATGATCTCGCCAAGAGTATTGATAAGATCGTCGTTTTCGAAGATCACATTGATCCCCTTGAAGCGCTGGTCATACTGGGTCATAGTCGTATAATCGAGAGATAGCTTCTTCATACCCTGGTCCGGAATATCTTCCTGGGTAAGCACCTGGGTGATCTCCCGGCAGCGGTCAGTCCTGAAGTTGAAGCAGATCACCGAATCTCCGTCCTTTATGGTGGCTACGGGCTTCCCGTCCTCTCCGGCTATGATAAATGGCTTGATGAATTCATCGGTGATCCCGCCGGCATAGGCGCTTTCGACGGCTGCCTCACCGCTGGCCGCAAGTTCCCCCTTACCATTCACCAGGGCATCATAGGCCAGCCTGACCCGTTCCCAGCGTTTGTCCCTGTCCATCGCATAATAACGCCCGGTCACGGTGGCTATCCTGCCGGTCGTCTTATCCAGGTGCTCCTGCAATTCCCGGATAAAGCCAAGGCCGCTCTTTGGATCGGTGTCCCGCCCGTCGGTGAAGGCGTGGATATACACCTGGTCCAGTCCTTCCGTCTTACACAGGTCGACGATCGCTTTCAGGTGATCGGTATGGGAATGTACCCCTCCATCGCTGACCAGGCCCAGCAGATGCAGCGGTCTGCCTTTGGATTTTGCCCCGCGGACCGCCCTGAGCAATATTTCGTTCCGGAAGAAGGAACCATCCCTGATGGCTACGTTGATGCGCTGAAGCTCCTGGTAGACCACCCTGCCGGCGCCAAGATTCAGGTGCCCGACCTCGGAATTGCCCATTTGCCCGTCGGGCAGCCCTACTGCTTCGCCGCAGGTCACCAGGGTGGTATTTGGATATTTTTTATACAGGGAACTGACAAAGGGGACGCGGGCGTTCTGGATGGCATCGGAGGATTTTTGCTTTCCAAGGCCCCATCCATCCATGATGACCAGCATTACTTTCTTTGTTTTTGACATATAATAGTTCAGCTTATACCGAGATCCGGGGGGTTCGGCTATCGGATTCCGGGTTCCAAAGGTAGGAAGAATAGCCTGTTCATGGTATTTTTCCCACCCGGCGACAGTTTGGCATATTTTTGGAACTATGCATTCCGACCAATATATACTATTATGAAGCGCATCATTGGATCAGCGGTTATTATTTGCTCGCTTGTCCTTGTTTCATTCCGCCCTTCTTATTATAATCTGGATGAAGTAGCCTATGCCATGCGTTCTGGGAACAGCGGACAGCTATCCCGGTACCTGGACAACAGAGTCGATATTTCATTGCCGGATAAAAGCGATACGTACAGCAAAAGCCAGGCAGAAATGATCATAAGGGATTTTTTCAGTACGAATGGAGTTCAGAATTTTCAGATCAAGCGTAAAGGGGAGAGTGGCGGAGCAGAATATTGTATCGGTGTCCTGCAGACGCGTAACGGAGATTACAGGACTACCTTATTCATGAAACAAAAAGGCGACAAGCAATTATTGCAGGAACTCAGGTTCCAGCCCGCACAATAAGAATGCTTATTTCAAAAGACATGACCCATTCAGCCTCCGTTGAATGGGTCATTTTTATGTAGCTTTGCCCCATGCTCCTTCACGAAGAACAATTGCAGTTGCTGTTGCAGTCTGCTTTACAGGAAGACATCGGAGATGGCGATCACTCCACCCTTTCCTGCATCCCTCCCGGCGCTATGGGAAAGGCCGTCCTGAATATCAAGCAGGAAGGCATCCTCGCCGGAATGGAAGTAGCGGAAAAGGTCCTCCGGATGAAAGAGCCATCCATTATTTTTACCCCATACAAGAAAGACGGAGAAGCCATGCACCCGGGTGAAAAAGCGTTCGAGACCGAAGCGACCATTCATACGATCCTTCAATGCGAACGGCTTATCCTGAACTGCATGCAGCGGATGAGCGGGATCGCCACCCTTACCCGCCGCTATGCCGGCAAGCTGCAGGGCTACAGGACCCGGCTGCTGGATACCCGGAAGACGACGCCCAATTTCCGTTTGCTGGAGAAAGAGGCCGTCCGCATCGGCGGCGGCGTCAATCATCGTTTTGGGCTTTACGATATGATCATGCTGAAAGACAACCATATCGATTATTGCGGAAGTCTGGAAAAAGCCATTGAAAAAGCCTGCCGTTACCGGATGGAGCACAGGCCTGACCTGAAAATAGAAGTGGAGACCCGCAATGTCGGAGAGGTTCGCCGCGTACTGGCGATAGGCGCCTCCGGATCCGGCATCGCCGCCGGGATGAACAACGCTTATCCGGATGCATTAAGGGTTGACCGGATCATGCTGGATAATTTCAGCCCCCCTCAGATCACCGAGGCGCTTGCGCTTATAGATGGACAATATGAAACGGAAGCCAGCGGCGGCATCGATCTCGGCAATATCGAAGAGTACGCCAGCACGGGTGTGGACTACCTGAGCATGGGAGCCCTGATCCATCAGGCGCAGAGCATCGACCTGAGCCTGAAGGCCGTGATCATAAAATAAAGCGACTGAAAATTATAAATACCAGCTCATGAGCAAAAAGAAGCCAGATACTAACGGGATCGTATACTCTACCAATCCCGATTTCCGGCCGGAGCATGAAGAACCGGTAGCGCAGAATACGCTGCCGCCCAAACAACAGCGGCTGCGGATCAGGCTTGACACCAGACAACGGGCCGGCAAGGCTGTGACCCTGGTGGAAGGCTTTGAAGGACAAGAGGCGGATCTGGAAGCATTGGGAAAAAAGCTCAAGACCATGTGCGGCACCGGTGGCTCGGTAAAAGATAGTGCGGTGATCATCCAGGGTGATCAGCGGGAAAAAGTTCTCCAGTGGCTACAGAAAAATGGATACAGCGCCTCGAAAAGGATCTGACCTGCCACCCTTCCTCATTCCACGCCCGCACTCTCTTCAGCGCAGGCTATTTCTTTATGAACTGCTGCACCGTCTTGTAATTACCCGATTGCAGCCGGATAAAATAACTTCCTGCCGGCAGATTGCTCAGGTCGATGGATTGATCCCAGGCCGTACCCTGCTTCTGGAATTTCCAACTTCTCAATATTTTGCCCCCCACATCCGATAGGCTGACCCCCAGCGTGCTTTGTCCGGGCTGGACGAACTTCAGGTACAGGGTATTGTCTGCAGGATTAGGTCCCAGCCTGAACGATGGCCTGGTCTCCGCAGAAACGTTTACGCTGAGCACACGGAACAGCGTGGTCTTTCCGTCGAGATCCACCTGGGCCAGCCTGTAAAGGTTATTCCCCGGCAGAGGCGACTGATCAGTATACGTATAAGCATGGCCGGTAGTCGCATTGGCATCCGTAACCGTATCGAGATCGGCAAACTGCTGCCCGTCACCCGATCGCTGCACAATAAAATACCGGTTGTTTTCCTCCATCGTCGTGGTCCAGCTGACGGTCACCTGAGCTTGATCTGCGGAAAGAGTGGCGTTATAGGCGCCGAGCGTGACCGGCAGGATCGTCCCTCTGGAATATTGCAGCATCCATTGGTAGGCATTCAGATTATTGATATCCGGATTGAGAAAACCGGGATCATAGGTATGGGTCCAGGCATCATGCCCGCTGGCATTAAAGATGGTGGCGATGGCCCTTGGGTTTGCGGGAGGACTGGTCGATGCGTTGATCCGGTCTACGCATCCGATGGTCCATTGAGGGTCAACGGTGGGATCTCCGGAATTATGTGTGGCGTATACAGGGAGATGGTTCGTGGCATAACGCTGGCCATCACCTGGATCGATTACCCCATCGCCACATACGGGCAGAAGGGCCGCGATTCTTTTGCAATAGGTATCGTTCAGTGCCGGATAATACCAGGCGGAACCCCCGCCTAAGCTCAGGCCGGTAAGATAGATCCTGTCGGCGTTGACCCGGTAATGCTGGACGGCATAGGTGATGAGGGCATCGACTTCATTGGGCTGGGCCATATCCCTGAACTGTGGGGCCAGAACGATAAAAGAAAAGGTCTGGCCATTTACGGTAAAGGAACCGGGCAACGTTTTCGCGTGGAGCAGTTTGGGCGGTCCGTTGGCCAGGACAAGGGAGAGCTGTGAGCCACCGTTCCCCAATTCACCCGCCCCATGCAGGAAGATCATCAGCGGATAGGTCTGCGATCCGGTATTATAACCAGGTGGCAGGAACTCATAGAATCCGCCGCTGTTGCTGCTCGTAGAGATGGACTGGGCAGTTTCTGTATAATAGGTTTGCGCCATCCCCGCCTGAGAAAGCATAATGCTGGCTGCAAGGCATAAAAAGACCTTTGAAGAGAATGCGTAAAATTCTTTCATAAAAAAATAATAAGGATGAATGACTGGCTTAACAGGAATGGCCTTACCGGAATATGGGCAAAAGGGCACAGGCAATAAGGAGTAACGATCCTCATTGCTATGCGAATTCCATGCCAACCCACGCGGTCCGGCGCCCACATTCCTCTGTCCGCCCCATCACCGCACCCGCCAGTTATTTCTTTATGAACTGTTGCACAGTGTTGTAATTACCCGACTGCAGCCGGATAAAATAATTGCCGGCCGGTAGATTCCCCAGGTCGATGGCCTGGTCCCAGCCTGTCGTCTGCTTCTGGAATTTCCAGCTTCTCAGTATTTTGCCCCCCACATCGGACAGGCTAAGCGCCAGCATGCCTTGTCCGGGCTGCACGAATCTCAGGTAGAGCGTATTGTCCGCGGGATTGGGCCCCAGCCTGAGCGATGGCCTGTTCTCCGTGGAAACGGTTACGCTGAGCACCCGGAACAGGGTCGTCTTTCCATCCAGGTCCACCTGGGCCAGCCGGTACAGATCGTTCCCCGGCAGAGGGGCCGCGTCCGTATATGAATAGGCATGTCCGGAAGCCAGGTTAGCCGCAGCGATAGTATCCAGATCGGTATACTGCTGTCCATCACCCGATCGTTGCAGGATAAAATACCGGTTGTTTTCCTCCATCGTCGTGGTCCAGCTGACGGTCACCTGGGACTGATCCGCGGAAAGGGCGGCACTGTAAGCGCTGAGCGTGACGGGAAGGATGGTGGATCCCCCTTTTGAATAGGACAGCATCCACTGATAGACATTCAGATTGCCGATCCTTGGATTAAGAAAGGCTGGGTCATAGGTCTTGGTCCAGGAATCATGCCCGCTGACATTGAAAATAGTATCGATCGCTCTTGGGGTGGGTGGTGGATGGGAATTATTGATAAAGTTGACATTATCCACAGTATAAAAGGACTGCACCGTGGGGTCGTCCTGGTTGTGCGTAGCGTATACAGGAAGATTGGCCGAGGCAATGGTCTGGGCGGTCGTGGCATCCAGCCCTTCCGCGCCCGCCACGGTCAGGATGGCGGCCACATTATGGACAAGATCGGGAGTGATCGCATAATCCCAGGTAACGCCCCCGCCCATGCTGAGCCCAGTGATGTAGATCCGGTTCGTGTTGACCTTGTAATGTTGTATGGCGTATTGCACCATTCCATCTGCATCGTATGACCCAGGCCAGTATTTGAACTGCGGCGCGATCACGATAAAAGAAAAAGTTTTACCACCGACAGTAAAGGACGTAGGAAAAGTTCCCGCGTTGATCAGCTTGGGTGGACCGTTGCGCAAAACGGTGGAAATATCCGATCCTCCATTCCCCACTTCTCCGGAGCCGTGAAGGAAGACCATCAGCGGATAGGTTGTTGTTCCGTTGGGGTCATAGCCAGGAGGCAAAAATTCATAGAACCCATCGCTGGCGAGGCTTGTCGTGACGGAACGGGCCGTTTTCGTGTAGTAAGCCTGGGCATGGCCCACAGCGGGACAAGACAAAAGGTACACGGTCAGGCATAGAAAGGCCATAGAACAGAATCTGTAAAATTCTTTCATAAAAAAATTAATTAATAAAAAAATAAATGATAAGATGGCCCAATAGGTATTGGGGTACGGAATTAGCGTTAAGGTGGGAAATAATAGGTATCGACCAATCGTAACGAGTTTGGTCGTAAAGGCATTGATCCGCTAATTCCATGCCAGGTCAGCGTTTTCGGTTGATCTGCTGGATAAATAATAGCGGAGCAACACTCCGGTCATGGGCAGGAATACTGTCAGGGTTGCCGGGCCTGGGCTTATTGTCCCTGTGCCAGGGAATAAGCTCTTTTACCTCCCCACATGTTGAGCAGTTCGGAGGAGCATATCTTGAAATTGCCACTGAGGCTGACATAGAGGCCCAGTACATCCTGCTGGTTCAATGGAGATCCGTCAAGGCTTTCGAAACGGACATTATACTGGTTGACCAGATTGGTATAGATCGATCCAGTAGGCCAGACCTGTGTACCCCGGTTGCTGATGTTGACCAGATTGAATTTCACGCCGGCATGCCGCTGGCATTTTTTTGCGATCATCTCCGGTTGCTCGGAGCTTTCAATAAAGAGATCCACCCCGACGATATATTCATTCTGCGTCTCTTCGGTTACCATCATCTCGTTGCGGACGATCTTAAATGCGGTCTGGGTCGCCGGCATGTCGGGCAATATCGGCTTGGCGCCATGTTCGGGGGCCTTCCCAAAATTGGCAACGATGGCCTCGGAGAATTGTGTGGTATTGCGTGCAGGGGAGCTTTTATCGCCGAAATCACCGGTATGTATGCCCTGTTCAAGGGTGTAAAGCAGGGCATTTTCGATGATGGCTGCATTTTTCATAAGACCGAGGTGGCGCAGCATCGCGATCCCGCTCAGCAACAAGGCGGTTGGGTTCGCGATGTTCTTGCCGGCTATATCGGGCGCCGTTCCATGTACCGCCTCGAAAATGGCGATATGGTCCCCGATGTTGGCGGAGGGTGCGAAGCCAAGACCACCGACCAGACCAGCACAGAGATCGGAAATAATATCTCCCTGGAGATTGGTCAGCACGACTACATCGAATTCCTGCGGCCTCACGACCAGCTTCATGGCCAGATCGTCCACGATGATATCGTCGGACACAAGCTCGGGATATTCCTTCGCCACTTCCTGGAAGCATTCCAGGAACAGCCCGTCGGTAAGCTTCATTATATTCGCCTTATGCCCGCAGGTAATGCGTTTTGTGCCTTTTTTCTTTGCCATCTCAAAAGCATACCGGATCACCTGCAGACTTCCCGGCCGGGTGATGAAACGACGGCTCAGCGCCACATCCTGCGTCAGCATATGCTCGATCCCGCCATAAGTATCCTCGATATTCTCCCGCACGATGGTAATATCTATGGGAATGCCCGCCTTGGAAAAAACGGTGTCCACGCCATGCAGGGACTGAAATACCCTTTTATTGGCATAGGTGTTCCAGGTCTTTCTGGCCGTTACGTTCACGCTCTTCACTCCTTTGCCTTTTGGCGTCTCCATCGGTCCCTTGAACAGAATGCCCAGCTCCTCGATGGTGTGCTTGGCTTCGGGGGTCATCCCGTTGGAAAACCCTTTATCGAACACCCATTTGCCCATATCCACGAACTCGTATTCCAGGGTGACGCCAGCCGCCTTGAAGATGCCGAGCACGGCTTCCATGATCTCGGGCCCTATTCCGTCGCCCCTGGCAACTGCTATTTTCATATATTGAAAGTTTATATCTGTTCGGGAACCGGTCCCCGATCATGAACGTATATAACGAAAGGTTATTTGAGAAAATATTTTGCAAAATTAGGGTAGATTTATCATTAGCCTATTAAATCTTGAAAATTCCTTCAAATCCCTGCCGATTTTGATTAATTTTAGAAAAATGATTTGATGGCAAACAAAATTTCAGAAGGGGTCGAGGTAAGTGTGGAGACCTTTTACCAACCGGACTATTCTAACCCATTGTCCGGGGAATACATGTTTGCCTACAGGATCACCATCGAAAATCACAATAATTTTTCCGTTAAGTTACACCGCCGTCACTGGCATATTTTCGACAGCAACGGCAGCTATCGCGAAGTCGAAGGCGAAGGGGTCGTCGGCGTACAGCCTACGCTCAGCCCCGGCGAACGTTACCAATATGTGAGCGGGTGCAATCTTCGCACGGAATTGGGAAAGATGTACGGCTCCTACACCATGGAAAATCTCAATAACAAGATAAGCTTCGAAGTCAATATCCCCATCTTCGAGATGATCGTTCCATTCAAGATGAACTAGCGGGATCTACAGCGCCTTTTCCTTCTGTGTCCCTACCCGGTACAGCGTATAACCCATCAATGCAAAGAAACCGACTCCCAGCAGATAATAACCGGTCTGGGTCATATTACCGGTCAGCCATTTTTCGACGCTCAGCTTCTTCAGCACAAAAACAATCTTATCGGGTATGTTCAGCAGAGCAAACAGGACGCCCATAAGCGCACCTCCCGCGACAAGCCCCGTGGCGAAGAGGTTCCCTTTTTCCAGGTCTTCTTCACCCTCTTTGGCGATCACGCCTCTTCTCTTTTTTACACGGTCCGTCAGACCTCGTATGGCGCCGCCGATAAAAATGGGGAGGGTAGTGGAGAGCGGCAGATAGACGCCGATGGCAAAGCTGAGGGCTCTGACCTGACATAGCTCCATCACGAAGGCCAGGAAGGCGCCGGCCAGTACGAAATTCCAGTCCAGATTTTTAGAAAGGATGCCCTTGATCAGCGTCGCCATTAACGTGGCCTGGGGGGCATTGTACTGGCTTCCGATGGCATGATGAATGCCTTTGGCCGCCATTTCCGAATTGGGGATATCGAGGGTCTTCACCGTAAGGCCGATGGCAATGGAGGACACGATGACGCCGACGAACAAAGCCAGCTGCTGGTAGCGGGGTGTGGCTCCTATCAGGTAACCCGTCTTGAGGTCCTGTGAAGTGGCGCCTGCATTGGCCGCGGCAATACAGACCATCCCTCCCACCACGAGGGCCATGGGCTCATAAAGCTTACCGCTCCAGCCTACCGCAATAAAGATCAGGCAGGTGCTCATCACCGTTGCGATCGTCATGCCCGAAAGGGGGTTATTGGTATTGCCGATCAGTCCTACGATCCGCGAGGATACCGTCACAAAAAAAGCCCCGAAGACCACGATCAGCAATCCGATCAGAAGGCGGTTGAAAAATGAATTCCCCGGAATGATATTCAGGCAGGCGATCAGCAGCACCAGTCCGAGGCTGCCGAACAAGACTATTTTAATGCTCAGGTCCCGCTCCGTCCTCAACCTTCCTGCTCCCCCTTTTTCTTTTACGGAGGCAACGCTTTCCTTAAAAGAGGAGATGATGGTCGGGATCGTTTTTATCAGGGTGATAAATCCTCCCATCGCTACGGCCCCGGCGCCGATCTGCCGGATATAAGCACGGTAAATGGCAGAGGCCGGGTCCGCAAATGTCCTGCTCACGGGGTCCCATCCCCCATATCCGCCGGCCGTTGCGATATCTTTCAGAAATCCCAGCTTCACCTGCTGCAGGGCGATATTTACCGGGTCGATCAGCGATGCCAGCAGCGGCTGGAGCACAAACCAGCTCAGTACGCTGCCCGCCACCAGGACACCCGAGATCTTTGGTCCTACGATATAACCCACCCCCATGTATTCAGGAGTAATATCGGCCGAGATCTGGGCGGAGGGAAAGATCTTATTGAGAGCCTTGCTCTTCACCGTATCAAAAAGAGGGGTTTCTGCGATTACCCGGAACATCCTCTGGAAAAGGGCATACACAAAGGCAAATCCCAGTCCCTGGAATGCTGTACGGGCGAACTCGCCGCCTTTTTCACCGGCTTTCAGCACCGAGGCGCAGGCCGTGCCTTCAGGATAGGGCAGTGTTTCATGCTCTTTTACGATCAGCGACCGGCGCAGCGGGATCATCATCAGCGTACCCAGCATGCCGCCGAAAATTGCCAGGATGAAAATGACGATATAATCGAAATAATTGGCTGATTCGGCAGTGGACAAGAACAAAAAGCCGGGTAAGGTGAACACCACGCCCGCCGCAATGCTTTCACTGGCGCTGCCCGTGGTCTGTATGATATTGTTTTCGAGAACGGTGGTTTTGAATAATTTCCTGCCCAGGGTAATAGCCAGCACCGCGATCGGGATCGAGGCCGATACGGTCAGTCCGGCTTTTAAGGCAAGATAGACGGTGGAGGCGCCGAACAGGATGCCGAAAACGCTGCCGATGGCCAGTGCCTTGAACGTAAATTCCTTCATCTCCGTCTCCGCGGATACAAAAGGTTGGAATTTTTTTTCAGCCATACAGTTGGTTTTGGTTTGTATTACAGGACATTCACTTTGCTCATTCGTCCTTCAGGATCCGGTTCAGCGATCCGATGCGGCTGTAGATCATGATCCCTCCGATCACGGCCGCAATAAACCAGATCATAAAATAGATCCGCTTATCCGGAAATTTATCCCAGGAACTCGTCATCAGACCCGCGATCTTGCTGCCTAAGGACATGGTCAGAAACCATCCGCCCATCAGAAGAGAGACCAGGCGGGGAGGCGCAAGCTTGGATACCAGAGATAAACCGATGGGACTCAGACAGATCTCCGCCATTACGATAACAAAATAAGTGCCCCATAGCCAACCCGGCGAAACCTTGACCTGATAAATGGAAGAAACTGACCAGACGGCAAACAACATCACCAGCGAGGAAAGGCTGGAAAGGAACAGCGCGATACCGAACTTCGAAGCCGTCGTAGGCTCCTTCCCCCTTTTCCGGAGCCAGCTGAACAGTCCCACAAGGAGAGGCGTCAGCGTCACGATAAAAAAAGGAGGAATAGAATCGAATATCTCTGGATTCACGAGCTTCAGGTCCTGCCCTGGCGGAGGCCATTGCTGTTTTGGGACATTTAAAAAATAAGGGTCTGGGCCTGTCGTGGTGGCTATTCGCCCGCTGTCATCCTTGACAGGCACCAAAAAAGCGTCCACCTGGGTCACGTTCCTCGGGCTGGTATTTACTTTTTGCATCATCCCCAGCCAATCCGCTCCTTTCTCCACTGCCGGCGAGGAGATCGTCCGGTCGGTATGCTGTTCGGCCCAGAGCGTATAGGCCGTGAAGATCTGATAGTACATTGCCCAGAAAATAACGGAGACGGCAAAAATGAACAACAGGGCGCCGATCCCCTTCTTATCCTGCCCGCGGGCCCGGACCCACAGGGACACGAAAAAGGCGATTACGGGGATGCAGGCGAATACGAAAGCGTCACTGGAAGGGCTGCCCATGATCGTTGTGTGGAACAGCCTGCCGGGTAAGGTGTACCCCAGCAGGGCGGCTATCAGTCCGGGGAGGAAGACATATAATAATATCTGGGATAAGGACATGTCCCGCTTATCCGGCTCTCTCCGGATATCCCCCTTCCTCACATGCTTCAGGTTTAACCCGAAATTGATCAGACCGATGATCATTCCTACTCCCGCAGCGCCAAAAGCATATCCCCATCCATATTTGTTCCGTAAATAGGCCGCCGCGAAATTGCATACCAGCGCCCCTATGTTGATGCCCATGTAAAAGATATTGTAGGCATTGTCCTTTAATGGCTTAAGGTCTGCTCTATTGTAAATATTGCCCAGCAAGGTGCTGATATTGGGTTTGAAGAACCCATTGCCGGCAATGATAAGGCCAAGGGAGATATACATAGCCGTATCGCCTGGCAAAGCCAGACCGAGATAGCCCGCAGCGAGGAGCCCGCCTCCGATAAAAATGGATTTGACATACCCCAGATAGCGGTCTGCGATCATCCCCCCGATAAAAAGCGGAAGCCAGATAAGCGCGATAAAAGTCCCGGTAATATCTGCCGCAGCGCTCCTGGTGAAACCCTTCCCGTCCTTCAGGTATAGCAATAAGATCCCCGCCAGAAGATAGTAGGCAAAACGTTCCCACATCTCAGTCAGGAAAAGCACGTACAATGCCCTTGGATGTTTACCTGTCTGGTTGGGTTGGCGCATGCTTTTAAAAAATTAGCACCTAAAGTACAGATAAAAAGCTAATGATCGTATGCGAAATGATCCTCAGTTGGATTACCTCCCATAAAAATCATTTCAGAATATGCCCGCGAATTTCGAATTTCGGGGCCGGAAAAGATTAATATTGAGGCGAATACCAACCCAAATGAATATTTTACTGTTAGGCTCTGGCGGTAGAGAACATGCCCTGGCATGGAAGCTCGTTCAAAGCCCTGAGTGTACGGGGCTTTTCATAGCGCCGGGCAATGCAGGGACCGCGCTATGCGGTACCAACATCGATCTGTCCCCGACGGATTTTGAGGGGATCAAGAAATTTTGTACAAAGGAAAAGATCGGAATGGTGGTCGTAGGACCCGAAGAACCCCTGGTAAAAGGGATCGTCGACTTCTTTGCCGGTGATCCGGCCCTGAAAAAGATCCCCGTCATCGGTCCTTCCGCCCGGGGGGCGAGGCTGGAAGGCAGCAAGGCCTTTTCCAAGAAATTCATGGAACGTTATCAGATCCCGACGGCCGCTTACCGGGAATTCGATACCACCAATTATGCGGAAGGAATTCCTTTTTTGCAGGGCCACAGCCTGCCGATCGTATTGAAGGCGGATGGACTGGCCGCCGGCAAAGGGGTGGTCATCTGTCATAACCATGTGGAGGCCGTTGCCGAATTCGAGCTGATGCTGCAAGGGCATAAATTCGGGGAAGCCAGCAGCAAAGTAGTCGTGGAAGAATTTCTCCAGGGCATCGAGATGTCTGTTTTTATACTGACGGACGGAGATCATTATCTCATCCTGCCGGAAGCAAAGGATTACAAAAGGGTAGGAGAAGGGGATAAAGGTCCCAACACGGGTGGAATGGGCGCAGTCAGCCCGGTACCCTTTGCGGATGAGACCTTTATGGGCAAAATAACCGAACGGGTCATCGTGCCCACCATCGAGGGCCTGAAAAAAGAGAATATCGACTACCGGGGGTTCATCTTTATAGGCATCATAAAAGTCGGGGAAGATCCATATGTGATCGAATATAACTGCCGCATGGGCGATCCGGAGACGGAGGTCGTTCTGCCCCGGCTGAAAAACGACCTCCTTGAGCTGTTCATCGCTACCGCCGAAAAACGCCTCGACCAGGTGACCATTGAAAAAGACGAGCGCATAGCCTGTACGGTCGTAGCGGTGAGCGGGGGCTACCCCGGCAGCTATGAGAAAGGCTTTCCCATCGAAGGCCTGGACATCCCCTGCCCCGAGGACAGTCTGATCTTCCATTCCGGCACCAGGACGCAGAAAGAGGCCGTTGTCACGAACGGAGGCCGGGTGTTGTGCGTCACGTCTTTTGCGGAGACGGTCTATGAGGCGGTCGACAAGTCAAGGGAAGTACTGGATAAGATCAATTACGAAGGGATCTTTTACCGGAGGGATATAGGGTACGAATTCTTGTAGTCTGCGCTATCTTCCCTTTAACGGGTTCTTTTACGGAAACCAGAAACTGTAATCTATGCCAGATGAAGTTCACTACAGCGACTATCTGCAACTGGATAAGATCCTGAATGCACAGGATCCTGAGAGCGACAGGCGCGGGATGCCCGCCCACGACGAAATGCTCTTCATCGTCATTCATCAGGCTTATGAATTGTGGTTCAAACAGCTGCTGCACGAGACAGAGTCGGTCATCCGGATCATGCAAACGCCTGCGATGGACGACAACTCGCCGGAACTGCAGACCATCGTTCACCGGCTGTCCCGTTGCTCGACGATCCTCAAGGTGATGGTGCATCAGATAGATATCATGGAAACCATGACCCCCATGGACTTCCTGGATTTCCGGGACATGCTGCGCCCCGCGTCGGGATTCCAGAGCTGGCAGTTCAAATTGCTGGAAGCCAGGCTGGGATTGAAATATGAACATCGCTACGGTAAGCAATATTATGTATCGCAACTCAGGGAGCCCGAGATCGCAAAGATCAAAGAAGGAGAGAAAGAGATGTCGCTCCTGGAGTTTGTCAATACCTGGCTGGAACGGATGCCTTTCTTCGGCGAAGCGGACAACTGGAAAAATTTTAAGACCTCCGTGCCACAGGCCCCCCCGGAGCCTGCCAACCCTTCCCGTTCCACGCTGTCTTCGGCGCCTTCCTCATCCCAGCCGGGCAGCTTGCATCCCTTCTGGTTGGAATACCGGCATCGCTATCAGCAAAGTTTAGCCGATCCCGAAAAAGCCAACCTCGAACTGTTCGATGTGATCTTTTATTCACCTGTTCCCGGTCAAACATCCGCTGTGCCTCCTTCGTCGCCTGCAGCGCAACCTTCCGTTGGCGCTCAACCGCCGGAAACACTGCCTGGATGGCATGTTCCTCCCCCTTCTCTTTCTCCGGCAGCCTGTCGTTCGGCGTTATTCATCATGCTGTACAGAGGATATCCAATGCTTCAGCTGCCATTCCAGGTGCTGAATCAATTGCTGGAGATCGACGAGCAACTGAGCACCTGGAGATATCGCCACATGAGCATGGTGCATCGCATGATCGGGACGCGCATCGGTACGGGAGGCAGTACAGGAAAGGATTATCTGCGATCGGCCATGGAGAGCCATCATTTGTTCAAAGAGATCGCGAGACTCACCAGTTTCCTCATCGAAAGAAGAAAACTGCCGCCGCTGAGTCCGGAAATGGAACGACGACTGGGCTTTAACGTCTGACGATCTTCATCCGATCCGTTCATCCGACTCGCCGAGAACCGCATGATCATTGCATTTACAGCCCTTGTCCGAGCAGCGGTGATCATGTAGTTTCAAAAAAAAATTTGGCAGTTAAAGGTTTGTGGAAAATAATGCGGCAAATCAAGCGTTCTACCTTGTTAATTCGAATTATTTCCTTCAATTTTGCTGACATTATAATTATAGTTAAAATCTGACCTTTATATAAAATGGGATTATTCAATTTCCTTACACAAGAAATAGCCATGGACCTGGGTACCGCCAATACCCTGATCATACATAACGACGAAATAGTGGTGAATGAACCGAGCATCGTAGCCCTTGACCGGAACAACCCAAAAACTGTTCTGGCGGTAGGTAAACGGGCCCTGATGATGCATGAAAAGACCCATGAGAGCATCCGTACGGTCCGTCCGCTGAAAGACGGGGTGATCGCGGATTTCAACGCTGCCGAGCTGATGATAAGGGAAATGATCAAGATGATCTATCCCAAGAAGCCTCTTTTCCCACCCAGCTGGCGTATGATGATCTGTATTCCTTCCAGCATCACCGAAGTGGAAAAAAGGGCCGTGCGGGACAGCGCCGAACAGGCGGGGGCCAAAGAAGTTTATCTGATCCACGAACCGATGGCCGCTGCGCTGGGTATCGGCATAGACGTGGAAGAGCCCGTAGGCAACATGATCATCGACATCGGCGGTGGTACGACGGGGATCACGGTCATCGCGCTTGCCGGTATTGTCTGCGATCAATCGATCCGCATCGCCGGGGATGAATTCACAGCCGATATCATGGAAGCCCTGCGCCGCTATCATAGCTTACTCATCGGAGAAAGAACGGCCGAGCAGATCAAGATCCAGATAGGCGCCGCGCTGAAAGACCTTGACAATCCTCCGGATGATATACCGGTCAATGGCCGGGACCTGGTAACAGGCATCCCCAAGCAGATCATGGTAAGCTTCCAGGAAATTGCCGAAGCGCTTGACAAGAGTATTTTCAAGATCGAAGAAGCCATCCTGAAAGCCCTCGAGACTACCCCTCCTGAGCTGGCGGGGGATATCTACCGGCGTGGTCTTTACCTTACAGGCGGGGGGGCGTTGCTCCGTGGCCTGGATAAACGTCTCAGCCAAAAGATCAAGCTGCCGGTGCATATCGCTGACGATCCGCTGAAGAGCGTGGTAAGAGGGACAGGCATTGCCCTGAAGAATTATGACAGATACCCGTTTGTAATGAGATAGGTTGATCCAAATTCCTTTTTAAATCTTCTACCAGGTGCGTAACGTTTTTCTCTTCATCAGAAGGCATTTCAACTTCCTCTTCTTCCTGGTGTTGCAGATAGTCTCTCTTTCCTTCCTTTTTCGCTATAACAAGCTGCATGAGGCCGTTTTCATGGATGCCAGCACCGAGATCACCGGCCGGATCAATGAAAAGTACAACAACATAGAATATTACTTTCAGCTCAAAAAGACCAACGAGACCCTGGTCAGGGAAAATTTATATCTCCGGCAGCTGATGAAAGATAATTATGAAGCGCCCGATTCGGCAAAAAGGCTCATCCGCGACACGGTGCGGGTCGATTCCGGCAAGACTATGCTGAAATACAATATCCTCGAGGCTAAAGTGGTCAGCAGCAGCACGACATCGCAGATGAACTACCTGACCATCCACCGTGGGTCCGCCCAGCAGGTCCGGCCCAATATGGGAGTTATCGGCCCCCAGGGCATCGTAGGAACCGTACTGAACGTAAGCGAGAATTTTGCCACGGTGATGAGCGTGCTCCACCGGCAGTACAATGTGGTGGTCAAGCTGAAGAATGGCGGTGAGCGGGGAGCGATTGAATGGGATGGACTGAGCCCGCTGTTCGTTACCCTCAAGGACATCCCAAAAAGCGCAAAAGTGGCAAAAGGCGATACCGTCCTTACCAGCCAGATCTCATCGAAATTTCCCGCCAATATCATGGTCGGGACCGTATACGAGATCATACCGGACAACAGTACGAATTTCTATACTTTAAAGGTCCGGCCTTCTACCAATTTCTTTAACATTGAATACGTGTATGTGATTGATAATCTGCAATATGACGAACAAAAAAGAATTGAAGACTCTACCCGTAAAAAGACCCAATGAGCGAATTGCTGAAAAATAGTATCCGGTTCGTATTGTTCATCCTCGTGCAGGTGTTCATCCTTTTCAAGATGCCGCCCCTCCACCGGTTTATTACCCCTTACCTTTATTTCCTGTTTGTGCTCTGGCTGCCATTCCACCTGACCCGCACTTCCCTCACGCTGATCTCCTTCATTTTCGGGCTTAGCCTTGATTATTTCAGTAAAACACCCGGCCTGCATGCCGCCGCCTGCACCCTCATCGCCTATGTGCGCCCCTTCGTCATCGGCCTGCTCATTTCCCAGGAAGGGGCGGATAAGAACTATATTTCCCCTTCGATTGTTAGTATGGGATGGGCGCCCTATGCCACGTATGTGATCGTGCTGACCTTTCTTCATCATACTTATCTGGTATTGCTGGAATGGATGAATTTTGGCTCTTTTATCTATTTTCTTGGCAAAGTGGTCGCTTCCACGGCCGTCAGCCTCCTGCTGATCCTGCTGACGGAGCTGCTTTTTTACAGAAAACAAAAGTTCCGCACGAATACGATCTGATCCAAAGAAAAAACTCTTTTTTCGCATAGTATTCTGACCATTTACACGTTAATTACCCGTACTTCGTAAATTGTAGGTCGTACAACTTATATGCCTGTATTCAATCAATCCCGCAGCAATATCATCCGCCTCATTTTCGCGGGCATGTTCCTGATCATCGTTGCTCAATTATTCCACCTGCAGATCATTTCGGCAAAATATAAAAGGCAGGCCCAGGAGAACGCCCTGTTCCGTAAAAGCATCTATCCTACCCGGGGGATCATCTACGACAGAAAGGGAAGGGCGATCCTCAATAACACGATCCTTTACGATCTTATGGTCACTCCCTCCCAGGTAAAAAATATCGACTCCGGTTATTTCTGTGTCCTGCTGGGTATCGATACCGCTGAATTTCGCAGCCGCATCCTCGATGCAAAAGCCAAGAACGGCGCATTCCGCCCTACGATCTTCGAAGACCTGCTACCACCGGACATGTATGCCCGGCTGGAAGAGAATATCTGGAAATTCCCGGGCTTCAACCTCCAGGAACGACCTGTCCGGATCTATCCCTTCAACGCCGCGGCCCATATCATGGGCTATGTCGGGGAAGTGGACTCGGGCATCCTGAAAAGGTCCAATAATTTTTACCAGCTCGGGGACTATGTAGGCCGCAGCGGACTGGAGCAGTATTATGAAAAAGAGCTGATGGGCCAGCGGGGCATCGAGTTCTGGCTCAAGGATAACAAGAACAGGTTGGTAGGACACTATCAGGACAAGTCCCTGGATACGCCCGCCATTGCGGGTAAGAACCTGCATACCTATATGGACATAGAATTACAGCAGCTGGCTGAAAAATTACTGACGGGCAAGACAGGGGCTGTCGTAGCCATTGATCCGCGGACCGGTGGTATCCTGGCCATGGCCTCGGGGCCCGACTTTGACCCCAACTGGCTGACAGGGCCGGACAAGCAGACCAACTATGCGAGGCTTGTACTAGATGTATCGGGCCCTTTATTGAACAGGGCCATCAAAGGGCAATATCCCGCGGGGTCGACGTATAAGCCACTGGGGGCCCTGATCGGACTGGACGAAGGCGTGATCACACAAGCCAGCGGATATGATTGTCATGGTGTTTATTATGGATGCCCCCATCCCATAAAATGCGAAGAGCATGGACCCGGACATGCCGCTAATCTTCGTCTGGCCATTGCCCATTCCTGCAATTCTTTTTTTTCCAATACACTCAAACTGGAGATCGATAACCCGGTGTATCACGATGCAAGGAAAGGATTGACGAGATGGAAAGAATATGTAAATGCTTTTGGTCTGGGACGTCGCGTAGGAGTCGATCTTCCCAGTGAGGACGGAGGCCTGATCCCGGATACGGCGACCTATGATAAGGAATACCATGGGCAATGGAATTCCTGTACGATGGTAGGCGGCGGACTCGGCATCGGCCAGGATAAGATGTCGGTCACTCCCTTGCAGATGGCCAATTCGATCTGCATCGTAGCTAACAAAGGATATTATTATACCCCTCATTTTATGGAAAGGGTCGAAAGGTCGGGATCGGATGTGCCCGAAGAGGATACGCTGCTCCGTCGCTTCCAGCAGAAGCATGAAGTGCTGACCCATATTTCCGATAATGCCTATGAGGTCGTGCACAGCGGGATGCAGGATGTGGTGGAGATTGGTACGGGAAGGGCGGCAAGGATCCCGGGTATCGATATCTGCGCAAAAACAGGGACGGCCGAGAATTACCGGGTGCTCGATGGCCGGCGCATCAAGCTGCAGGATAATTCGATGTTTGTTTGTTTTGCGCCCAGGGAGAACCCCAGGATTGCGATCGCCGTAGTGGTGGAAAATGCCGGTCACGGCTCCGCCTGGGCTGCCCCCATCGCCTCCTTGTTGGTGGAAAAATATATCAATGATACGTTACGCGAAGAACGGATCAAAGAGGTGAACCGTATTGCCGGTGTGAATATCATGCCCAAATTCCTCGTGCGGGTGCAATTCAGAGATGACTCGGTCAGGGCGGCGATCTGGGCCAGACAGAGCGGGGACAGCACACGTCTGCGGAGATACCAGGATCCTGCATTCCGGATGGTCATGCTTGACACGACGGGCCGCTACAACAATCCGATCCTGAAGGCCCTTCAGAAGAACACGATCATCAATCAAAACCTGGGAAGCTTGCGCAAGGCTCCCGCTGACCAGCCTGGGAATAGCGCACCGCCCTCACCGTCCACAACGCCCGCAGATCTGCCAAGGCCTGATTCGGGAAAGAAGGCCGATCTGAATGGGAGAGCGGATTCCGTGCGAAGGGCAGATAATAAACGGAAAACCGATTCGGCGGCCAGGGCGAACAATAGAAAACCTGATTCGGGCAGAACAGTGGTCCCAGATAAAAAAAAGGATTCAATTCAAAAATAACATGAGCCAACGCAACCCTGCTATATCGAAAGGCGTGGACTGGTCCCTGGTCTGGATCTGGTTTACCTTATGCAGCATAGGGGTCATCAGCATTTTTGCCGCGAGCTACCGGGATGGGGATAATATCCTGCAGGGATTTATTTCGCTGAAGACGGATTATAGCCGGCAATTGCTTTTTTTTATCATGGGTGGCATCATCGGCACCTTCATTTTACTGACAGACAGCAAGTTCTTCACGGCCACGGCTAACCTTGGCTATTCCTTCGGCATCGTTCTGATGCTTCTCGTGTTTCCTTTTCACTCCAGGATAAAAGGGACAGAGTCCATTATAAAATTCGGGAACGCTTTTCAGTTGCAGCCGGCCGATCTGTGCAAGATCTTTGTCAACCTCGCCCTTGCCAAATATCTGTCGCGGGTGGAGACCAATTTCACAAGGCCCCGTTCGCAACTGATCGCGGCCGTCATAGCCCTGGTGCCCGCCATGCTGAGCATCATGCAGAAAGAGACGGGTCTTTCGCTCGTGTATTTTTCATTTTTCCTCGTGATGTTCCGGGAAGGACTGCCTTCCTCCATACTCGTTATCGGATCCTCCTTCGCGGTGCTGGTCGTGGCGACGCTGTTGGTCGAGCCCAATACGCTTGCCCTTGTTCTCACTGGCATCGCTCTACTCGCCATCTATCTTTTGAGACGACAGATCAAGAGGACCCGGACCGTTCTTTTTCTTATCGTCGGCGTCTGGTTCGTATGCGTGGGGGTCCAGCGGTTTGTCGTTCCCTTTGTCTTTGATCATGTATTCCAGCCCTATCAGGTGAAACGTATCTACGATGCGATCGGCAAGGACTATGTACCCAAAGACCAGGCGACGGAGGCCGTGCTGGAAAACGAAGTGCGCAGCAGCGGCAAGAAAAAGGACAACAACTACAATGTAAAACAGAGCAAGATAGCCATCGGCAGCGGTGGCCTCATCGGCAAGGGATTGCTGAAAGGGACACAGACCCGTTATGAATTCGTGCCGGAACAACGCACCGACTTTATTTTTTGTACGATCGGGGAGGGCTTTGGGTTTGTGGGAAGCACCGTCTTCCTCGGGATCTATCTGCTGCTGCTGCTGCGGATAGTCGCTGTGGCCGAACGACAGCGATCCGTATTCAGCCGGTGCTATGCCTACGGCGTCGCCAGCGTCTTGTTTTTTCATATCGTGATCAATGTATGTATGACCATCGGCCTCGCCCCCGTGATCGGGATTCCACTGCCGTTTGTCAGCTATGGAGGCACCTCTCTGCTCACGTTCAGTATCATGCTTTTTATCATGATCAGACTGGATGCGGACAGACAGATGGTGCTGCGATAAAAGGACGGCCAGCTCCCCTTGCGGCGGAATCAGTAAATTTGCCAGATGAAGATCATTCCATTGTCCGAAGGCGCATTCACCATCGATAAGACCAAATTATTTGTTCCCTTTGATACGGAAAAGGATGATCTGCAGCGGCGGTCTACCGGGAGTCTGCTGGTAGAGGTCCAGCCCTTTGCTGTGATCAGCTCCGAAGATATTTTACTGCTCGATACCGGTCTTGGATTTGAAAAGGATGGAATGTTGCAGATCCACCTTAACCTCCTGAATGCGGGCATCGATCCGTCCCGTGTGACCAAGGTATTGATGAGCCATCTTCATAAAGATCATGCCGGCGGCATCGGCAAGGCAGGGTCGTCTGGCTCCGTCGCAACCACGGCAGGTTCATCGGGCCCCACATCTGGCAATGCCGGCTCACGCGAGCTCGCCTTCCCCAACGCCACATATTATATCCAGCGCAAGGAATTGGAATACGCTTTCGAAAAGGGCTCACCCTCATACCTGACCGAAGAACTGGTCTGCCTCCGTGATTCCCCGCAGGTCGTGTTGCTGGATGGCGACGGGGTGCTGGACGGATACATCAAATATGAAATGACCGGCGCTCATTGCCCTTACCATCAGATCTTCCGGATCGTGGACGGAGGAGAAAAGATCTTCTTCGGCGGGGACGTGGCTCCGCAGCTTCAGCAGATGAAAAACCGTTTTGTCGCTAAATATGATTACGATGGGAAGAAATGTATGGAACTGAGACAGCAATGGTGGATCGAGGGGAAGGAGGGAGGCTGGACTTTTCTATTCTATCATGATATTGGTACTCCGGTCTATTCTTTTTAATCTCGTTTTAACTCCGGTTTAATCTTGTTTTAATTTCCGCGCTTCCGGCCCAAAAAAGGCCTGCTCTGGAAAGAGCCGGCCGTTGCTAACCTATGAAAAACACCAGATTCAAATATCGTGATTCATCGGTTGGATGATAAAATTAATCGGTAAAAGAGCAAAATATCAGGGTCTATTATTTATCAGCGGTCTATATCGGATATAGAAAGACTTTAGCAGACCATTAAGGAGTGAGTGATCGTTATCTTTCTCCGGCCAGGGGTCTTCTTTGCTGAATGCGATTCTGACGGCGCTGCATTTCCTTCTGCACAAAGCCTCCAAAATCTTTTTCGGCGCGGAAAAATTCATTCACTTTTTCTGGGGTAAGTGCTTTCGAGAATTCGGCGTTATATTTTTTTCGGATATTCAGCAGCGATTCATCCAGCAGGATCTCATTCTTATGCTCACGGTAGGCCAGATAGGCCTGGCGGATCTCAATGGCATATTTATTATAGACCGGCCAGAACCGCTGCGCTTCTTCGGGGGAAAGGTTAAGCCTTTTGGTGATAAATGCGATCTTGAATGCTTCCAGTGCGCCTCCGGTTGGCCTGTTCTGGCCCGGTCCCTGCTCCGCAGTCTGAGCGATGCAGGGGAATCCCAGCCATAAGAGCAATACCAGTAAAGGAGCTAACTTTTTCATTGTATAGGCTAATTCGTTACCACGTCTTTTGAAGCACTGTGTTCTTCTAAATACATTTTCAGCTCATTGTCGGGCACGTCTCCCAACAGATCTTTTACATCGTTATCATTGAAATCCAACGTGGCAGTGCTGTTGGTGGCTCCATCGGCCAGGGAATGATCGTCCTGGTCGTCAAGGTAGTTCTGTATTTCCTGGTCGCTCACCCCTGGCAAATTATTAGGGATACTTGCTATAAGATCATTTTTACCGGTCTTGCCCGATATCTTGTGCAGGCCCAGTGATCCTGCCGTCACGATCAACCCGGCTATTATGGCCGCCGCGGCATATCTCAGCCATTTTCTTCCGGAACCAATGGCGATCACCGGCGTCTGGGTCCGGGAAGGGACAGGGGCAACCTGCCGCTCTTTTTTCAGGTCCGAAACCGGCTCTTTTACCCTGGCCAGAACAGTGTCGGCCAGTCCGGCAAAATATCCTTCAGGGGCCAGATAGACTGTCTTGTCTTTGAGGCTGGCCAGCAAGGGCGACAACGATCCACTGTCCATTCCGGCATTTTCCTGTAAAAGAGCTCCCATGCCCGCCAGAGACGCTTTAAAATAGCCTTCAGGAGTCTGGAAAGGGGACTTTTTACCGATGCCGCTCAGCAATGGGGACAGGGCGGCCAGTTCCTCGCTGGCGTGTATGCGGGCGAGCATTTTGCCGGCAAAGCCTTCAAAATACCCTTCCGGTATACTATAAAGAGGTTGCTCCCTGGCATCCAGCAGGGCAGGCGACAGCCTTTCCCCGGATTCCATGGACCCGATCCGTTCCATTATCCTGCCGGCAAAGCCCTCAAAATACCCCTGGGGTACTTCAAAAAGCTCGATCCGGCTGATATCGGCAACCAATCCGCTGACCTCCCTTAACTCCTCCGATATATTTTCCTTGCGTTGCATGTACTTCTTTTCGACCCCCTTTGATTAGCAAAGTTTAATGATTGATCCGGTAATTTCTATTTTTTTTAGACCGGATCGGGCTATCGGTTCAGGATATAATCCTCGATTTTTTTTACCGCATGATGATAGGACGCTTTTAACGCCCCTTCCGAAGTTTCGAGCACCCGGCTCATTTCTTCATAGGGCATTTCGTCATAATATCGCAAATTAAACACAATTCTTTGTTTATCAGGTAATTGCTGAATAGCAAGCTGAAGTTTCCATTCCAGCTTGGCAGGGTCGAAATGCTTGTCTGCGACAATCTTATTGCTCAACCCGCTTTCCATGTCGCTGAGGGACAACGTAGCCTTCTTTTTCTGCTGTTCGAGGAAGCTCAGGCATTCATTGGTGGCCACCCGGTACAGCCAGGTATAGAGCTGAGAATCCTCCCGGAAATTTTCGAGCCCATTCCACACACGTATAAATACATTTTGTAATACATCATTTGCATCATCATGTACTACAACCATGCGCCGCACATGCCAATAGAGTTTTTCCTGGTATTTTTTTATGATAGCCGTGAAGGCTTTTTCTTTAGTGTCAGGGTCCCGGAACTGAATAAGCAATTCCGCATCGTGAATAGTACCCCCCATAAGGTTAGCGATTTATTTACTTTTTCTGGCCATTGCTTTTTCCGCAGCCGCCACAATATGTGCTGCGGTAAGTCCGTATTTTTCCAGCAGTTGGTTGGGTGTTCCACTCTCTCCGAAAGTATCGTTGGTGCCTACATATTCTATGGGTATGGGAAAAGATTTCGCGGCAGCCTGCCCGATGGCATCGCCTAATCCGCCGATGATATTGTGCTCTTCCGCCGTTACGGCGCACCGGGTCTTGCGGATCGACTGAAGCACAGCCGCCTCATCCAGAGGCTTGATCGTATGAATATTGATCACTTCGACTGAAATGCCTTTTTCTTCGAGGATCTTGCCGGCTTCTATGGCTATCCATACGAGGTGGCCGCAGGCGAAAATAGACAGATCTGTTCCTTCGGAGAAGACCTGTGCCTTTCCCAGCTTGAATTCCATGCCTTCCGTAAAGATCGGCCATACCGGACGACCGAAGCGCAGATAGACAGGGCCTACATAGTCGGCGATCGCGATCGTGGCTGCCTTGGTCTGGCTGTAATCGCAGGGAACGACTACCGTCATACCTGGCAACATCTTCATCATGCCGATATCTTCAAGGATCTGATGGGTGGCACCGTCCTCACCCAGCGTAACACCGGCATGGGAAGCGCATATTTTTACATTTTTACCCGAATAGGCGACAGACTGGCGGATCTGGTCATACACCCTGCCGGTCGAAAAATTGGCGAAAGTAGTGGTAAAGGGGATCTTGCCTCCGATGGTCATGCCGGCTGCGACCCCGATCATATTTGCTTCCTGGATACCGCATTGGACGAATCGCTCCGGAAATTCCTTGATGAAGGGATGAAGTTTCAGGGAACCTGCCAGATCTGCCGTCAGCGCGACCACATTGGGGTTTTTCCGGCCTAATTCCAGAATACCGTCTCCAAAACCACTGCGGGTGTCTTTCTTCCCTGTTACCTGAATATCTTTTAACATGAATCGAAGTGTTTGCTGCAAAGTAAAGGAGAATCCCTTAATTTAACTCTGAAAATTTACCGTTATAGAATTTCTCATCTGCCTTTAGTTTCTGTTCCCATTTCCAGGCCGTGAAGAGCATATCCTCGAGTGAAAACCGGGGTTGCCATCCCAGTTGTTTTTTCACCAGATCGTTATTGGAATAAATGGCGATCACATCGCCATTCCTGCGCGGCCCGATGATATAGTTCAGTTTGACGCCACTGACTTTTTCGAACGCCCTGACGGCTTCGAGGACGGTCACTCCGTTGCCGCTGCCGAGATTGAACACCTCGCATTTTTTCGCGCTCTTTTTTTCCAGCAGGAATTTCAGGGCCAGCGTATGCGCGTTGGCAATATCGGAGACATGGACAAAGTCGCGGATACAGGATCCATCCCGGGTGTCATAATCATCTCCATGCACCGTCATCTGTGGCAGCTTGCCGATGGCGGTCTGGGTTATCGCGGGTACGAGGTTGGCAGGCCTTCCGATGGTCATTTCTCCGATCAGAATGGTCGGATGCGCGCCCACCGGGTTAAAATATCTCAGTAAGATGCATTTTGTACGGGACGTCGATTTTGAAAATTCATTGATGATCTGCTCTCCCATCTGCTTGGTATATCCGTAAGGGGATTCGGCGGGCTTGGGTGGTGTCAGTTCCGTTACGGGGATCTCATCCGGATTGCCATACACCGTGCAGGAAGAAGAAAACACAAAATAAGGGATCTCGAATTCCTGCACACATTTTAACAGGTTGATAAGGGACATGAGATTGTTCTCGAAATACATCAGCGGTTGTTCGACGGATTCTCCGACCGCCTTATATGCGGCAAAATGAATGATGCCTGCAATATTCTCATTTTCCTGGAATATGGCGAACGTATCATCATAATTGCAGAGGTCCACTTTGTAATTCTTGATCTTCTTGCCGGTGATCTTTTCCACTCCCTCCAGGATCCTTGGAGAAGAACGGGCATTGTTATCAACGCAGATGACCTCAAACCCATTTTCGATCAGGTCTACTATAGTGTGTGAGCCGATATAACCACATCCCCCGGTAACCAGAATTTTTTGCATCTTTTATTGATTGATTATTTTTATCAGATATTCTCCATAGCCGCTTTTCATAAGAGGCAGGGCCATTTTTTCCACCTGCTGCTTATCGATAAAGCCCTTGCGGTAAGCGATCTCTTCGATGCAGGCGATCTTGATACCCTGCCTTTGCTCGATCACCTGGACGAATTGCGAAGCCTGCATAAGTGAATCGAAGGTCCCGGTATCCAGCCAGGCGGTGCCGCGGTCGAGTATGGATACTTTTAATTTATTCCGCCTGAGATATTCTCTGTTCACATCCGTGATCTCGTATTCTCCCCTTGGACTGGGCTGCAGGCCTCGGGCGATGCTTACTACTTCGTTATCATAAAAATACAGGCCGGGTACGGCATACCTGCTTTTGGGTTCTGAAGGTTTTTCTTCAATGGATATGGCTTTCATATTGCCATCGAATTCCACTACGCCATAGCGTTCCGGGTCGCTCACATGGTACGCATATACTATGCCACCTTCCGGCCGGTTATTCATTTCGAGTTGTTTGCCCAGCCCCGCGCCATAAAAGATATTATCACCCAATACCAGGGCAACGCTGTCGGTGCCGATGAACCCGGCCCCGATCACAAATGCCTGGGCCAGTCCGTTTGGTTTGGGTTGTTCCGCATAAGAGAATTTCAGCCCCAGGCCTGAGCCATCCCCGAATAATTTCTTGAACAAAGGGAGATCGTGGGGGGTAGAAATGATGAGTATTTCCTGGATACCGGCCAGCATCAGGGTGGACAAAGGATAATAGATCATCGGTTTATCATATACGGGCATGATCTGCTTGCTGATGGCATAAGTGATAGGATGCAGGCGCGTACCAGAGCCTCCGGCGAGGATTATTCCTTTCATAGATGGGCATTTGTGTGCAAATATAATTTTTTACCGGACCAGGCGAACGTTTTACCGGATCAGGTGAACGATAAAGTAAACAATTGCGGCGAGCAGCGCGCTGACGGGAATGGTCAGGATCCAGGCCCACAGCAGATTGATGGTCACTCCCCAGCGTACTGCAGACAGCCGGCGGGTAGCGCCTACGCCGATGATCGAACCCGTGATCGTATGTGTAGTGCTTACCGGGATACCCAATTTTTCGGACAGGAACAGGGTCAGCGCGCCCGCCGTTTCCGCGCTTACGCCTTCCAGGGGAGTGACTTTGGTTATCCTTGTCCCCATGGTCTTGACGATCTTCCAGCCACCGCTCATCGTCCCGAGGGCGATCGCCGTAAAGCTCGCCACGGGCACCCACAGATTCGAGTCGATGAAATGCTTGAACGTCATTTCATAGCCCAGTGTCTTATTGTAAAAGATCATGGCCGCCCCGATGATCCCCATTACCTTCTGGGCGTCATTCCCTCCATGCCCAAGGCTCAGCAGGGCGGAAGACAGCAGCTGCAGTCTGCGGAACCAGTTGTCGGCCCGGTATGGATTGGCCTTGCGGCAAATATTCAGGATGAGCACATTGATGAAGAACCCTATGAGCATACCGATCAGCGGCGCCAGAAAGATGAACAGGAAGGTTGGGACAACTTTGGCATAATTGATCACGGCCGTCCCATGCCGGCTCAGGGCTCCCGCATGCGCCAGTGCGGCGCCCATAAATCCTCCCAGCAGCGTATGCGATGAACTGGAAGGAATACCCATCCACCAGGTCAGCAGGTTCCAGCAGATGGCGGCGATCAGACCTGAGAATATGACATCCAGATTGATAAAATCGGCGTTCACGGAATTGGCGATCGTATTGCCGATCTTGAATTCCTTTATGATATATTTCGAGATAAAAAAAGCGGCGAAATTGAAAAGGGCAGCCCACAGAACGGCCTGGAAAGGGGTCAGCACCTTGGTAGAAACAATGGTCGCAATAGAATTGGCCGCGTCATGAAACCCATTGATATAATCGAAAATAAGCGCCAGAATGATGATAATTACCAGGAAAGTCATAGTATATCCTTACGCATATTTAATGATAATGGACTCTATTACATTCGCCGCATCTTCGCATTTGTCGGTAACGATCTCCATGACCTGATAAATCTCTCTCTTCTTGATGACCTCCTTGGCGTCGGGCTCCGTTTCGAAGAGATGTTCGATGCTCAGATCGAAAATATCATCGGCTTGATTTTCAATGCTGTTCACTTTTACAAGCGTATTGGTGATCTTGCGCATATCGCGCATATTGCGTAACTCTCTCACTGCGATCCGGATCTGCCCCGCGCCCTGCTCGATGAGATCGGCCATCTTCTGGATACCCGAGTCGTTGGGGTTGACCTTGTAGAAATTGATCTTTTTACAGGTGGCATAAATATAATCGCAGATATCGTCGAGGGCGCTGGCAAGATAGTGGATATCCTCCCGGTCGAATGGTGTGATAAAGTTCCTGCCGAGCTCGGTGAAGATCCTGTGCGTGAGATCATCGTTCACATGTTCCTGATCCTCGACCTGGGAAATAATGGCTGCTCTTTTGTCGAAGTCCGGCTCTCCCACGACTTCCTTCATCAGTTTGCCCATCTTGCCTACCCCGTCGGCTACTTCTTCGAAAAGAGAGTAGAATACCCGGTCCTTAGGTATAAATAACTTCATTATAGCATTCAGCGCCATCCTCGGAAAATTTGGGCAAAAATAGAACTATTAGACCGGATGGCTAAAAAGCTTTTGGGATTTGCCGGAAATAGGTCCGGGAGACAAAATGGCCTTCCCGGAAGGTCCGGGATGCCTCCCCGTCCGGGATAGCTTACCTGCTGCTGAGGTCTGGCCTGGCAAGGGTTTCCGGTACGTGGAAAACGATCGGCTTGCCGGGGAGACGACCGGCTGTTGCCGGCTCTCCGAGCAGCATGGCGATCGTTGAAGCAAGCTGTTTCTGATAGAGTTGTCCGGATACCCTCATTTCGCCTTCCGGAAGGATATCCGGTCCCAGCGCAGCCAGCCAGATATCTCCCGAACCCTTTGCCCAGAATCCGTGTGTCATCCAGGAAGAAGGACTTGCTCCCCGGCCATGGTCTGTGGTGATCAGAAAATCCGTATTATCCCGGTAATAAGGGTCTGTCTGGATGGTGTACCATAATTCGGCCAGCATCCTGTCGATGCTTGCCGCGTGCTGCAGGTACAGGTCATACCTGCCTTCATGAGCGAATTCGTCCGTCTCCCCGAGCCCGATAAAGGCTATAGAAGGATGATGACTGCTGATATATTCCTTCGCATTCAGCCAGGTGAGCAGATCGTAACGGGTGCGCGTCCTGGGAGTAATGGTCTGCTGGACGCTGTCAATAAGCTGGATGGCCTCATTGTCCGCCTCATCCGGCTGTTTCTGATAGCCGCTGTTGATGGGCAGCCCATTGCGCCGGACATTCAGGATAAAGGGGAAAATATTCCAGGACGTGAAGACCACCACTTTCCCGCCATATGCATTGGTGGCGTTAAGGTATTCAAGGACATTCCGGTTGCGGTTGTAAACAGGGAGGTTGGGACTGATAAATCCATTGGTATGTCCGGTGAAGAGCTCATTGTAGCCCGGATAAGAGATCTTATAGAAATTCTTTACATTGACCTTATTATTATAGAGCCGGTTGCCATACAGCTGGCCTTTTGCCGCGATCACATTCCAGAAGAAAGGCATCAGCCTGCGCCTGCGCAGGTCGGCAGTGGTATCCCAGTAAAGGTCCTTTGTCAGCGCGGTGTCCCGGACAAAGCTCGCGTCGGCGATGAGGGACGGGTCCGCACCGGTGAAGACTTCCTGCCATCTGAATCCATCGATGGTGATAATAAATAAATGACGAGCCCTTCCGGGCGATTGTTGTGCATGGCCCGCAAAGAACGACAGCAGGCTTAGCAGAAGAGGGCAGGAAAATTTCATGTCAATGGGTTTGTCAAAGTTATTCACCATATATGACCGGATGTTTACGGTAAGATTATCTTAACATTATCCTTGCAACGCTGCAACTGTCAGGGGCGGCTCCATTGGACCTTTTGCTTAATTTGTGAACAGTTGACCATCGATCCTTACATATTTACATGGGAGGCCTGGCTGCAAAAATGGTTCTCCTGGTTATTGGTCGCCGCCGTCCTCGTAAATGCCGGTGGCTTATTTATCGCTATCCTCGAGCCGGACGGTGCGCTATATGCGACCATTGCAAAGACGATCGCGCAGACCGGTGATTTCCTCAATCTGCGGGTGGATGGTAAAGACTGGCTGGACAAGCCGCATTTCCCTTTCTGGATGGCCGCGCTGAGCTTTCGCCTGTTTGGGATCAACAGTTTTGCCTATAAGCTTCCTGCTCTTTTGTTCTGGGGACTGGGCGCCTGGTACACGTATCGCTTTGCCCTTGCGGTGTATGGCAGGCCGGTGGCCAGGCTGGCTGCCCTGATCTATGTTTCTGCTGCCCATCTGGTCATCTCCAATAATGATGTACGGGCGGAGCCCTATCTCACAGGCCTGATCATCGGTTCCGTCTATCATTTCTATAAAACATCCCGGCTGTCCGGACGGGAAGGCGTCTCGCCTTCAACCATCGGCCTGGCGTCCCGCCTGCATCTCGTTGCCGGTTCCCTGCTGGCTGGCTGCGCTGTAATGACAAAAGGCCCTTTTGTGCTGATAACGATCTCCGGCGGCTTTATCACCGACTGGATACTGACAAAGGACTGGAGGCAATTCCGCAATCCCTGCTGGTGGATAGCCCTGGCGCTGACCACGCTCTTCATTACCCCTGAATTGTATTGCCTCTATATCCAGTTCGACCTTCACCCCGAAAAACTGGTCTTTGGCAGGACCGGGGTGTCCGGCATCCGTTTTTTCTTCTGGGACAGCCAGTTCGGCCGTTTCTTCAATA
>DATHHO010000146.1:0-3625 GCA_035317125.1 Puia sp.
GGCGAAGCGGGCCGCGCGGCTCCGGATCATATCCCTTTTAGCGTCGTTGCCAATGGGACCGAGGTAGAAGTGCTGGGCACGCATTTCAATGTCAATGCCTATAAGGAGGACCCTGCCGTACTGACCACGCTGCTGGAAGGGTCCGTAAAAATATCGGCCCATGGGAAGCGGCAGCTGATCAGGCCGGGTGAGCAGGCGGTGGTGACGGCATCGGGAACCGGGATCGGGCTGAACCAGGATGTCGACCTCGATGAAGTGATCGCGTGGAAGAATGGGTATTTCCAGTTCGATCACGCCGATATCCAGACCATTATGCGGCAGATCGCAAGATGGTATGATGTGGAGATCAGTTATGAGGGAAAAGTGCCTGAACGGAAATTCGGGGGCGACATTTCGAGGGACCTGAAACTTTCCGAAGTGTTATATGGTCTTAAGCTGAGCAAAATACGATTCCGTATAGAAGGGAAGACGCTGGTGATCATGCCATAGGTGGTAAGAGCGGGATGCAGGTGACGATGGGGAAGCGGGAATGACGGGTGAGATGCGAATGCGACTGATCAATACGGGGATGACCGGTGAAGTGCCGGGAAGCCCGGATCCAAATAGTTGGTGGCCTGAAAAAAAATAACCGCTCCGTGGTCTAGGCGAAGCGGCTAAAAAAGTTCAGGCTTCCAGTACAGACAATTGGTGAACTGCTATTCTTTTAACCTAAACTTTTGCAAAAGTATGAAAAATGCTCTTTGCAGATCCAGGTTTTTATTACCCGGATCGGCAACCAAAACACTGGTAGTTATGAAGCTAACCTCGATTTTGATCCTCGGCTGCTTCCTGCAGGTACAGGCCCGAAGCTATGGACAGGTGACGTTGTCCGTGAAGAACGCGCCGCTGGAACGAGTGTTCAAATCCATCCGGAAACAAACGGGTTATGCCTTCTTTTTCGATTATTCCCTGATCTCCGGGGCCGCCCCCGTTACCCTTTCCGTCCGGAATGTCTCCCTGAAGGAAGTGCTGGACGATTGCTTTAAAAACCAGCCTTTTTCCTATGAGATCGTCAACAAAAATATATTCCTGAAGGTCATTCCGGCCCCTGAAGGACAACCGGGCGAAACGCCTCCGCCGCCTCCACCACTGACTATTCATGGAAAAGTCGTTAATAACAAGGGGGAGCCGATCGCCGGAGCGACCATCAGTATAAAAGGTTCAAGCAATGCGGCGACCCTCACGGGCGATGATGGCAGCTTTACCTTAACGGTGCCTTCGAGGGCGAGCGTGCTGGTCATCTCCTCCGTAGGATTCCTGAAAAGGGAGGTAGTCGCGGGCAACGGAACGAATTTGGTCATACAGCTTGAAGTATATGTCAGCGACCTCAACGATATCGTAATCGTGGGGTACGGCGCACAAAAGAAAGTGAATGTCCTTGGCGCCGTATCGGTGGTCAAGGCGGAAGAACTGGTGGTCACCAAGAATGAGAACGTCGTCAACATGCTGACGGGAAAAGTGCCGGGCCTGCGTATACAGCAGATGAGCTCCGAACCCGGGTCCTTCAACAGTCAGTACGACATCCGCGGATTCGGCAGCAGTTCCACCGGCAATCCCACTCCGCCCCTGATCATCATCGACAACGTGCCCCGCAGCAGCGGCGATCTTGCCCGGATGGACCCTTCCGAAATCGACAACGTATCGGTGCTGAAAGACGCCTCCGCCGCCATCTATGGGGTGAAGGCGGCCAACGGGGTGATCCTCGTGACCACCAAACGTGGCGTCCGGAACGGCAAATTCAATGTCACCTATTCCATCAACCAGAGCTGGCAGCAATTCCTGGATGTCCCTAATCCCGTTGATGCCGTACAGTATATGGGGCTTTGGAATGAGAACGCACAGCGGAATTTCGGGAATAATGTGACCGGTACTGCGCCGAAGGCCTATTCGGACAGCACGATCGCCTTGTACAAAAGTGGCAAGCTGCACTCGACCAACTGGATGGATGCCATTACCCGGTCCCTGGCCCCGGAGACACAGCATAATCTGAACATGTCCGGTGGCAATGACAAAGTGAATTACTTTTTCGACCTGGGCTATCTTACCCAGGGCAGCCTGTTCAAGACCAACAGCATCAATTACAACCGGTGGAATTTCCGGAGTAATGTGAACCTCAATTTTACAAAACGGCTCAGGGGATCGGCACTGGTTTCCGGTTATACGGACACCAAGAATGCACCGAACTCGGCCGTATGGACCATATTTAAATATGCGGAGAACCTGGTGCCTACGGACCAGCCTTATGCCAACAACAACCCCAAATATCCCAGCCTGGAGCCGGATAACGCCAACCCGGTCGTCATGACCAATTCCGATATGGTGGGCCAGAATATTTATAAAAATAAGAACTTCCAGGGCCAGCTGAACCTGGAATACGATATTCCCGGCATTACCGGTCTGATGGCGAAGGCTATGTACAATTACGGGTACAGCGTGGCGGACAATACCATCGTCTCAAAATCCTTTAATCTTTACAGCTATGACCAGGGGGCGCAGACCTATAATGCAACGTTGGTCCATTCGCCGTCCACGGTACAGCGCCAGTATTATACCAATACCAATACGCTGATGCAGATGTCCCTGAACTACAAACATCAGTTTGGCGGCGCCCATAACGTCACGGGGCTGGTATTGTATGAAGAGCAATACAATACCGGGGACGATTTCCAGGCCCAGGAAAGCTTTTCACTGGGCATTCCCTATCTTTTCGCGGGCAACGCCGGTGACGTCAACTACCGGACCGTGGGCCAGGACAAGGGCAACCTTATCAACCAGGTAACGAGGAGCGTAGTGGGACGATTCGACTATGACTATAAGGGACGGTATCTGGCGGAGTTCTCTTTCCGGGAAGATGCTTCCAGTAAATTCAGTCCGATAAAACGCTGGGGATTTTTCCCCGCCGGCCTGATCGGCTGGCGTATCAGCAACGAGCCCTTTATGCAGGCTCTGATCTCACCGGCTGTCCTCAACAACCTGAAGATACGCGCCTCCTATGGCGTATTGGGGGATGACCAGGCCCAGAATTACCAATGGATAGCGGGCTATAACTATCCCGGCCCCGGCGCCGTGATCAATGGCAGTTATACCAGCGGCGTCAATGCCCTGGGCATACCCAATCTGGCGCTGACCTGGATGCAATCCAAGACCCTCGATATCGGGACGGACTTCGATCTGTGGAACGGGCTCATCGGCGGCAGCTTCGATTATTTCAGAAGGAACCGGACCGGGATACCCGATCTTCCGAATGCTCAGGTCCCCGGCACTTCGGGTTTGGTGGTCAACCAGGCGAACCTGAACAGCGACCATACGTATGGCATCGAGCTTGCTCTTACGCATCACCATACCATCCGGAGAGTGACCTATAATATCAGCGCCAATATCGGCATCAGCAGGATCAAACAGGACTTCAAGGAAGAAGTCCGCGCCAACAGTGCATATGATCAATACAAGAACGCCCTGACAGGCCGTTATACGAATATCTGGTGGGGATATTTGTATGGAGGGCAATATACCAACTACAACCAGATCTATGGTTCGAATGTGAACACGGGCGGCGGCAACCAATCTGTCGTACCCGGCGACTATT
>DATHHO010000147.1:0-12225 GCA_035317125.1 Puia sp.
GAAAAAGATATTTTCCGCCACGGCCTATATCACCGCGCACGGACTTTACGAAGCGCAGATCAACGGCCGGCGTATCGGTGATGCCTATCTGACGCCCGGATGGACATCCTATCATAAACGGCTGCAATACCAGGCATACGACGTCACGGGAGAGTTACGGGAAGGAGCAAATGCCATCGGCGTGACGCTTGGCAGCGGATGGTACCGGGGCTATATCGGCTTTGCCGGGCAGCTCGATTTTTATGGAAAAGATATTTCGCTGCTTTTTCAGCTGGTGATCCACTATGCGGATGGCAGTGAAGAAACAGTCGGATCGGATGAAAGCTGGAAATCTTCCACCGGGTCCATCATCGGCTCGGAAATATATAATGGAGAGACGATCGATGCGCGGGAAGAAAAAGCCGGCTGGTCCCTGCCTGGTTATCCTGCCACAGGCTGGAGCGGCGTAAAGCTGGCCGCTTTTCCGCTGGAAAATCTTATTGCCTCCAGCAGCGAGCCCGTCCGCAAGCATGAGACATTCCCCGCGCTGCGGACCATCACCACACCAGCAGGGGAGAAACTGATCGATTTCGGACAGAACCTTGTCGGTTGGGTCATCGTAAAAGTAAAGGGAAAGGCCGGCGACAGGATCACGGTCTCGCATGCGGAGGTACTGGATAAAACGGGGAATTTCTATACGGACAACCTGCGGGCTGCGAAAGCGCAGGATGTATATATCCTGAGCGGAAAGGGAGAAGAGGTATTCGAACCACATTTTACGTTCCATGGATTCCGCTATATCCGGGTGGAAGGTATTTCCGGCGAACTGATCACGGATGATTTTACAGCCGTGGCGCTGTATTCGGATATGCCGGCAACGGGAACGTTCACCTGTAGCAATCCCCTGATCAATCAGTTGCAGCATAATATCCAGTGGGGCCAGAAAGGGAACTTCCTCGATGTACCCACCGATTGCCCGCAACGTGACGAAAGACTTGGCTGGACAGGAGATGCGCAGGTGTTTTCCCGCACGGCGGCCTACAACAGAGGCGTGGATAATTTCTTTGCCAAGTGGCTGAAAGATGTGGCGGCAGACCAGTCAGCGGCAGGCGCCATTCCTTATGTCATCCCCAATGTACTTGGCGATGGAAGGAGTGCAGGCTGGTCGGATGTGGGGACGATCATCCCCTGGAATATGTACCTGGCTTATGGCGACACCCGCAGGCTCGGGGAGGCCTATCCAAGCATGAAGGCCTGGGTGGAGTACATACGCGGCCAGAGCAGGAACGATCTCTGGGCTACGGGCTTTCATTTCGGGGACTGGCTGTTCTACCGGCCCAGGGACGATAATGACGGGAAGTCGGCCGTAACGGACAAATACCTTATCGCGCAATGCTTCTACGCACATTCCACGCAGCTGCTGATCAATGCCGCAAAGGTCCTCGGGAAGACAACTGACGTAGATACTTATACGCAGTTGCTGCAACGCATACGCGATGCCTTCCTTAAAGAATATATGACCCCGAACGGCAGGCTGGTCTCCGGCACGCAGACCGCGTACACGCTGGCCCTGGAATTCGATATGCTTCCCGGGCCGCTGAGAGCGCAGGCCGCGGAGAGGCTGGTGCAGAATATTAAGGACTATGGCAATCATCTGACGACGGGCTTCCTGGGCACTCCCTACCTGTGCCATGTACTGACCCGTTATGGATATACGGATATGGGGTACAAGCTATTGTTGCAGGACAGCTATCCCTCCTGGCTCTATCCCGTGAAAATGGGAGCCACCACGATCTGGGAAAGGTGGGATGGTATCCGGCCCGACAGCAGTTTCCAGACGCCTGACATGAATTCCTTCAATCATTATTCATACGGTGCCATCGGGGACTGGATGTACCGGGTGGTGGCTGGCATCGATACCTATGAGGACGGGGTGGGCTATAAACATATCCGGATCATGCCTCATCCCGGAGGCGGGCTGACCCAGGTCGCAGCCGATCTGCAGACCTATTATGGTCGGGTAAGCAGTCACTGGCAGACATCCGGGGACGGTGGACTTCTGCTGGATGTGGAAATACCCGCCAATACGACGGCTACGGTATATGTGCCCGCGAAAGATGCCGCGGCCGTTACCGAAAGCGGCAAAGCGCTGGGCCTTGTCAAAGAGATCGGAGCATCGGGAATGGAGAATGGTTATGTTATCCTGACCATGGGTTCGGGGAGCTATCATTTCCGGGTGCAGAAGTAAAATCTTTCTTTTTTCGAAAAAATTTGGAAAGTTCGAAAAAATCGTACATTTGTATAGACAACAGTTGTTAGTACAATCCCCGAACGAGGAAATTCCGATCACTTAAACAAGCGGAGTATCATGAACCTGGAAGAGCCTGTAAAACCCCTGCGCAAGGACCAGGCGGTGGCCCCATATAAACGGGCCCTGATAAGTCTGCTTTATACCGGCTACCAGGTAAGCGATCGCCTGAATGAGCAGCTGAAGCCATTCGGGGTGTCCGAACAGCAGGTGAATGTCCTGCATATTATCAAAAAGCAGAATGAGCAGACCTGCAATCTTTGTAATATCCAGGAACAAATGATGCACAAGATGAGCAATGCAACCCGGCTCGTAGAAAAATTACGCCTGAAAGGGCTGGTCACCCGGAATATCTGTAAAGACAATCGTCGCATGGTGGATATCGGCATCACGCCAAAAGGCCTTCAATTGATGGACACGATAGAAAAGAAATTAGCTAAATACCATTCCGAGAACAAAATGAAACTCACCGAAAAGGAATTTACCCAACTGGCCGACCTGCTCGATAAAATGAGGGTTTAAAATTTTTTTCCACAATTGTTGTATATACAACAATTGTATTGAACTTAATAGTACCTACGGATGTTAGAACAAATTTGCCGCTCTCTTTGTCCATATAGACGATAACCCGGCAGGCATTGAACCAACAGATTAAAAAACAGATAAATGACAGGCCATGAACCAGTTTTTACTTCTTTCTTTTTTCATCCTGCTGCTCGCAGGAATGAATGACAGGCTTTACGCTCAGGAACAACAGGATACCCCTACCCGGCTCCTCCGCATCTATGAAGACAATGATTTTCTGAATATCCGGGGACAGGGCACCGATGATGCGTACACAAACGGGACACGTATCGAACTTTTTTACACGAAAAAAAAACCTTCCCGTTTCTTCCTTGACCGTGCCCTGCCCAAAGCGGGTGACAGCAGCGTGAACGTATTCGGCTGGGGGGTGATGGAACTGATGTTCACCCCGGATAATATCACCAGCCCCGATTATCAGCCGGACGATTATCCCTGGTCGGCGTCTTTGGCCGCGACCCATACCCTCTTCTCTTATAATCCCCTTAAAAAATATGATTTCCAGACTGAGCTGGTATTGGGTGTGATGGGGCCTGCCGCTTTGGGAAAGCAGACCCAGACCATGATCCACCGCCTGATCCATTATCTGCGACCGAAGGGATGGGACCATCAGTTCAGGAACGCCCTGCTGTTAAATATCAACTTTACTGCAGAGAAACAACTGGCGTCCTGGGGGCCGAATGTCGAGGTGATCGGAGGATCGCAGGTATTCCTTGGCACCATGGTGAATGGTGTTACCGTATATCCCCTGATCCGGATCGGGCGGCTGACCCCTTATTTTAATGGATTCTTCAGCCAGTACAGCAGCGCCGGCAGGCATGGCGCGAGTAAACGCAGGAACAGGATGCAGGCTTATTTTGTGCTGAAGCCGGAAGCGGGGCTGATATTTACGAATGCCTTGCTCGAAGGCGGCCTGTTCACCTCCAACCCGAATATGACAAAAGGAACAGGAAAAGGAGCGGGAACAGCAGTAACTGCCGGCCAGTCCGATCAGACCAATGCTGCCAGCCAGGCCCCCCAGTCCTATCATGACCTCCGCCGGGTGATCTATTCGGTCAACTATGGCGCCGTAGTATCATCCGGTCATTTCGCAATGTCCTTTATTCAGAACACCTCTTCTTCTATGATGAAAGGATTATACAACCATGAAGTAGGTAATCTATCGATCTATTACGCCTGGTAAATCCAGGCTTTAAAAAATCAAAACTTACAACGATGCAGAAACCTGTTGCTACCCCGATCTCCAACAAACATCACTTGCGCCCCGATAGACCTGACCCGGTTCAAGTTGCTTATTTCCTCACGGAATCCCCTGAGCGACTTTCCTTACCGGTCCGGAAAAATGATCATTTTGTGATCGCCTGGTTTATCAAAGGCAGCGGATACCTGACTGTCGACCTCTCTGCTTATCCCATTCGGGCTGACAGCCTGTTCATCATTCATCCCCATTCCGATTGTTCACTGGATACGACCGAAGATACCGACCTGGAAGGATGGAGCTTGTCCATAAAGGAAGATTACCTGCATCAGGCCGGCAGTAATCTTTTAGGGCTTATCTTTGGATTGCGTAATATCAGCCAATTCCCTGTTCCAAAAGTCAAAGGGGAAAAGTTGGAACAGCTCTTTTACTTTTTGCAAACGGAACTGCGCGCCAAATCTCCCGATTCGGACCCGGTCATTAATGCGTATCTCACTATCTTGCTGTCGGAATTCAATGATCTTTCTGCCAGCTCTTCTGAGGACCGAAGTCTCCATGATCCGCGTTATGGGGAATTCCTTGACCTGGTCAACAAGGAATTCAGGGAGATCAGGGATGTCGAGACCTTTGCTGCCAGAATCCACATCAGTTCCAAGCAACTGAACCGGATCTGTAAAGAGGCTTCCGGCAGGACCGCCAGCCAATTGCTGGATATGAGGATACATCTTGAGGCAAGCCGTCTGCTGCATTATTCGACCAGGTCAGTGAAAGAGATCAGCTATGATCTGGGGTTCGGTCAACCCTCCTATTTTATTAAGTTCTACCGTCGGATAAGCAACCAAACCCCTCATCAATACCGGCAGCTGATGTCAGAAAAAGAGCACGAAACAGGGCGGACTTACAAGAGCCGGGATATGAACCTGCTGCCTTATTATCATAACTAATCGGTAAGATTAACATGAAACGAAACATCCTTTACCTTCTCCTTTTATTCCAGGTTATGCATTTCCCCGGACTAGGTCAGAACAACTGGGTACTAAAAAAAGAAAAGGATAGTATCCGGGTGTATAACCGCAGCAATGAGCATTCGAAATTCAATGACCTGAGAGTGGAGACTATCCTGAAAAGCAGTTTGTCTTGTCTTGCCGCCGTTATCCTGGACATAAAAAATTATTCCAGCTGGGCATTCAATACAAAGACGGCTTATGTACTCAAACAGGTAAGCTCTTCAGAATTATATTTCTACTCCGAAATAAATTCGCCATGGCCGGCCAGTAACCGCGACCTGGCAGTACATCTTCATATCATGCAGGATCCGGTGAGTAAATTGATGCATATAACGGCAGATGAAGTTCCCAACTTCATCCCCCAAAAAGAAAATATTGTAAGAGTGCCTTTGTCCAGGGAGACCTGGAAGGTGAAAGCCCTGGATAAAACTACGATCCGGATTGAATATGAACTGCAAATTGATCCGGGAGCTTCTGCGCCGGCATGGTTGATCAATAACTTTGCCATCAAAGGGCCCTATGAAACTTTTAAGCACCTCCGGGAACAAATCAAGTTGCCGAAATATCAGAATATTTCTTTCCCATTTATTGTAAACTGAACTCTTTTTTTGTGTGCGGCTACTTATTGCCGGAGACGAGTGAACTCGTCTCCGGCCAGGGCCACATGATGGGATGTCCGAAAACAACCATTTTATGTCCGGAAAGTATGCCTGCCATGTTCTCATTCTGACTCAACTTTGTATCGTCAAAAGCGAATAAGTAGAATTAAAAATAAAATCAACAATTATGAAAGCAACATTAAAGACCGTCATTGTATCGGCAGCATTAGTAAGTTCTGCATTGGCAGGTAAAGCTCAAACTTCCTCTTCGGCGGCAAGCAGCAAACAAGAATTTCGCCTGAGCGTCGGACCCGAAGCCGGGATCCCGCTGGGCGACCTGTCCAACGGCTATAACTGGAATTTTGGAGGTTCTATCCAGGCGGATATCCCTGTTATACACAACCTATATGTCACGGTGAATGCAGGATATAATAATTTTTTCGTCAAGAAAGACCAGGCAGATGTTCCGGATAAGAACCTTCAGCTGATCCCCATAAAAGCCGGGCTGAAGTATTTCCCCGCCGGTAATATTTTTTATGTGCAGGGCGAAGCCGGAGCGTCTTTCCTGGCCAATAAATCAGACCTGGGCGCCGACAAATCCGCCGCTTTTGTATATGCCCCGCAGGTCGGGGTCCTGTTAAAACTGGCCGATAAAAATTATATCGACCTGGGCGTACGGTTTGAGAGCACGGCAGCCTTTTATGACGGGGGCAACACGAATAATTTCCTGGGTCTGAGAGCGGCTTATTCTTTTGGGCTTTAAATCAAGGGCAGGTGAAAAGGGTTTAGTGAGACGAGGTAAGGCCGTCTGCGGAAGCGGGCGGCCTTTGCTGTGCCAAATTGATAATCTGTATTCTTGTCCATATTTTACTTTAACCTAACTTTGGATCAGCCGGAAGTTCCTTTATTTCATCGTTTAAGCTCAAAATTGCAATTATGGCCAGATCTAAATGGGTAATGGATCCCACACATTCAGAAGTTGGTTTCAAGGTAAAACACATGATGATCTCCAACGTGTCGGGCAAGTTCACGAAATTCGAAGCCAGTGTCGAGACCGAAGAAGAAGATTTCACTACGGCCAAAACCGTTTTCACGGTGGATGCCAACTCCATCACCACGGGGAACGAACAAAGGGACGGGCATCTGAAATCACCGGATTTTCTGGATGCAGCCAGATTCCCCGAGATCCGTTTCGCAGCGACCAGATACGAAAGCGTCGACAATGACGGGTCTTATGAAGTTTATGGCGATCTGACGATCCGGGATGTCACAAAATCCGTCAGGCTGGATACGGAATTCGGTGGAGTCATCAAGGACCCATGGGGCAATACCCGTGCGGGCTTTACCATCAACGGGAAGCTCAACCGCAAGGAATTCGGGCTGCAATGGCATGCGGTTACCGAGGCCGGTGGCCTTGTCGTAAGCGATGAAGTTCGGATCCACGTGGAGCTGGAATTGATCAAACAGGGTTAATTGTCTATGGGGAGGCGCTATCCCTGACAAGCGCCATGGATAAGGGGAACGGGCCCTTGATCATGGGAACAAAAGGTTATTCCAGGCATTAGCTTATCTTTGCTGCATGCATTATGTTTCAGTAGAGGGATTGAGCAAATCCTATGGCGTCAAGCCGTTGTTCCAGAATATTACATTTCATATCGAAGAAGGAGATAAAATTGCCCTGGTCGCCAGGAATGGCAGCGGAAAGTCCACTCTGCTGAAGATCTTATCCGGCAAGGAGACCCCTGAAGGGGGTACGGTCTGGGTCCATAAGGACGTGACGGTTGCCCTTTTTGAGCAGGAACCCGTCTTTATCGAGGAAAAATCCATCCTGGACAACATTTTCCATCATAATCACCCGATTATCAATGCAATAAAAGCCTACGAAGCCGCCAGCGACGACGGCGATGTGGATAAGCTTACCGATGCCATCGTGAGGCTGGATGAGCTGAACGCCTGGGATTTCGATACCAAGGTGAAGCAGATCCTTGGCAAGCTGAATATCCATCACCTGCAGCAGCCTGCGGGGACCCTTTCGGGAGGACAGCGCAAGCGGGTAGCGCTGGCCAAAACCCTGATCGATATCGGCTTCGAGCACAAGCATGTGCTGCTGATCATGGATGAACCTACCAACCATCTGGATGTGGAAATGGTGGAATGGCTGGAACATTATCTTAACCAGGAAAAAGTGACCCTGCTGCTGGTAACACATGACCGTTATTTTCTGGATGCGGTGAGCGAAGAGATCTGGGAAATGGATAGCAGCAACCTCCATGTTTATAAGGGGGATTATGAAAATTTCCTCGAAAAGAAGACGGCCCGGATCGAAAATGATATGTCGAGCATCGACAAGGCGAAGAACACCTACCGCAAGGAACTCGAGTGGATGCGCAAGCAGCCCAAGGCAAGAACGACCAAGAGCAAGAGCCGGCAGGATAATTTTTATGTGGTGGAGGCGAAGGCCAAACAGAAGATCGAGGACCAGCGGGTTGAATTGCAGATGAAGATGAACCGACTGGGTGGAAAAATCGCCGAGCTGAAAAAAGTAAATAAGAGCTATGGCGATAAAGTGATCCTGAAGGGATTCGACTATACCTTTAAGAAAGGGGAAAGGTTAGGTGTGATTGGGAAGAACGGAGTGGGCAAATCCACCTTCATCAATATCTTACAGGGGATCGAACAGCCGGACAGCGGCAAGGTCAATATCGGGGATACGGTGATCTTCGGCAACTATTCCCAGTCGGGACTGGTGGTCAAAGAAGACGTGCGGGTCATCGAATTCGTAAAGAATATCGCCGAGCATTTTCCGTTGGCGGATGGCAGCACCATGAGCGCCGCCCAATTCCTGAATTTATTCCTGTTCCCTCCGGAGCAGCAGTATACCTATATCTCCAAGCTCAGCGGAGGGGAAAAAAGGAGATTGCATCTTTTATCCATCCTGTTCCGCAATCCCAATTTCCTGATCCTCGATGAGCCTACCAATGACCTCGACCTGCCGACGCTGGGCGTGCTGGAGAATTTTTTAAGCGATTTCCAGGGCTGTCTGCTGATCGTCTCGCATGACCGTTATTTTATGGATCGTCTGGTAGACCATCTGATGGTGCTGGAAGGCGATGGGCTGATCCGCGACTTTCCGGGGAACTATTCGCAGTACCGGGAATGGGTGAAACTCGGAAAGGAAGATGCGAATTTCAGGCCGGTGGGCGATGGTTACAAGGCACCGGAGGAAAAGCTCCCCGAAAACAAAACGGCTTCCGCTGCGGCTGCGGCTACGACCGCCGTGCTGGAAAAAAAGAAGTTTTCTTATAAAGAAAAAAGAGAATTCGAGATACTGGAAAGGGAGATCGCCGATCTTGAAAAGGAAAAAGAGACGATCACCGGAAAGCTTAACAGCAGCGATACGCTGTTCGATGAACTACAGCGTTGTTCCTTACGGAGCGGCGAGATCACCCGGCTGCTCGATGAAAAAGAACTGAGGTGGCTGGAGCTGAGCGAAGGGAAATCGTGACGCCGACTATGATGGCCTGCGAAGCCTTGGCTATGCACGTGTGGATGCTGATGTGTGCGCGAAAGCTGATGTCAGGATGCACGCCGCAGGCCCGGGATGAGCATCGGCACTTTTTTTTGATAAGAGGCATAGGGCTCGCCAAATTGCAGCAATAATTTTCTTTCTTCCAGCCTGATGCCCGCCAGGGTATAAAGCGTGATCATGCCGCAGGACAGGAGATTGCTGAGTAAAGGAAAGAACAGGAACAAGGACCACACCAATAAAAGCGTTCCCAGATACAACGGATGGCGGATATGCCGGTGCAGGCCGTCTACTTCAAGGATTTCCACTTCGCCAGGATGATGGGCTGTGCCTGGTCTCAGTGAAGCAGTTTGACCCGGTCTCTGCCATTTTCCCGCATTCTTTTTCCAGAAGACGGCCACCCCGCTGAGGTTAAAAAAATATTTACGGATACTGGCGCCCATAAGCGCCATTCCAAGGATACCGGCCGGCATCCCCACCAGCCATTTCAGCACCGCGAATGGCCCGAGCATGGGGCTTGTTATGGAAAACTGCCAGATCAGTACTTCTGCAAGGGTAAAGAATGCAAATAAAGAATAAAACAAACGATAATACATAAACCAGCGTCCCATAACAGAACGGCTGATCTCCTGGAACCATTCCGCAGCTGTTAGACTATGCAGCAGCGAGAAGAAGGTCCATGCGCCCAGTAAAATCCAGTGATCGGTATTCATACTATTCAATGATCCTTACGGATCCGATATTGCAATGCGAATAAAGGACCAAAGTTAAGCGTATACACCGGGAAGTGATGCCTGTTTTACCATTCATCAATAAATTTCGGAACTTATCCCGCGATAAGCAGCGCTTTTCTATATTTGACATTCCAGCAAATCTCCTGAAAAAGGGAGGAAACCAGCTTAACTGAATAAAAAATAACGTACATGAGAAAATTCTTTTTGTTACTGTCCTTACTGTCAGCGGGTATAGCCGAAGCCCAGAAAATCGCCGATCCCAGGCCCTTTGCAAACGCCATCACCGCGGAGGACCTGAAAAAACATTTGTATATCGTAGCCAGCAAGGAATTCGAGGGCAGGGAGACGGCTACCGAAGGCCAGCGGAAAGCGGCGGCCTATATTGAAAATCATTTCAAGTCTCTGGGGCTTTTACCTGGCAACAAGGATGCTTATCAATTGTATTATCCTGTTTTTCAGGATTCGATGACGGGCGCCGGTCTTCAGATAAACGGCAAGGATTTCCGCGTCGACGAGGATTTTTCCGTAAACGCCAGCACCAATTCTACCGCAACGCTGATGGGCAGCGAAATTGTTTTTGCCGGTTACGGTATCAGCGACTCCAGCCGGGATGATTATAAAGGGCTGGATGCAAGAGGCAAGATCGTGCTGGTCCTGAACGGCGAGCCTGCTGGTCGTACCCAACCTGCCGCAACGGGCCGCAGAAGAGGGTTTGGAGGCAATGTCAAGCAGGAAGCTGCCCAGAAGAACGGAGCGGCTGGAATACTGATGATACAAACAGGCTTCCCGCGCAGGTCGTTTGGCGCCAAAGGAAATATGTACCTGAATGCTTACCGGAAGAATATTATTCCCAATACATTTTTTGTTTCTGAAAAGGTTGCCGAAGCGATCATGGGGGCCGATTATGCAGCCGCCAAAGCCGGTAATCCTTCACCAAAACCCTATACTGTGGATATCATGATGCAGTTCAGCAAATCCGTCGCCAATCTGCAGAGCAGCGATGTGCTGGGTTTTCTGGAAGGCACGGACCTGAAGGACCAGATCCTGGTTGTCTCCGCGCATTATGATCACCTGGGCAAGAGAGACACCGTCATCTATTATGGCGCCGATGATGATGGCTCCGGAACGGTGAGCGTGCTGGAGATGGCACAGGCTTTCGCCAAAGCCAAGGCTGCGGGCAAAGGGCCGCGCAGGAGCATTTTATTCCTGGCCAATTCGGGAGAAGAAAAAGGACTGTGGGGTTCCGAATATTATTCCGAACATCCCACCTATCCGCTGGAGAAGACCACTGCGGACCTGAACATCGATATGATCGGCCGCATCGACCCCAACCGCAAGCAGGGAGACTCTACCAACTATGTCTATGTGGTCGGGGATGATAAGCTGAGTTCGGACCTGAAGCCGATCAGCGAGGGACTCAACAAGAAGTACACCAAGCTGGAACTGGATTACAAATTCAACGATCCGAAGGACCCGGAAAGGATCTATTACCGCAGCGACCATTACAATTTTGCGCGTAAGGGTGTGCCGATCATTTTCTATTTCGACGGCATTCACAAAGATTATCATCGTCCTACCGATACGCCCGATAAGATCAACTACGATATCATGGAGAAAAGGGCCCGGCTTGTATTCTATACGGCCTGGGAAATGGCCAACCGGAATGAGATGCTGAAAAGAGATATACCACTGAACTAGGGATTGCGTGTTCGCCAGGATCCGGGATGAACGCATCCAGCTTTATTCATTGGCCGGTCCACTGAGAAGGGGGCCGGCCTCATTTTTTTGCCTCAGACTTCGGAATCCCAAAGCAGCCAGCAGGCAGATGCCTCCGACGATCCACCACAGGGTGCGGAAACCGAGACGTTCGGCGATCTGAGAGCCGCCGGTCGGTCCGATCACCTGTGCGACGGACCAGGCGATCGTATATAATCCGGCGTATTGTCCGCGGTTGGCCTGTGTCGTCCTGGCTATCCAGAAGGAGCTCATGAAAGGCATGGACATTATTTCCCCGACCGTCAGGAACAGTATCGATAGGAAGGCCAGGAACAGCGACAAAGGAAAAACATTCAGCATCAGGAAGGAAAGACTGACAAGGGACACGCCCATGAAGATAAAGAAAAGGTGCTCCCTCCTGCCCTCTATCTTAAACACCAATACCATCTCGAAAAACGTGATAATCAGACCATTGAATGCCATCAACAAACCAATCATATAGTCTGGCAGGTGCAGAGTCCGTTTGTAATAGACCGGCAGCACCGTAAATAGCTGGAAGAAACAGCTGGCAAACAG
>DATHHO010000148.1:0-14054 GCA_035317125.1 Puia sp.
GGATCGGCAGGGGAGGTAAGGGTCGCCCCGTGTGCGTCGGAAAGGGGAATGGGATGGGGCGTTCTATGTGAACTGGGCGCTGCGGGGAGAACCGGCATGTCAGGCAAAATATCGAGCAGGAAGATCCTTCTGGCCAGCGAATAGGTAAGCTTCACGGTGAGCAGCAGGATCAGGATAAGCGCTAAGAAATACAGGAATGTATAAATAGCCGACGCGGAAAAGGTTTCGTGCATCATCAGGGAAAAAGAGGTGAGGGAGGCCGTGGAATCGGTCTGGAGCAACAGGGAGCTGTTCTCGACGCCATCCCACTGATTGTTGTACAGCAGCTGGGGCCCGCACCATTTTCCATGGATCCCGCGCAGGAAATACCATGAGCCGTCGCTGGCAGAATCCGGATGATCGGACCAGGCCAGGGCCGTGCTGTCCTCGGGGAAAAAGAAACGGTGGATCCGGTTGTACTCCGGGGATATCAGATAAGAAGGCCGTTCATGCCATTGTTCATGGGTGTCGATGGTATCGCTGTTCAGGAGATAGACGCCATATCTGAATTTAAGCCGGTGGAGGTTCACGCTGTCCTGGATATGGCGGGAGTAAGCGCCACTGTCCGCATTGTCCGCATAATCGTATTTGTATTCGGCTATGCGTTCGTTCACGGTGGTCCTACGCTGATCGACGGACCGGGCGTAATTAAGTCTCGAGCTGTTAAAGGCCAGCGTGCTTTCCTGCCTGAAGATCAGCCAGAAAATACTACAGGCGGGGATGATGCTGATCAGGACGATGCCAATTACGATGGCCTTGACATAATGATCCAGCCATTTATCCGTCTTTCTGGATTTTTTTTCGGGATGGAACATGAATTTTGAAACGGCGATGCCTGCCAGGAAAAAAAGCTGCACGATCACCAGGGGGAAGGGTGAGGAACGCAGTTCCCAGAAAGCATAGAAGTTGATGATCACGACCAGGATACCCAGGAAGGCGAGGGTGTATGGATGCGGGATGATAAAGCTATGTTCTTGTTTTTCCCGGAGCAGGTAATAATGGAACGCTACATAGATAGGGAAAAGCAGTGAAATGAAGAAAAGCGAGAATTCATATTGCGGAGGCAGCGCCTCTATAAAGATCCAGGCTGCGAGGAACAGTCCTAACAGGAACAGCATGCCCCGGATCAGGTGGTGGTAATATTGCTCTTTGAGCGCGGTAGGCTGGAGCCACTCAAAATGTTGGGAAGGAGTGAGCAGGATCCCGTTCTTCTTATCCGACCACTCTTTGATCAGCGCGGAAAGAATGAGCAGGATAAGGACGACTCCTCCGAAAAAAGCGGACAAGCCGATGAGGTGTGCCTGGAAATCGTCGGCTCCGGAAAGGTCATAATAGACAAGGAGGGCATAGGGAAAGCCTTTCATGGGGGTAGCCAGGAGCGCCCGTTGCTGTCCTCTTAACATATAGGACGAAAAATAGCGTTCGTTCCGGTGGCGGACGGTGGCGAGGATGGCGGAGGGGTCCTCCGTTTCCTTCAGGATAGTGGAGAGCAGAGCGCGGCCCGGTTTCGAATCATACAGGATATCTCCGTCGTCGTTGATGATGCTGAAATTATAACCGGCGGGCAGCAGGGGTTTGCAGACGGAATACATGCTGGTGGACAAGCCGACCAACCGGGGCTTCCGCATCGGTTTTTTCCATTTCCATTCGGGAGAAGGGCTGCTGGGCATCACCACGGTGACGGTATATTCTCCATCGAATTTAGACAGGGTAGGCTGAACGGTAAAAGAATCCGGAGGGTAGGAGCCGGGCAGGGTGAGGATATTATAATGCAGGAAGTCCTGGTAATAGCGTCTGTCCGATACCGTTAACAAGCTGGTCTTATTGAAAACCTTCTTCGTATTCCAGGTCGCGACCCAGGTCCCTCCCTTCTCGATCCAGAAGACATAGTCAAGATAGGGGTAGGTGCGGGGATAGAGCAAGCTGTCGACCCGTTTCTTTTCAGCCCTGGCTTTTGGCAACGTGTCGGGCTGGGCATCCGGCAGCAGGACATCGGATATTACCCCCGCGCTGTCGGTCCGGATCACCTGTGAGCTATCCCATTCTTTCAATTGTTTGCAGATGCTGGTGATCTCACCCTGGAAGGTCTGCTGCACCTGGGCGGAAATATCCTGGAGATGGGAATAGTTATGCACCGACTGAACATGCTGCAGAAAGATCCTCGAAAAAAGGAAGAAGGCAAGGAAGGCAGCCGTAAAGTAAGTGCCGATGATCATGCGTATGTTAAAGTCCGTGATCCTTTCATACCTTCCCAGCACGAAGATCTTTAAAATGGGAAGGTGCATGAACAGCAGCAACACCAGCACCGCCGTCAGCATGACCAGACTGAACGGGATCTGTTTATACCCATCGTTGTAGTCATCGAGGGCGATCATTCCCGTGAGGATGATCCTTTCTTTTCCCAGCTGAAGCGGATACAGGAATATTTTGAAGGGGCTGCCTTCGACGAGGGCATCATGGATAGTGATCAGGTTCAGGCCGTCGTTCTTCTGGATCAGGCTGTCCGTACTTATCCGGTAGTCCACGGATAAGCTGCCGGAATTGAATACGACTACACCTTTGCGCAGGCTGTCGCCGCGATCCACGTTCCGGAGACCCGATCCCTGCCGCCGGTCACGGATCACGAGATAATTGCTGAAGATGTCTTTATACGTGGATATGACGGGCCGCAGGACCGTGTCGAGGCTGGTGGCCATCTGCGTGATGAGGCTGTCATTGCTGCCGAAGACGGGAAAAGCGATCTGCCACTCCCCGCTCTGGTCATTTTTTTCAAGGATCATTTGTCCTGCGTGTAACGGGTTGGTTGCACCGGTGCCTGGTAAGGGGGATGGGTAGGCGCTGAAAGAATGCAGCAATGGAGCCGGTCCGGCCTGTTTTTTATTCAGATAGATGTTGATGGCTCCGTAGTAGGCCTCGTTCTTATTCTGAAGGGCAGTCCCGATCTGTTCAAGCTCGCGGAATGCTCTTCCATTATAGGCCGATTGTTGTTTGGGAATATATCCGAGAAAATACAGACAGAAGAAAATACCCAGCAGCACCAGGATGACGATAACACCGATCATTTTGCCCAAGGAAACAGTTATGTTCTGAAGGAATCCCATAGTATCAGCGGTTTAGCTTTTCTCGGTCAGGGTAGGGATGAAATGACGACAAGGTATAAACTAAGTTTAAAATTAACCTTTTTTGTAATGTGCCGCAATACTCTGAACCGGGTAGTGCGCTCAGGGTATCTTCCTGCCGAGCAAATTCTGAAAATAAGCAGGCGCCTCCAGCAGGCGACTGCCATACCAACTGAACAGCTCTCCATCTGCCAGCCTGATGTCGGCCTGCGGTAATACGGCCCTGATCTCCGCGATATGTTTTTCCCTGAACGGATAAGGTTCCGAGGACAGGAGTACGAGCTCGCAGCCACTTGCAGCCAATGCTTCCAGTTCTATAGACGGATAACGCGCCTTATCGGCAAACAAGTTGGTGAGGCCGCATCTGTGCAACATGTCGTGGATGAAGGTATCACCACCGGCCACCATCCACGGCCTGCGCCAGATGAAGTAAGCGGTGCGCGGAGGAGTTGCGGGGGAAAGGCCTTGGTGCGGGAGCGATGTAACAGAATGCTGTGGGACCTTTAGCGTGGCGAACCGGTCGCCGATCTCGGTGGCAAGCGCCCGGGCCTCTTTTTCTTTTCCGGTGAGCTCTCCGATGGCGGTTATCATTTGAAGGGCTTCGGTCAGGGTTCCGATATCACTTATCCAGACGGGATAATGCCGGGATAATTCTTCGATCTGTTCCTTATCGTTTTCTTCTTTGTTGGCGATGATGAGGTCCGGCTTCAGCTCCCGGACGCTGGCGATGCGGACATCCTTTGTTCCGCCTACCCGTGGTTTGCTCCGGAACCATGTTTCGGGATGGACGCAGAATTTTGTAATGCCGGTCACTTCTTCGTTAAGGCCCAGCGAATACAGCAGCTCGGTCTGGGAAGGCACCAGGGATATGATCCGTCGGGGGCGTTGATCGAGTGTGATCGTCCTGCCCAGCTGATCCGTGAAATGAGACATGAAAACAAGAATTGTTTCCTGCAAGGTAAGAGAGAAAGTGAGTACCTCCTGCTAAATTCACGCACTAATCAGAGCTTAGCAGGAGGGTACTGGAAATTAAAGCAGTTTGGTCATTCACTTGGATTGGATACTGCCTTGACTGGTTTTTCTTTCAGGACTTTGGATCTTAAAATTGGTTTTTCGGATACGGTCTGGTTGGTTTTTCAGTGGTCTGGACTCAGATGGTTCTTCAATGGTCTGGATTCAGATGGTCTTTTCAACGGCTTGGATGCTGGCGGTCTTTCAGAGGCTAAGGTTGGGTTTCTCAGTGGTCTGGACTCAGATGGTGCTTCAACGGCTTTGGATCGGGTTTTTCAGCGGCAATGGATTCTGGTGGTCTTTCAGGGATATCAGGTTCAGGGTTCAGGGTATTGGAAAAATTAGAAGTTGACTGATATTGGATTTTTGGAATTTCTTGGATATTGGGTTTCGGGCTTTAAACTGGATATTGGATATTCGCTGGTTTTTCTGGATACTGGGTGATTGATGCTATCAATCAACTTCTATAGTAAAGCTAATTTGTTAAAGCTGTTAACACAATAGAGGTTTTGCTTTATTTTCCGGTGGCAGCATTTACTAACACACTCGTAATCATCGCATAATGTCGTAGTACATTTACATCGTAAAAGGGCCGCGGGGAGACGGCGGCCCTTTTACTAAAAATTTGACTATCAATTGTTTAGCGCCTGAATGACGTCGTATTTTGTGACGATATGAAAATTGCCACTGTCGTCCTTCGCCAGCACGGCGCCGTTCTCCCGGGTGATCAGCTTGCTCAGTCTTTCGAGGGGAGTATCGAAGGCAACGACAGGATAGGACTTCTCCAGGACCTCGGCGATCGGCTTGGTCTTGATATCCACCCCGTTATTCATCATCCTGGCAAACAGCCCGCTCTCGCTGATGGCGCCCAATACCTGACCCTTCTGTAAAACGGGAAGGTTCTCCACATTGTATTTCTGCATGAGCACTACCGCTTCGGCCACCGTTTGTTCGGGAGACACCGTTATCAATTTCTTATGCCCCCGGCCGGCTACGATGTCGGAGAAGGTCTTGACATCGAGGAAACCGCGTTCCATCATCCACTGGTCGTTATAGATCTTTGCCACATAGCGGCTGCCATGGTCGTGCAGGATCACCACCGGCAGGTCTCCTTTCTTCAGCAGGTCCTTTAGCTGGAGCATGCCCTGAAGGGCCGTCCCCGCACTATAACCGCAGAACAAGCCTTCTTCCCTTGCGATGCGGCGGGCCATAATGGCCGCGTCCTTGTCCGTCACCTGCTCGAATACATCGATATATTTCATGTCGTAGTTCTGGGGTACGAAATCTTCCCCGATGCCCTCGCTGATATAGGGATGCACCTCATTCATGTCTGCCTCGCCGGTGCGGAAATATTTGGTGAGCAGGGAGCCGAACGGGTCCATGGCCCAGATCTGGATCGCGGGGTTCTTTTCTTTCAGGTACATGGCCGTTCCGGTGACCGTCCCACCGGTGCCGGTGGCTGCGATAAGATGGGTGACCTTTCCGTCGGTCTGTTTCCAGATCTCCGGCCCCGTGGTCTCATAATGAGCCAGGCGGTTGGCCAGGTTATCGTACTGATTGGAATGGAACGAGCCCGGGATCTCCTTTGCCAGGCGGCGTGCGATGGAATAATAGGAGCGTGGATCCTCCGGCTCTACATTCGTAGGGCAGACGATCACTTCCGCGCCCAGCGCCTTCAGGATATCGATCTTTTCCTTGGATTGCTTATCGGTGGTCGTGAAAATACACTTATAGCCTTTTACGACTGCGGCGAGGGCCAGTCCCATACCGGTATTGCCTGATGTGCATTCGATGATCGTACCGCCGGGCTTCAGCTTGCCTTCCTGTTCGGCCACTTCCACCATCTTCAGGGCCATCCGGTCCTTGATGGAATTTCCGGGGTTGAAATATTCCACTTTCGCCAGCACCGGGCAAGGCAGGTCTTTTGTTATTTTATTCAGCCGGATCAATGGAGTGTTTCCGATCGTTTCGAGAATGCTGTTTTTGATATCCATAAAGGGTGTTGATAAAGGGCGAAGTTAAGAAGAAGTTAGCAGCCTTGCGGATCATGAATTATGTCTACATTTGCCCCCCGATTATCGTAATAAAAATTGCTGACTACCTCTTTATGGAAACCATCTATATACAAAAGATCGCCCAAAAAATAAATCTCTCTTTAAAGCAGATCAATAATGTTCACGACCTGCACAGCGGAGGCGCCACCATCCCTTTCATGGCCCGTTACCGCAAGGAGGCTACCGGGAATCTCGATGAGGTGCAGATCAATGATATCGTCGAACAGATAAAATACTTCTCCGAGCTGGACAAGCGGAAGGAGACGGTGCTGAAGACCATCGAAGGTCTCGGCAAGCTGGCCCCGGAACTGAAGGAAAGGATCGTCAACTGTTATGATGCTACGGAGCTGGAAGATATTTATCTCCCCTATAAGCCCAAACGCAAGACCCGGGCGACCACAGCCATGGAAAAAGGTCTGGAACCCCTGGCCAGGCTCATTTTTGAACAAGGGTCCGGAAATCCGGAACAGCATGCCGCCGGATTCATCGGCGAACAGGTAAAAGATACCAAAGAGGCCCTGCAGGGCGCACGGGATATCATCGCGGAATGGATCGCCGAAAATGAGCAGGCCCGTAACAGGGTCAGACATCAGTTCACGGAAAGCGCCTTGCTCAGCTCGAAGGTATTGACCAGTAAGAAAGACGAAGAAGAAGGTCAGAAGTACCGCGATTATTTTGAGTTCAGCGAGCCGCTGGCGGCCTGTCCTTCGCATCGTATCCTGGCCATCCGCCGGGGTGAGAAGGAAGGCTATCTGATCATGGATATCCATATCGACAAGCAGGCGGCAGTCGACGGGCTGGACAGAATATTTATAAAAGGCGCTAATCCATCCGCAGCGGAAATGAAGAAGGCGACGGAAGATTCGTTCGACCGGCTGCTGAAGCCATCCATCGAAAATGAATTCCGGCTGATCGGGAAGAACAAGGCCGATGAAGAAGCGATCCGGGTGTTTGCGGAAAATCTTCGTCAGCTGTTGCTGGCCTCCCCGCTGGGATCGAAGAAGATCCTGGCCCTGGACCCCGGGTTCCGCACGGGCTGTAAGCTGGTATGTCTGGATGCGCAGGGAAATTTTTTGCACAACAGCACCATCTATCCGCATCCTCCTCAGCAGGAATCGCAGAAGAGCGCCGAGGCGATCAAACAACTGGTAGCACGGTATGATATCGAGGCCATCGGCATCGGCAATGGAACGGCGGGAAGAGAGACCGAGCAACTGGTGCGGGGGATCGACTTTGGAAAAAAGGTGAGCATCTTTATGGTCAATGAGAGCGGGGCCTCTATTTATTCCGCATCGGACGTGGCGAGAGAGGAGTTCCCCGACCAGGATATCACCGTGCGTGGGGCTGTGAGCATCGGACGGCGGTTGCTCGATCCGCTGAGCGAACTGGTGAAGATCGATCCCAAATCGATCGGTGTCGGCCAGTACCAGCACGATGTGAACCAGGTGAAGTTGAAAGAGGAGCTGGACCGGGTAGTGGAAAGCTGCGTGAACCATGTGGGGGTCGATCTGAATACGGCCAGCAAACATTTACTGACCTATGTGTCGGGCCTGAGCGCGGGCCTTGCTAAGAACATAGTGGAGTACCGCGCTAAGAACGGCGCCTTCAGCAGCCGGGATGAGCTGAAGAAAGTAAGCCTGATGGGTCCCAAGAGCTTCGAGCAGTGCGCGGGGTTCCTACGGATCAGGGACGCAAAGAACCCGCTGGACAACAGTGCGGTGCACCCGGAGACCTACGGCGTGGTCGAGGCCATGGCAAAAGACCTGAACTGCAGCATGCCCGATCTTATCGGCAAGGGGGACCTGCGCAAGCAGATCAACCGGAAGAAATATATTTCGGAGACGGTGGGAGAATTTACCATCGACGATATTCTGAAAGAGCTGGAGAAACCCGGCAGAGACCCGCGCAGCCAGATCGAAGAATTCCGGTTTGAAGAGACCATCAGGACCATGGAAGATCTGAAACAGGGCATGACCGTGCCGGGCATCGTCACCAACATCACGAATTTTGGCGTCTTCGTCGATATCGGCGTCAAGCAGGACGGGCTGGTGCATATCTCTCAGCTCAGCAATACGTATGTATCGGATCCCAATACCGTGGTAAAGCTCCAGCAAAAAGTAATGGTGACGGTCATGGAGGTGGATGTGGCGCGTAAGCGGATCTCCTTGTCGATGAAGGGGGCGCCGGGAAGCACTCCTGCCGGGAAGCAGTTGGGGCAGGCCGCTGTCGGCAAAGGACAGCCTGGCGGCAGACCAGGTGGGGCACAGACGGGTCCGGGTCAGCGCGAAGCTGTACGCCCGGGTGCTGCCGGAGCCGTAAAAGGGCGGGATAAAAAAGAGGAGACTCCGGATGCCTTTCAGGCCAAGCTGCTGGAGCTGAAAAAGAAATTCAAAGACTGACCTTCGCTTTTTCTTTGCGGCGCTGGAGGTACATGTCGAGCAGGAACAAGCCCAGCACCGTGTTGATCATGATAAAGATGTTTACGTAGGTATTGCTGAAGACCTTGCCCCATGGGAGCTTGTCCATGCCATTCGTCAGGCTCGTCCCATATTGCGAAAGGATCCCCGATGCTGTGTCCGGGTGGCCAACAAAACCAGACCATTGGAACTGGCCGAGGATATAAATAAAGAATCCGGCGATCATCAGCAGAAAAAAGGCGCCGATGCTGCGGACAATATTCTTGTTGATATAGGTCCTGGTCGCAGGTGCGACCTGATGCCGCGCGATCTCTTCCATCACATTTTTGGTAAAGCGCATGGAAGGGGCTTCCAGCTCCGAGGCATTCAGCAGCTGGTGGGCTGTCAGTAATTCGCTGTATCTGATCTGCCATTCCCTGTTGCTGGCGATCAGCTGATCGATCTCGGACCTTTCATCCGGGCTGCTGAGCCCGTCGATATAATCCCATAAACGTTCTTCTATCTCTTCCGTCTGCATAAGACCTGATTTAATTGAATAATGCGAATCCTTGTTCCATTCAGGCCCTTTGTCCGAGGGCCGGCCGTTCCGGTCAATCATCGTGTAGTTCCTGTACTTCATGGCTGAAATGTTTTTCCATTCTGTCCTTCAGGCGTTGACGCGCCCGGTGGAGCTTTACTTTTACGGTGTTGGGCTCGAGGGCCATGATCCTGCCGATATCCTCCAGGCTTTGCTCTCCTTTATAGAACAGCGTGATGACCTGTCTGTCGTCGGGGCTGAGCATAAGGATCGCTTCATTGACCATGGCATGCCGGGATTTTTTTTCTACCGTATCGGCCCTGAACCCCGACTCTTTGTTTTCCAGCTGGATAAGCGCCTTTTCGTTGTCGATGGAGACGGTATCCAGCTTTTTTTTGCGTAAGAAAGTGATACAGCTTGTCCTTACTATGGTGTACAGCCAGGTGCTGAATTTCGATTCGCCCCGGAAATCGGCCAGTGACCGGAATGCTTTTACAAAGATATCCTGGGAGATCTCTTCAGCGTCTTCCCGGCTGTCGGTAAAACGGAGGACGAGGGTGAATACATAGTTCTGGTAGCGTTCAACCAATTGGGCAAAACTGGCCTGCTCTCCACGCAGAACCTTGCTAATGATCTCGGTATCAGTGACTCCGGTATGTATCACGACAGTAAGACAACAACCTGGGTTGGCAGGTTACAGGTTAAGATACAAATTTTAAATGTAACCTTGCCGGTGTAACCTTGGCCGACGGGGGATAGTCTGAATAGTTGCAATAAGGCAACGAGCTCTGGAAAAGATTTTTTAAAAAAACTGTAACATCGTGCGACCTGCAGTAGTCCGATGAAGAGCGAGCCCTTAGATTCATTACTAATTAAAATTTTAAACAATGGGACCAGATCAATTGGTGTTTTTATGGCTGATAGTTAGTTCGCTGTCACTTTTCGCCATGATATTCGGAATAACCTACATCCGCAACAAGGAAAATATGGCCATGATCGAAAAGGGCCTTGACCCGAAGATGAGGCCGCTGCGCCCCCGCCCCGCACCTTTCCGTAATCTGAAATGGGGGTTATTGCTGGTCGGCGCCGGTCTTGGCCTGTTCATCGCGTATCTCCTGGATAACTTCCTGCTGTATCATGTCAGCCATCAGAGGGATTGGGGGAATGACGGGGCGAACGTGCCCATCTATTTCGCGCTGATCGCCATCGGCGGAGGCCTTGGACTGATTGTTTCCTACAAGATCGAAAAGAAGGAGCTGCTGGACAAAGAGGACCGCTCATAGACCCGAAACAACCTCACGAAATTCAGAATCCCGGCCTGGCCGGGATTTTTTTATTGGCACCCGGATCTTATTTGTGCCGCGGTTTATTTGTCGCCGGTTACTTCCAGGGCTTTGGCCACGACAGGATCATAAGCGTTGCTTACTTCATAGTATCCTTCCGTGCGCCAGGCCTGCATGGCCATCAGGGCTTTGATGCGATGCTGCAGGATCTGTTTGTCCCGCTGATTGATAGAGCGCATATCGATCGTATCGCGGGCGGTATAGGCAATGAGGTTGTTCCATACCTTTTCGTCCTCCTTAAAGCCGGCGACAAAATCGGCAGGCGCCTTGAATTGCTGAAAGACCGGCAGGTGCTGGATGTACCAGGTATAGATGAAACGTTTGAGTGTTCCATCCACATACAGCGCCGTGATGTTCTTTGCAAGGGTACTGGTATCGAACCCGACGAAGATATCCGGGGTAATGCCGCCGCCGCCGTAAACGGTGCGTTTCCCGCTGCCCAGGGTCTTATAGGGGGGTCCCGGGTGGGTAGCGGATGTATCGCCATGGAGTACTTCCCCGTCATGGAAGCGTTTGATCACTTCGTCATTATAATCATCATGGCCTTTGTCATAAGGCTTCTGGATACTGCGCCCGGTGGGAGTATAATATCTGGCCACGGTAAGCCGGAGGGCCGATCCGTCGCTCAGCTGATATTGTTCCTGTACGAGGCCTTTGCCAAAGGTCCTTCTGCCGATAATCGTCGCCCGGTCCCAGTCCTGAACGGCCCCGGTAAGGATCTCGCTGGCGGAGGCGGTGCCCTCATCGGTCAGCAGCACCAGCTTGCCTTTTTCAAACAGACCGTCCCGGCGACACCGGTATTCCACTTTTGGGGAACGTGACCCCTGGGTGTAAACGATCAGCTTATCCCCGTCGAGAAAATCGTCCGCGATCTCTATCGATTCCTGCAAAATGCCGCCGCCATTGCCCCGGAGGTCCAGGATGAGCTTCTGAAGGCCCTGTTCCTGTAGTTTCTGGAGGGCCTGGGCAAATTCGCCATGGGTGGTCTCGGAGAACTTATTGATCCGGATATAGCCGGTGGCCTTCCGGATCATATAGGATACATCCACGGAAGGCAGCGGGATGGTGCCGCGCTGGACCGAAACCTGCATGGTCTTGTGATTGCTTTCCCTCAACAGCGTTATGTTCACTTTGCTGGCCCCGGGGCCTCTCAGCAGCTTTCTGATCTTTTCATTATTGATCCTGGTTCCGGCAACGACAGCGTCATCCACCTTTAAGAATTTGTCCCCTGTCTGGAGACCTGCCCGGTCACTCGGACCGCCTGCTAACACGTTCACAACGTTCACAGTATCATCGAATATCTGGAATTCTACCCCAATGCCTTCGAAATTGCCCTGGAGATCTTCGTTGATCTCGGAGAGGTCGACGGCTGGAATAAACACGGAATGGGGGTCGAGGTGGGTCAGCAAGCCCTGGATCGCATCATCGCCCAGGGAATCCATGGCTACCTGATCGACATATTTCATATTGATCAGTTCCATCACTTCCTGTACGGGAGCTTGCTTGCGGGTCTTAAAAAAACCGGTGGAAGGGATATTTCCTCTTAGCCTGAAACCGATGAGCATGCCCACTATCATTACAACCGCGAAAAGCAAGGGGAGCCAAACCTGTAGTTTTTTCATTCGAAAATAATTAGAAGGCTGCAAATTAAGCAATCATATTTTAACTTGCAGTCCGAAGATCAAACGATACCGATGAATATATTAATAGCAGACAGCGGGGCGACCAAATGCGAATGGTGCCTGCTGGGAGGGGGGAAAAAGAAGAAAATCGACACCCAGGGGATCAGTCCTTATTTCCTGGACACGGCCCAGATAGCGGAGATCCTGACCAGGGAACTGGCGCCCGAGCTGAAAAATCTCTCCGTGGACCAGGTCTTTTATTATGGCACCGGATGTAACAACCCTGATAACCGGAAGATCGTTCATAAGGGTATTCAGTCCGTTTACCCGAAGGCGAAGATAGCCGTCGCCACCGATCTGATGGGGGCAGCCCTTGCCTTATGCGGGGATTCAAAGGGAATTGCCTGTATTTTGGGTACAGGCTGTAATTCTTGTTATTTTGACGGGAGGAAAATAGGGAAGAACAGTCCCGGGCTTGGCTATGTGCTGGGTGATGAAGGCAGCGGGGCCTATCTGGGTAAAAAAGTCTTACAATATTATCTCTATAATACTTTTGATGAGGAATTGCGCTATAAATTCGATGTAAAATATGCGACCAGCGGCAAGGAGATCCTTGAAAATGTGTACAAAAAGCCGTTGCCTAACCGTTATCTGGCTTCCTTTACCCTGTTCCTGGTAGAGAACAGGGGGCACTATATGATAGAGAACATCATCGAGGATGGCCTGAATGATTTTTTCTTCACTCATTTGTGCAAGTACCGGGAAAGCTGGAAATTACCCATCCATTTTGTCGGGAGTGTGGCTTATGGGTTCAGAGACGTCATAAAAGAGCTTTGCGGGGCTTATGAATTCGAGCTCGGGAAGATCCTGCACAAACCGATGGACGGGCTTATTAAATATCACAGTCAGAAAGTAAAGTTAAAATAATTATAAAGTATGGCATTTGAGAAGATCACCGAGGAGCCTAGCCGGTATCATTTTCTGGAAAAGATGAGCCCCAATGAGATCCTTACCTGTATCAACCAGGAGGACAGGGAAGTCCCGGGTGCAGTAGAGAAAGCAATTCCGCAGATCGAAAGACTGGTCGTAGCCATTACCGACAAAATGCTGGCCGGGGGCCGGGTGTTCTATATCGGGGCAGGGACGAGCGGAAGACTGGGCGTGCTGGACGCCAGCGAGATCCCACCTACCTATGGAATGCCTTTTGACCTGATCATCGGGGTCATTGCGGGAGGGGAAGACGCTATCCGGAAGCCCATCGAGAATGCGGAGGATAATAAAGAGCAGGGCTGGGCGGACCTTGTGGCGTATAAGGTAAATGACAAGGACGTGGTCGTCGGTATCGCTGCAAGCGGCACCACACCTTATGTGATCGGCGCCCTGGAGGAGAGCCGGAAGAGGGGCATAATGACCGGCTGTATCGTCTGCAACCCCGGCTCGCCGGTGGCCGAGCATGCCGACCATCCTATCGAAGTGGTGGTGGGCCCTGAATTCGTAACCGGGAGCACGCGGATGAAGAGCGGCACCGCCCAGAAACTGGTGCTCAACATGATCTCCACGGCCGTGATGATCCAGATAGGCAGGGTAGAGGACAACCGGATGGTGAATATGCAGCTGACCAATAGCAAGATCGTGGACCGGGGCACGAAAATGGTAATGGAAAAAGCGGGGCTGTCCGATTATGATAAGGCCAGGGACCTGTTGTTAAGGTCGGGAAGCGTAAAAAAAGCCGTGGATTCCGTAATAAACCGATAATCGCTCAGCGCTTATGCATGAAATAGAACCATTTTATAACTGGCGGCACCTCTACGTTAGCGAAGAGGATGAGCGATCGCCTTTTTATGGAAGGATCTATTCCGAATTCGAATTTTCGCAGACGATCTATAACTACTATATCCATCCGCAATGGGACGATTTCGGGTCCAGGACCCT
>DATHHO010000149.1:0-12094 GCA_035317125.1 Puia sp.
TGCAGGCTCAGCAAAAGCCGGAGGTTTACCCCCCGCTGATAAAATACGGTTTCGGAAAGGACCTCGCCATCACCAGCGGCCTGTATTGTCTGATCGACACGATCAGAGCGGGGGGCAGGAACGATGCCGTGAAGACCGGTACGACAAAGGGCGGTCCCGCGAAGACCGATGCGGGCAGCGGCAATGAAATTCCGCCTGGACGTGCCTTTAACACTCCGTATACGGTCTTCACCCGCCAGTTGAGTACTGGCCCCCGGCCATATATTTTCTGGCAGAGGGTCGGATTGCAGAACAGGACCGGCGCCGCCCTTGACCTGTCGGTCTACTGCGGCTTCGTGGACTACAGCAATCTCTTTTTTGTCTCCCCCGGCCGGCCGGTGCAGCAGGTGTCCGGTGGAAATTTGCGCAGGCCCCCGTCAGGAAGCAACTATGCCCAGCGGCGTTCTGCCGTCCTGCCGCTGCGGCTGGAGGCACACGAGTCCGGTGATCTATACGTGGAGATCAGGCAAAGAACGGATGAGTTCGCGTTCAGCGGCCTCGCTATTTATGACGCAGATGCCCTGAATGCCAGCTTTGTCCAGGAGCTTGCGGACGGCGGATATTATCCGGTCATCCAACTGCTGTTCCAGGGATTTCTGTTGTGTCAGCTCTTGTATGTGCTTTTCCAGTGGCTGATGATCCGGCGCCGGGAATACCTGTATTATTTCTTTTACCTGGCGGCCATCAGTCTGTATTTTCTAAGTAAGCAGGAAACCGTGCTGGGGCTGGAATTGTTGTTCACGCGATACCCCCTGCTAAAGATCTATCTGGGCAAGACCCTGCTGATCCTGCCTTATTTTCTCTATTTCCGTTTCGTCCGCAGCTTTCTGGACATGCCGGTAAACTATCCCGTGCTGAATAAATGGATGCGATGGTCTGAATATTTCCTACTGGGCTATATGGTCTTTGACTTTGCCTTTATCCTGCTGACCTTCAACCGGCAGGTCCAGACGCGGATCTATACGTTCGTCCTGCTCCTGGTATTCCTGCTGGCTGCGCGCTTCATCGTCTATCTTTTCCGGCGGAGACAGACGATGGTCTATTATATCATAACCGGCAGCATCCTCGTGGCGACGGGAAATATCCTTGGCCTTGTCTTCAGCTATCTGCAATTCGATCTTCATCTGGATATGGGTGTGCCCGATATATTCGTGTTTGCTCAACTGGGTATCGTGCTGGAGATATTCTGCTTCACCGCCGGCTTGAGCTACAAAGCCCAGGCATCCGAAAAAGAAAAGATAAAAAGCCAGGAGAGGCTCATCGAACAGCTGAAGGCCAACGAGCTGCTGCAATCCAGGATGCAGCATATCCGCAATAAGATCGCCCAGGACCTGCATGATGACATCGGCTCCACGCTCAGCTCCATATCCATCCTGAGCGATCTGGCCCTGAAAGAAAAAAACAGCGGTCAGACCCTCCTGACGATGAACGAGATCAAGGACAGTTCCCTGCTGCTGATGGAAAGGATGGACGACATCGTATGGAGCATCAATCCACGCAACGACTCTCTCGAGAACCTGCTGATACGGGTCAAGCATTTCGCCACGACCCTGTTCGAGGCCAGAGAGATCGACTATACCATCCATATCCAGGATGATATCCACCAGGTGAAGCTGCCGATGGACTTCCGTCAGCATATTTATCTGGTTCTGAAAGAGGCCATCAATAATCTGGTAAAATATGCCCGGGCAAGCCAGGCGGATATCCGGGTGAGCTTCGACCACCGGGTGCTGGCCCTGTCTGTAAAGGATAATGGCTGCGGACTGGGGGAATCCCGTAAGACAACGGGTAATGGAATACCGGGGATGCAAAGAAGGGCAGCGCTGATGAATGCGGCGCTCGAGATCCGGTCGCAGGCTGGCTCGGGGACGGAGATCGAACTGAGGGTTGATATTCCATAGAGGGCCACTGCCGCTGGGTGGGGCAGAGGGTCATTACTGCCGCCGGATCGCCGTTCGCGGGGAATGGGCAGGGTCCGGGGCGGGGTGGAACTCACATGAATATCCGATAGGCAGACACCGGAATAATGACCAACTTTGGAGGAATGATCAGAATAGCGATAGTTGAAGATAATAATGCACTGCGCGGCAGTCTTGAGAGCCTGTTCAACAGGACAGAAGGTATGCGTTGCGTGGCTTCCCTTGGCAATCTGATGAATGTGGTGAGCGAGATCGGGAAGGCTGCACCGGACATGATCCTGATGGATATCGGCCTGCCCAATATTTCGGGGATCGAAGGGGTGCGGACGGTCAAGTCCAATTTCCCGCCCATTCAGGTGATGATGTTCACGGTGTTCGATGACGATGAAAAGATCTTCGATGCCATCCGCGCCGGAGCTTCCGGCTATCTGCTGAAAAAAACTCCCCCCGACGAGATCGTCCAGGCCATCCGGGACCTCTATCATGGCGGTGCGCCGATGACGGCCAGTATCGCCCGCCGCGTCATCCTGTCCTTTCAGGCTGCCCCCTCCACCATCGTCGAAGATTACCGGCTCACGGTCCGGGAAGACGAGATCCTGTATTCCCTCGTAGACGGGCTGAGCTATAAAAAGATCGCCGAAAAATACTGTGTCAGCATCAGCACGATCCGCACGCATATCTGCAATATATACACTAAGCTGCATGTCAATTCCAAGGCGGAGGCCGTAGCCAGGGTGCTCAGCCCGGCCAAAATCGCTTCCGTGCCGAGAAAAGTATAGCCAGTTAGGATCCAGGAACCTCCTGTCCGCCCCGATCGTGTACCGGGTTGTTACCCTCCCCTCCTCTTTTTACGACAATACACTGCGGGCGGGCCTTCTGCATGGCGCCGGCCCTGCGAGGAGACCGCCGAAAATCCTTTATTAAAAGAGTAGGCGTAAAAAAATTAAACGTATGCGACCATCTTCCTTATTCAGCCTGCTGTTATTTCTGATCGTCATCATTATTATCATCGGAGGAATAATCATTATCATCGGCCCCATTCCCCCCGAACCAAACTGCACCATCTGCGGCAACGCGCTCGTGAAAACCCTGGGTATTGCCGAAGCCGTTCTGGGAGTGATTTCGTTCGGCGTTGCCAGCAGGATCAGAGCAAATAACCTGAGTGAATTAAAATAATCCGGATCTGATGTGACCAGCCCGGATCCTGGCCCTGCACTCCGGTGCGGGGCTATTTTTATGTCGTAAATTGTAATAATTTACCATAAAATACTAAATTTATTAGTTTTTTCGTTAACTTTATAGGACATCCGGGAAGCCATTATTGGCGGCCTGGGCACCCACAATTCTCAAAACAAATAAGTTATGGAAAATATATTCGAGGTCGAATATAACAACCAGGCTGTCCTGGTCAAAGTGTTGGTCGTCGGGATCGACACGGTCTATGTCGCAAAGTTCCTGGATGAGAAGCCGCTGGTCCTCGTCCGCGCATGCGATGCGAACAGCGGCCGCTTCTGGACTTCGGTGCCGGAGGGCAGACAGGAGCTGGCGCAGCAGATCGGCCCGCTCATTGCAGAACAAATCAGAAAAACGCTCTAAGATGTGCTATTATAACGGTGTCAAGGTCACGAAGGTGGAATTCATCCGTCTCAAGCACCTTGAAAAACTTGTTTCTCATTACGATTTCCTCGTCAATCCGTTGCAGATCGGATTCGAATACCGGGAATGTCCCGTACTGAAGGCTGCGCCGGACAAAAAGGATTTCGACCTGGTGCAGATGGAATGGGGTTTCCTCGGCGATCCGAACCGATGGCCTTTTGTAAAGACGCGGGAGGACGTGCTGAATTTCCGTCACGGGTATAAGGACGACACGGGAAAATTCCATCCGCCCATCACCACGCTCAACGCGACGGCAGAAGAATTACTGCTGCCGAATAAAGTATACCGGGACGCCGCATTGAACCGCAGATGTCTTATTCTTTCATCGGGGTTTTATGAATGGCGGCATGTGTTCCCCATGGGCAAGAAAGGTCAGCCGCTGAAGACGGCGGTAAAATTCCCGTATTTTATCCATCTTCCGGAAAAAGAATATTTCTATATGGCGGGGATCTGGAATCCCTGGACGGATGCGGTAACCGGACTGGCTGTGGAAACATTCGCCATCGTGACGACGGCCGCCAACAAGCTGATGGAACAGGTGCACAACAGCAAGAAAAGGATGCCCACCATTTTAAACGAAGAGCTGGCTTATGAATGGATGCTGGGTGACCTTTCAGAACAAAGGATCACGGAAATAGCGATGAGCCAGTATCCCTGGAAAGAAATGGAAGCCTGCCCGATCGCCAAAGATTTCCGGGAGGCGCTGGACCCGGCGGTCCCCTTCGACTACGAAGATCTGCCCGCACTGGAACTTGCGGTGTAAGACGCGGCTCAGGTAATGCCCGAGGCCCGCATCACCAGCCCTTCGCCAAACCGGCGTTTCACACTGTCGATGGCCTGATACAGGCCGATCATTTCCTGCGTATCCTCGAACAGATCGATCTGATAGGTGCCGGCGATGAGGTCGGTAAACCGGATGCCGACCAGCCGGATCAGCAACCTGCGCTGATAAAGTTTGTCGAAGAGCTCGCGGGCCGTCTTCAGCAGGACATGATCCGAATTCGTATACGGTATCGCCCGCTGCTGTGTGTGGGTCTCGAAATCCGAATACCGCAGCTTCACCGTGACACAGCCCGTCAACCGGTCCTGCTGGCGCAGTGTAAAGGCGATCTTCTCCGTCATCCGCACCAGTTCGGCATGCAGGTAGTTCACATCGATGGTATCGGACTGGAAAGTATGTTCCGTGGAGATCGATTTCTGTTCATGAAATGGAATGACGGGTGTCTCATCGATGCCCTGAGCGCGCCGCCAGAGCTCGACACCGTGTTTGCCCAGCAGGTTCTGCAACATCTCCAGCGGGATCTCGCTGAGGGTCTTCACCGTCGCCACGCCCATCTTTAAGAATTTGTACCCGGTCTCCTTCCCTATCCCGGGTATCTTCATCACGCTGAGCGGGGCGAGAAAATTCTTTTCGCAGCCAAAGGGGATCTCCAGCTGTCCGTTGGGCTTGGACTCGTTGGTGGCGACCTTGCTGATCAGCTTATTGGAGGCCAGCCCCCAGGAGATGGGCAGACCGCTGTGCTTTACCACTTTTTTCTTCAGCTCTTCGGTGAACAGCAGACAGCCATGGAACTTATCCATGCCCGTGAGGTCGATATAGAATTCATCGATGGACGCCTTTTCGAACAGCGGTACGGAATCCCGGATCACCTCGGTCACCAGTTGGGAGCACCGGCTGTATTCCTCGAAATCGCTCTTGATGACGATGGCATGCCGGCAGAGCCTCAGCGCCACCCGCATAGGCATCGCGCTGTGGACGCCGAATTTACGGGCCTCATAGCTGCAGGATGTGACCACTCCCCTGTCGCTGGCGCCTCCTACGATCAGGGGTTTGCCAAGCAGCTTCGGATTGCGCCGCTGTTCGACCGACACGAAAAAGGCGTCGAGATCGAAATGGGCGATATGTCTGTCAGGCGATAGCAGCATTATTTCAGATTTAGCGCATTGACCAGTAATATTGTCCCGGTCCTTTGCATTATTCAAGAGTTGCATAAGACCTTTGTTTGTACCCTACCTGCCGCATCTGATGGACTTCGAGACTGAAGGCCCCGAAGTCTTCCACCACCTTCCCGCGGATCTTATAGAAGCCGGCCGAATGCAGCGGATAATTCCGTGCGGAATCCGGGAAATGCACGGTGTCGATCCAGTCGAGCGCGGCATCCACGAAAGTGCCGAAGAACATGTCATCGTTCTTCACCGTGGTGACATGCTTGCGGGCGATAAAATAGGCCAGGACGGTTACGATCTTTCCAGAATGCCGGCTCAGGTCTCCCGCCGGAACATAAAGGGAAGGGTCGTCATCCACCAGGGCAAAGGGATTGGACAGCGTGAAGCCAAGGATCTCTATTTCGTCATAGAGGTCATCGAGCGGATGATCGGTCAGCTCCGGCAACGTGAACTCGATGGGTGGCTCCTGGAAAAGGACCGCGGCGGCATGCACTCCCGGTTTGTTTTTCTGCTGGAGGAAATTCGCCTCCCAGAGCAGCCTCTTCTTCGACTTGCCGGTAAAGCGGAATGCGCCCACGCTTACCAGCGTATTCAGCTGCTCCTTGCCCACGTCGGTGCGTTCGATAAAATCCTGCAGGTGGAGATAGGGGCCGTTCTTCTGACGCTCTTCCAGGATCTTTCCGACGAGCCCCTGCTGGAGCCCTTTGATATGGATGAACCCGCACCAGACATCGCAGTCCTTTATATTCGTATACTCATCGCTGTTATTTACGCAGGGCGCCATGATATTCCCGCCCGTCTTCAGCAGCTCGAGGAAATACAGCTCCCGCGAATAGAAGCCTCCGAAATTATTGATCACGGCGACCATGAATTCCCTTGGGTAGTAGGTCTTCAGAAAAAGGCTCATATAGCTCTCCACCGCAAAGGACGCGGAATGCGCCTTGTTGAAACTGTAACCCGCAAAGCTTTCCATCTGCCGCCAGACCTCGGCGGCCAGCTCATCGGTATGCCCCATCGTCCGGCAGCCGGCAAAGAAGTTGTCCCTGATCTGCTGGAACTGGTTGTTCGACCGGTATTTCCCGCTCATGGCCCGGCGCAGGACATCGGCCTCGCCAAGGTCAAGCCCGGCGAAGTAATGGGCGATCTTGATTACGTCTTCCTGAAAGACCATGACGCCAAAAGTGTCCCCCATATGTTCTTCGAAGAGGGGATGGAGATAGGTGATCTTGTCCCGGTTGTGAAACCGGAATATATATTCCCGCATCATCCCCGACTGCGCCACGCCGGGCCGGATGATGGAGCTGGCAGCCACAAGCGTTGGATAATCGTCGCATCGCAGTTTCTTCAGGAGCTGGCGCATGGCCGGTGATTCGATATAGAAGCAGCCGATGGTATTGGCCTCGCGGATCTGTTTACGGATGGCCTCGTCTTTCCGGAAATTGGCAAAATCATGGATGTTGACCGATACGCCCCTGTTGTCCCTGATCAGCCGCAGGCTATCCTTGATATGCCCCAGCCCGCGCTGGCTGAGGATATCGAATTTATTCAGCGCGATGTTCTCGGCTATGAACATATCCATCTGCACGGTGGGGAACCCTTTTGGCGGCATGAACAGGGCGGCCCATTGCTGGATCGGCTCCTCGGAAATGAGCATGCCGCAGGGATGGATGGAGAGACTGTTGGGAAAGTTTTTCAGCAGCGTCCCGTATTTCAGGATCAGTCGCTGGTCTTTGTCTTCCGGCGCATGCGTCCGCTGCAGCCGTTTGATGTCTTCCGGCGTCTGTCCGAATACCTTGCCAAGCTGCTGGATGATCGCGTCCCACTGGAAGGTGGGGTACGAGCCGAGGAGCGCGACCTGCCGCTTGCCATACCGTTTGAAAATAAAGTCGATCACCTCGTCGCGGTCACGCCAGGAAAAATCGATATCGAAATCGGGTGGAGAGGTACGGTGCGGATTGAGAAAGCGCTCAAAATATAAATTGAGCTCGATCGGATCTACATCGGTGATGCGCAGACAATAGGCGACGATGGAATTGGCGCCGCTGCCCCGGCCGACATAATAGAAGCCGCGCGACTGGGCATAGCGGATGATATCCCAGTTGATGAGAAAATAGGAATTGAAATGCATGTCGTTGATGATCCTCAGTTCCTTGGTAAGCCGTTCTGCGGCCGGCTTGTTGGCGGGACCATAGCGTTGCATGAACCCATCGCGGGCCAGCTTCTCCAGCAGGATGCGGTCGTCCTCTTCCGACACGCTGTATGTTTTTTTATTCTTATCCGCTTTGAAGTCCATCGTGATATTGCAGGCATCCGTCAGCCGGTAGGTATCCATGACGATGGCGGGGTATTGCTGAAATGCCTGCAGTATTTCCGCAGGGGGAAGAAAACATTCCTGCTCGCCGGCCTGGTCTCCGGGACTTAGTTTGCTGAGCAGGGTGTTGCCGTCCACCGCGCGCAGCAGCCGGTGCAGGTTGAAATACGTCCGGTTCTGAAAAGTGACGGGCTGCCGCACGATCCATTTCCCGGGATATGCGGCCACGGGCATCTTCAGCAGCCGGTTGACTTCGGTGGGGAGCACGCCGATGCGCTCATTGATCAGCAGCTCCTCCGGAGACTTGCCATGCAGGGGATAGATGACAAAGCCATCGCACGGATTGGCAAAGAAGGGCTTGTGGAGGGCGATGTCCGGAAAAGGTTTTTTCTCCACAAGATATTCAGACAGGAATTCATTGATCCAGCGGAAGCCCATATTGTTCGCTGCCAGCAAGATATAAAGTAATTTATTCTCATTTCTGATCTCCGCTCCCAGCACCGGTCTGATCCCCTGCTCCCGGCAGAATTTCAGGAAATCCCAGGCATCGCAGGTATTGTTGATATTCGTGAGGGCCAGGGCCACCGCACCGGCCTCCGCACCTGCCTTCACCAGTTCTTCCGTCCCGAACGTCCCGTAACGGAAGCTGAAATATGTCTTGCAGTTGAGGTACATGTGGCCGGTTTTGTAAGGACAAAGCTACAGGCAAAAACTAACTAATTTAGCACTATTGATACTAAAATATTTAGTATATTTGTATCGACAAAATACGCTATCGGCCAAATTCAGGCGGAGGAAAAGGAAACAATGGGCTTAAAATGGGTGAATGATCGGACCAGGAAAAAGCACATACAGATCATGAAAAAGACTCACAGGCATGGACAAACGGATCGGATGGGATTCAGAAAAGGATCGACCAGAGAATGGTGATTTTTTTACTATAAAAAATCCTTTTCTTTGAACTATGGTAAAAAAAGATACTATGGTAAATCGGGATTCACGTTATGACCTTATCAAGCCCATGATCGCCAGTGGGAAATTGCAATCGTTTAACGATATCTTCAAATATATTCCCAAAACCATCGTAGCCACTGATCTCGGAAAAAAAGTCAACCGCTTCACCATGCTGATGAACCGGGTAGAAAAATTCACGCTGGAAGAGTTATTCATGATCGCAAAATTTTGTGAGTTGACCGATGCTGAAATGGTTCAGCTCGCCATGAAAGAATATGCAAAAAATAAAGGTAAGATCGCTAAGTCTCCCAGGTCCACCAAGTCTTTGTCGATACCATAACCGTTCAGTTCCATTAAGCCTATCCGTTAGGACCCACTGAATTAGCAGCCTTCGCAACAGGCCGTCCCGTAGCGGGGCGGCCTTTTTGGTTAAAGAAAGCATAAAATCTCCTGCAACGGCCTACAATCACCTCACTGAAAAAATATAATCCTATTTTGGCAGCGGAACTCCGGGCCGCAATCTCCGGACAGCACCGGGCCCATATACACATGACTACCAAAATCTATCTCCCATGTTCAGGAACCTGATCAAGACCGCCTGGAGGAGCCTGCTGAAAAAGAAAGGCTTCACGCTCATCAATATTTCCGGTCTCGCCCTTGGCCTGGCCACCTTCCTGCTGATCCTGTTCTATGTCGCCGACGAGCTCAGCTACGACCGCTACAATGTCAGCGCCGACCGCATTTACCGGGTCAATACGAATATAAAATATGGCGGGAATACGGCATCCTATGCCATCGCCCCCCCTCCGCTGGCCGGTGTGCTGGCGAAGAATTTTCCGGAGGTGGAGAACACCGCGCGGATGATCATTTTTCCCGACCTGGACATCCGCTTCCGGAAAGGCAATGAGAATGTGCAGGAAAGGAAAGTGGCCTATGCCGACGGCAGCATTTTTGCTATTTTTACGCTGCCGATGCTCCACGGCGATCCGCACAGCGCGCTGGCGGCGCCGGACTGTATCGTGCTCACCGAACGGGCTGCCGAAAAATATTTTTCCAGGACCGATGTCGTCGGACAGACCCTTCATCTGGTCAGCGGCAACAAGGATTATAAGATCACCGGCGTCATCCGCAATATCCCTTCGCAGTCGCATTTCAATTTCGACTACTTTATCTCCATGCCTTCCTTTGCACTAAGCAAGGAGATCGTCTGGGAGAATTTCAGCTTCAGCACCTATGTGTTGCTGAAGCCAGGAGCAGATCCCAAAAAACTGGATGCCGGATTTACAGCGCTGTTCAGAAAATCCGTTGGCCAGGAAAATTATGCCAGGCTCGAACAAGGCGGGTCTTCGATCACGCTGAACCTGACCCCGCTGACGGACATTCATCTCCGTTCCAACCGCCAGTATGAACTGGGCAGCAACAACAGCATCGATCATATCTATATTTTCTCCGCCATAGCCTTGTTTGTGCTGCTGATCGCCTGTATTAATTTTATGAACCTTTCGACGGCGCGTTCCGCCGGCCGTGCGAGAGAAGTGGGCGTGCGTAAGGTGCTGGGGTCGTCCCGCAGACAGCTGATCGGGCAGTTCCTTTCCGAATCGCTGCTGATCATTTTTTTTGCCACGGTCATCGCCGCGTTGGTGTCCTGGGCCCTGCTGCCGCTGTTTTCGCAGCTGGCAGGAAAACAGCTGACCGTTTCGGCGGTCAGCCTGATCAGACTGCTCCCTTTGCTTTTTGGTATCGTGGTGGTGGTTGGGGTCATTGCCGGGTCCTATCCCGCCTTCTTCCTGTCCGGGTTCCGGCCGATCCATGTGCTCAAGGGAACTCCCGCGACCGGCAGCAAGGGCGGGAGTCTCCGCAACATCCTCGTGGTCTTCCAGTTCTCTATTTCCATTTTCCTCATTATCGGTACGCTGGTCATTTATAATCAGCTTCATTATATTCAGAACAGGGACCTGGGGTTCGACCGCAACAGGGTGCTGGTGGTAAAGAATGTGAATGTGCTGGCGAGTGCAAGGATCTTCAAGCAGCAGATCAAACAGCTTCCCGAAGTCAGGAATGCAAGCCTGAGCAGCTTCCTGCCGACAGGCGACTTCAGGTCTCCGAACGCCGTATTCACCAGAAAGCAAGCCGACACGAAAAGTGCGTTGTTTACCGAGATCTGGCCGGTGGATGAGGACTACCTCGGAACGATGGGCATGAAGCTGGACAAAGGCAGGAACTTTTCCAGCCAGCTCCCGACCGACTCCTCCACCCTGATCATCAACCAGACGGCTGCGAGGATGCTGGGTTATTCCGGCGATCCGCTGAACAAGAAATTATATATCCCCGGCGACGATTCGACAAAACCGGTAAAAGAATATTCCGTCATCGGGGTGCTGAAGGATTTTAATTTCAGCTCTCTGCGCGATAACATTACGCCCGTGGTGATGATGTTGTCCGAGAGCAAGGGGGCGCTGAGCATACGGTCGGACGCAAAAGAAATGAAGTCTTTTCTGGCAAGGACCGAACGGGTATGGAATGGGCTGTCGCCCGATCAGCGTTTCGAGTATTCTTTTATGGATGAGGATTTCAATGCCGCCTATCTGCCGGAACAGCGGGTAGGGAAACTGTTCTTCTGCTTTACCATCTTAGCGTTGTTCATCGCCTGCCTCGGGTTGTTCAGCATGGCCGCATACGCGGCGGAGCGGCGTAATAAAGAGATCGGCATCCGCAAGGTGCTGGGCGCCAGCGTGACCGTGATCACGGTGCTGTTGTCCAGAGATTTTATAAAGCTGGTGATCGTCTCGATCTTTATCGCAGCGCCGCTGGGCTGGTGGGCCATGCACAAATGGCTGCAGGGTTTTGCCTACCGGCAGGGCATCCAATGGTGGGTGCTGGTGTCCGCCGCCCTGGGTGCGATCGTCATCGCCGTCCTGACGATAAGTTTCCAATCGGTGAAGGCCGCCCTGGCCAACCCCGTGGAAAGTCTGAGGAATGAGTAAAAAGATCCGCATCTACTCCCTTAGTTTCGCCATCCGCCTGGCCTCCTTTTGCTGCGGGGTCAGACCATGCTCATAATCATAGACCGCATTCTCCCATTCGCCATATACCGGATTGGGCAGTACGATGAATTTTTTGCCCCATTCCTCTTTTTGTTTATCCGTCTCGGTAAACCGGTCCCCGATGGCCTTCTTCTCAAAGACCGGCATAAAATCATTCAGGTTGTCGCCCAGCAGCATGATCACCTGATGGGCTGCCATCACCCGCTGCTGCCTTGCGCCCTTGG
>DATHHO010000150.1:0-29278 GCA_035317125.1 Puia sp.
CTGCTCAGCGAGCTGCATGCCATACCCGATAAAGTAAAAGAAGTGCTTAAGACCAGCCCGGCCATCCAGAAACTGGCCATCAAATACAAAGATGCAGGCGACGCGCTCTATCTCGGCCGCGGATATAATTTCCCGATAGCCCTCGAAGGCGCCCTCAAGCTGAAGGAGATCAGCTATATCCACGCGGAAGGCTATCCCGCCGCCGAAATGAAACATGGTCCCATCGCGCTCGTCACCGAGACCCTGCCCGTCGTGTTCGTCGCCACCAAGGATGCCTATCACGAAAAGATCGTGAGCAATATCCAGGAGATCAAGGCCAGAAAAGGAAAGGTGCTTGCCGTGATCAGCCAGGACGATGAGCTGATCCCGAAAATGGCCGACGATATCATGCCCGTTCCCGAAGCGGATGAGCTGCTCGCGCCGTTGCTGAGCGTTATTCCGCTGCAATTGTTCGCGTATTATCTCGGGGTCGCCAAGGGCTGCGATGTGGACAAGCCAAGGAACCTCGCCAAGAGCGTGACCGTTGAATAGAGGCGACCCGACGGCTGCCATCCGCCAACCCAATGACCGGAAGAAACGCTGGCCGGTAAATTCCGCAACCAGTACTTTAATATTCTTTATGAATGAAATCAAGAAAAGCCCGATCTACTCCTTAGGCTATAATTTTATCGACAGCCCTTATCTGCCAAAAGGCAAAGACGAATATTATCTGCGCGACCAGCAGAACCGCAACGGCATCCGGTACCGCCAGCTGACGGCCTATGAAATAGAGGTGCTGGTGCGCAACCGCAACACCTCCTCCAACTGGAACCATATCCTGGTTTCGGACTCCTTCGCCCCCGAACTCGTACAGAACTGCAAGTTCTTCGGGCTGGTGCGTATCGGCAAGCTGGAGCCTTTCTATCTGGAATTCCACAGCCTGCGCCGGCCCGTCGGTCTGTACAACAGCACCATCATCAGCTGCGATTTCGGGGATAACGTCTCCATCGACAACACCAACTATCTGTCACACTATATCATCGGCAACGACGTGATGATCGTCAATACCAATGAGCTGACGACCACCGACTATGCTAAATTCGGGAATGGCATCCTCAAGGAAGGCGAAGGGGAATCCATACGCATCCGGCTGGAAGTCTGCAACGAGAATGGCGGTCGCAGCATCATTCCCTTCAACGGCATGCTGCCCGGAGACGCCTGGCTTTGGAGCCGGCACCGCGACGATGAGACCATCCAGGAAAAATTCAAGGAGTTCACGGAGAAAAAATTCGACAACCGGCGCGGATACTACGGCAAGATCGGCGACCGCACCGTCATCAAGAACTGCAAGATCATCAAGGACGTCTGGATCGGCAGCGATGCCTATCTCAAAGGCGCCAACAAGCTGAAGAACCTCACCATCAACTCCTCTCCCGAAGCAAAATCCCAGATCGGCGAAGGCTGCGAGCTGGTGAACGGCATCGTCGGGTTTGGATGCAGGGTCTTCTATGGGGTAAAGGCCGTCCGTTTTATCATGGCCTCTCATTCCCAGCTGAAATATGGCGCCAGACTGATCAACTCCTATCTTGGCGATAATTCCACCATCTCCTGCTGCGAAGTGCTCAACTCGCTGATCTTTCCGGCGCACGAACAGCACCATAACAATTCCTTTCTCTGTGCCGCCCTTGTGATGGGACAGAGCAATATGGCCGCGGGCGCAACGATCGGCTCCAACCATAATTCCAGAAGCCCGGACGGGGAGATCGTTGCCGGGCGCGGGTTCTGGCCGGGGCTCTGCGTCAGCCTGAAACACAATTCGCAGTTTGCCTCTTTTACGATCCTTGCCAAAGGCGATTATCCCGCGGAACTGAATATACCCATCCCCTTCTCCCTGGTGAGCAACGAGGTCAGCACGGATGAGCTGGTCGTAATGCCGGCTTACTGGTTCCTGCACAATATGTATGCGCTGGCCCGCAATTCCTGGAAATACCAGGACAGGGACAAACGCACCGACAAGACCCAGCTGCTGGAATCCGATTTTCTGGCGCCGGACAGCATCAATGAAATGGTCGAAGCCCTTGCCTTGTTCAGGCTCTATACAGGAAAAGCCCAGGCAAGGCTGCAGGAAAAAACAAAGAAACAATCCGACGAGCAGCTCGACGCCATCGGCGCCGGTTTGCTGGAAGGACCCCAGGATAAGGTCGATGCGCTGGAGATCCTCGCCGAAGGGTTTGAGAATGGAGAGCGGAAGACCCGGCTGATAAAAGTCCATCAGGCCTATCATCTTTTCCGGGAACTGATCGCCTGGCATGCCGCAAGTCAGTTGCTGTCCTTTATAAAAGCCCGGAAGCTTTCCAGCCTTGAAGCGCTGCAACAGGCGCTTCCCGCCACCCCTGTCCTTGCGAAATGGACCAATGCCGGGGGCCAGCTCATCCGGGAGACCGAAATGGAAAAAATGCTGCAACAGATCCGCAGTGGCAGGATCAGAGAATGGGACCAGATCCATCAGTTCTATAAAGTGCAGGGAGAAAACTATGGTCAGGACAAGCTGGCGCACGCACTGGCAGCCCTGAAAGAAGTGAAAGGCATTCATCTGAAAAGGGCCGGCAAAGCTGTTTTCCGGGAACTGATCCAGCAGAGCATAGCCACAAAAGAATGGATGACGAAAGGCATCTATGACTCCCGGGCAAAGGATTATACGAACCCATTCCGGAAAATGGTCTACAGCTCGGCGGAAGAAATGAATGCGGTGGTGGGACCTTTGCAGGACAATGGCTTTATCCGGCAGGAACGGTCGGCGTTGAGACAATACCGCAAAGAGGCCGAAGGGGTCATCCAGAAATTCAAATTATAAGGGTCGCCGCCCGATCGCTGTCGCCCCGCACCGGGCCGATCCGGCGGCGCATAAAAAAACCTTCCGTATGGAAGGTTTTTTTATATCGGAGAGGTTAACTGTAATCGCTTATTACGTTGACTTACTTCGCGCTAAATGTTTTTTCAGCGGTCTCCCTGCGTTCGCTACCGCTTACTTCGTTTTCGATGAGGTGTCAGCAGACATCTTCATTTTCGAAGAATCGGGCATGCTGTCCATTTTTTTCATACCGGAATCGGTAGCAGCCTTGACAGTGTCGGCAGCTGCTTTGGCGGTGGAATCATTGGAAGACTCACCGCTGTTGTTACAGGCGGTCATAGCAACAGCTACGGCCAGGATGGTAAATAATTTCTTCATTTCGTTGGTTTTATGCGCGCTAAGGTAACCGCTTTTTTTAAAAGTTGCTATTTTTTCCGGAAAAAAAGCCGCAGCGGAACGCCGGTAAAATTGAAGTTTTCCCGCAGTTGGTTTTCCAGATAGTTCCGGTATGGCTGCTTGACATCCTCGGGGTAGTTACAAAAAAAGGCGAACGAAGGCACGGGCGTATGCAGCTGCGTCACGTATTTGATCTTCAGCGCGTGACCCCTCACCACCGGTGCATGATAGGATTCCACCGCCTTGAGCATGACTTCATTCAATTCGGAGGTGGGCACCTTGCGGTGCTTGTTGTCATATACTTCCAGCGCCAGCTCGATGGATTTATAGATCCGGGTCTTGTCCTTCGCGGAAATAAACAGGATCGGCACATCCGTAAAAGGGGCCAGCCGTCCTTTCAGGTCCTTCTCGTATTCTTTCCCCGTATTGGTCTCCTTGTTCTCGATGAGGTCCCATTTGTTGACGAGCAGCACGATGCCCTTTCCCTTTTTTACGGCCAGGCTGAAAATACTGAGGTCCTGCGCAGCGATGCCCTTGGAGGCGTCGATCAGCAGCAGACATACATCCGCCTCATCCATGGCCCTGATGGCCCTGATCACGGAGTAAAATTCAAGGTCTTCATGCACCTTGGTCTTACGGCGTATACCAGCGGTATCGATCAGGATAAAATCTTTATGGAACAGGTTGTAATGGGTATGGATCGTGTCCCGGGTCGTACCGGCGATTTCGCTCACGATGGTGCGTTCCTGACCGATGAGGGCGTTCAGCAGGGAAGACTTCCCCGTATTCGGCTGGCCCATGATGGCGAATTTCGGCAGGCTGCCTTCTTCCTCTACTCCTTTTTCTTCGATCAGGTTCGTAATCGCATCCAGCAGATCGCCTGTGCCGCTGCCGGTCATGGAAGAGACGAAGAAGATATTTTCAAACCCCAGGCTGTAAAATTCCGTGGCTTCCAGCAGCCGGTCGCTGTTGTCCACTTTATTTACGACGAGGAAGACGGGCTTGACGGTCCGGCGCAGCACATCGGCCATCGCCTCGTCCAGATTGGTGATCCCGGTAGCCGTGTCGACCATAAAGATCAGTGCATTTGCCTCCTCCAACGCGATCAGCACCTGTTTTTTGATCTCTATCTCAAAGACATCATCGCTGTTGGGGACGAATCCGCCGGTATCGATCAGGTTAAAGGACTTACCATTCCAGTCGGCAATCCCATATTGCCGGTCGCGGGTCACGCCGCTCTCATCATCCACGATGGCCTTCCGCTGCTCGAGCAGGCGGTTGAAAAACGTACTCTTGCCAACATTTGGCCTACCCACGATGGCAACTGTAAATCCACTCATAATGCTTTTGTTATCGCCGGCACTCCCACGCGCCAGCCTCTTAATTGTATCCGTATTCTTTTAAAAAAATCTCATTGTCGCGCCATTTCGGTCTCACCTTTACGAACAGTTCCAGAAAGACCTTCCGGTCCAGGAAGGCCTCGATATCCTTACGGGCTTCGGTGCCCAGTTTCTTGATCATCTTGCCACCCTCGCCGAGGATGATCCCCTTCTGCGTTTCGCGCTGCACGACAATATCGGCCCTTATCTTGGTCAGGGTCGTCTTCTCCTGGAATTCCTGCACCAGCACGGTGGCATGGTAGGGGATCTCGTCACCATAAAAGAGAAAGATCTTTTCCCGGATCATCTCGCCCACAAAGAACTTGGTGGGCAGGTCGGTCAGGTCATCCGTATCGAAGAAAGGCTGTCCCTCCGGCAATTGTTCCAGCACGAGGTCCAGCAGCTGAGGTACATTCGATTTTTTCAGGGCGGAGATGGCTGCCACTTTCAGGCAATACGGTTTGCCCTCAAAAAAAACCTTTGCCTGCTCCAGCTTTGTTTTGTCCGACCCTACCGTCTTGTCCGTCTTGTTGAGCACGATGATGGCGGGAGATTTCAGGCGCAGGGAAGCGAAAAGCTGATCGTTTTCCTCCCAGTTGTCGTTGATATCGACCAGTAACAAGGCGAGATCGGCATCTTCCAGCGAATTCCTCACGGCCTGCATCATCTTCTCATGCAGCTTGTACTTTGGCTCGATGATCCCCGGGGTGTCGGAGAATACGATCTGATAGTCCTTTTCCGTCAGGATCCCCTTGATCCGGTGGCGGGTGGTCTGCACCTTGGGCGACACGATGGCCAATTTCTCGCCCATCAGCGCGTTGAGAAGCGTGCTCTTACCGGCGTTCGGTTTACCAAATATGTTTACAAATCCGACTTTCATGTTTAATGCTTCTGAGCGCCCTCCCACAATCCAGGCTTCTCAACCGATTTTCCGGCCAGTCCCCGCCTCCGGCCCGACCTTAAATAAAAAAACCTCTCAACGGAGAGGCCCTTTGTTGCGAAGGGAGGGATCGAACCTCCGACCTTCGGGTTATGAGCCCGACGAGCTACCGCTGCTCTACTTCGCGATGTGGACGGCAAAAGTACTATGAATCAGGTTGGTTGCCAAAAAAATGATTGTTTCATATCAAGTCTTTCCGAATAACTTCCTTTTCTCATTGATATACAGCAATATATCCTGGTTATTCGCATTTCTGCACCATTTGTAAGAGGGCCGGTAGCGGACGAGGAATTTTTGCAAGGCGGCGCCTTTCAGCCCTGTGAGCTGCGCTACTCTGGCAGGCGAGAACTTGTAGTCGATATAATAATCCTCTTCCTCCTGCGCCAATCGCTTCTTCAACTTTCTTTTGCGCCTCTCCCCTTTTGAAAAATAGCCGATCGGGCTGAAGCTGAACCCCGGCCCATCCGCCGCCCTTTTTTCATTCATCAGTCTGACCGGATGTTTCTTATTTAAGATAAAGGCATAATCCTCTCTTCGCTTTATCGAATCCATCTGATAATTCCGCAGCTCATCCACCTTTACCGCTTTCAGGCTCATGACATTGGGATCAAGCGCGACCAGAAAGCTCTCTGCAAGCATATAGTCCGCCACCAGCATCGTATCGGGCCGGTAGCCCGCGGAAGAGAAAATGATCGTATCTCCAACCGCAGCAGGGATCTTATAATTTCCTCCGGCATCGGACAGATTATGTTTTCCCTGATGAACATTCAGCACGGTAACGCCCGTCAATACTTCCGGACTGCCTCTTTTAACGATCTTGCCCGTCAGGTTTTGCTGCGCCATTCCAACAGCTGGAAAAACGAAAAACAATAACCCATAACAGCAGCTGGCTTTACGCATGGAGTGTTGTCTTATGATCCGGCATTAAAATAACATTTGATCGGTAACCGCCCTAGCCCGCAATGGTCCGGCCGGTCATTTTCTCATTTTATTAACTTTCCCCCACCCATTGTACCATATCCGCACACCCATCGTCCGGTTTCGGTCACCCTGCACCGGTCGTCGCAAGGCAATGCCTTGAATCCCAATCCATTGCCAAATGGGATGATTTCTGTATCTTATTCTTAAAATTGTCGCATGATCGGGAACTATATCAAGATCGCTTACCGGAGCCTGAAGCGGAACAAGCTGATCTCTTTTATCAATATTTTCGGGTTGGGATTAAGCATGTCCGTGGGCATGATGGAATTGGTGATCCTCCAGGATGAGCTGAGTTATGACCGCTTTCATCCCTTTCCCGACCGGACTTTCCGTGTCATCAGCAGCTATCATAAAAAGACCGGCGAGCAATGGACGCTGGCGAGCACTCCCCTGCCCTTGTATGATCTGTTAAAGACCGATACGGCAGACATCGCGCAGACCGTTAATCTTTATCCGGTATTGAATGGCGCTGCACACTGGGGTTCGAAGGAGCTGACCCTTCGCGGCGCCTTTACGGAATCTTCCTTTTTCAACATTTTTGGATTCAGACTCGCCGCCGGCGATCCCGCAACGGCGCTTAAGGATCCCAATGGTATGGTGCTGTCAAAAAGCACGGCCACAAAATTCTTTGGCACTGCGGACCCGATGGGTAAGACCATCCGGCTCGACCATCGGGGAAATTTTATCGTCACCGGTGTGCTGGCGGATAATCCCGGAAAATCACATATCGATTTCGACGCATACAGCTCCATTTCTGCGGTACCGCAGCTGGTCCTGAATAAGGAATTGCCGGACAGACGCAACGAGTGGGGGGATTGCCGGGTGGCCTATACCTATGTGCTGCTGAAACCCGGAGCTGGGAAAACTACCCTCAACGGTCAGATCAATGCCATTGCCGCAGCCGTCAACCGGTATGATAAGAACGGGCAGTTGTCCTTTCTTACCCAGCCGATAGAAAAAATAAGGCCGGCTCCCGACAATATCTATAATGACATCGGGCGCGGCACGTCATGGTCCAAACTCTGGACGGGCATCATCGTATCCCTGCTCCTGCTCTTTGCCGCCTGCTTCAACTATACCAATCTGACGGTTGCCCGCGCCCTTACGAGGGCCAAAGAAGTGGGTATCCGGAAAATATCGGGCGCCAAACGACATCAGATCTTCACCCAGTATATCGTGGAAGCCTGCCTGCTCGCCTTTGTCGCATCGGGCTTTGCGTGGATCCTGCTGTCCTTTATCATCCGGTATGCCCCGTTCAATGACGGCTATGAAATGATCCCTTCCTCCTTCCGCTACAACCTCCCCTATTTTTTGTACACGCTGGGCTTTACGCTGTTTGCGGGGCTCGTCGCAGGGATCGCGCCGGCGTGGATTCTCTCCGCCTTCAGGCCGTTGCGGGTGCTGAAAAATCTCTCCACCGCAAAGATCTTCGGCAAGATCGGGCTGCAAAAGACCCTGATCGTCTTTCAATACAGTCTTTCGCTGGTGATCATTATCTTTTTGTTTGCTTTTTACCGGCAGTTCTCCTTCATGGCTGCCGCGGATCACGGGTTCAAACGGGATAATGTGCTGGTCGTCCCTCTCAATGGCGCCGATGAAAAAATTGCCGCCCAGACGATCGCTGCCACCAGCGGCGTGCAATCCGTTAGCGGTCTGTCCACCAGCTTCACGCCGCATTATAACGGCATGCGGGGTCCCGGATGGATCGACAACAGCCAGAAAGGCTCCCTGACCCTCAATTATTTTTTTGCCGACCGCCATTTTATACCGGATATGAAGATCGGCCTGCTGGCCGGAAGAAATTTTACCGATGGGACGGATACCGCGTCGGAACAGACCGTGATCATCAATGCAAAGGCTTCCCGGATCCTTGGGTTTAAGGAGCCCGAAAAAGCGTTGGGAAATAAACTCTGGGTGAACGACAGCACTTCCCTGCAGATCGTCGGTGTCGTAAATGATTTTGAATATGAAAATGCGGGCAAGCCCATCGACCCGATGGCCTTCCGCAATAAAAAGGGCTCGTATAATTATCTTTTCATCTCCGTGGACCCCTCCGACAAACAATCCGTCACCGACCGCATCGCCCGGATCTGGAAAACATTGGCGCCTTCACAGACCTTTACGTCTTCCTGGCTGGACGATGATCTGGAAAATAATGACACGCCGCGCACGACGATCTCCCTGCTGGGTTATCTCGCCTTTATGACCGTCAGCATTGCCTCCCTCGGTTTGCTGGGGCTGGTCATCTACAGCGTGGAAATAAAAAGAAAGGAGATCAGCATCCGCAAAGTGATCGGCGCCAGTCAGCAACAAGTCGTCAGCCTGCTGTCAAAGGGGTTTGTAAAACTGCTGCTGATCGCCGGGGCTATCGGAGTCCCGATCGGCTATACCCTCAGCTTTTTATTTCAGCTGAACTTTCTGAGCCGTGCCGGATATGGGCTGCCCGCCGCTGTGCTTTGTTTTATTTTCTTATTAAGCCTTGGGCTTATTACCATCATATCACAGACCTGGAAGGCATCGCTCGAAAACCCGGCTAAGAGTCTCAAGGTGGAATAGAGGGCACTGAGCCGGCGCATCTATGAACCTAGGAGAGGCGGGACCGGCTTTGCTGAAAAAAAGTTCGGGTCAGGTATCTGGTCTTTTTCCGGCGTCCCATGAACAGCATCCGGGTAAAAAGATCGAGCTTGACGGAAGCTACAAGCACAGAAAAGGTAAAAGAAGGGATTGAATTACGGTAGGGGTTTTTCACAACATGCAAGGGTTTGGATGAATTGGATGATTGAATGGATGTACTGCGAACATAACGCCTCTCCCAACAGATAAGTGTTTGTTTGGGCATCTTTTTTAGAAACTAACGGATTCCACCTATTAAATCAGGCATTTTTGATGCTTTCAGGGTAGGGGCTGCGGTGGGGAACCGGAAGTGCTGCAAGGATGCGTCTTTTTTTGTACCTTTTCCTCACCTAAACCAGCGACATATGAAAAAGACTTTTTTTACACTCCTCCTTTTAGCTGTTTCTGCTTTTTTACTTTCCTTTACCGTGCTTCGTCTCACCCACTCCACTGCCACCTGCACTGGTGCAAAAAATTGCCGGGCCTGTAAAAATTGCAAGTATTGTAAACATTGCGCCAAAGAAGGCGGCTCCTGTGGGGTATGCAAAAGGTAAGCAAGTGGCCTGGGGAGGAAGATTCAGGAAAGTTATGGATAACCTATTCCTGTCTTCAGGACAAGTGATTCTGTAATGTGCTCAGAAAACTGGACAATTGAAAGGGCTTTTCGAGGAATGCATTTGCCCCATAATCCTTGTATAATTGCAATGCATCGTGATTGGCGGAAATGAGAATTACCGGGATATGTTTGTATTCCGCCTGTGACTTTATTTTACGACACATCTCTCTTCCGTCCTCCTTTCCGACATCAATATCCATATAGATCAGATCCGGCTTGAAGGAGTTTAGGATCTGCAAGCCTTCTTCGCAGGAGGTAGTGACCGCCACCTCATAGCCTTGCCGTTTCAGGAACGCCTTCATGTTCACCAATAAATCTTTGTCATCATCAACGACCAATATCTTTTTCATAGCGCCCAGGATTAGGAAAAGAAGAATTGAAAGGACAATATTTAAAAAAGAGCTTGGACAATTGATCTCAATCAACATGCCAGCTTCCTGGTCTTCTAATGGCAGGCTTTTGAGTTTCCAAAATCGGTATGGCCTAACCTTGATGTTATCAGCAGATCATACGTGTAGAATTCATTGCCCATTATGGGGAGGGCGGCATGAGAAGTGAAGTGAACTGGAATCGTGGGGTGTTATGTCACAAAAAAGCCCTCCGTGCAGAGGGCTAACCTTAAAACTGAAACCGTCAGATATAGAAATGGAATGGTCGATACCTATTGAATACGTAAAGTTGTTCATTTCTCCTTGAAATAGGTTATACACATCAAAGAATAAATTATATAATTCACAGGTCTGGGGAAGATCCATCCGCAAGAATTCCTGTTGACAAAGCCGACTTAGCCGACATGCAGATGGGCAAGCGCCGCTTTCGCTTGTGGCCCGATCTTCGCCCCCATCGCATGACCAAGCGCTTTGACGCCCTCCTCTGGGCGCAGCATCTTTTCAATATTCACAAATTGACCTGCGGCGTTGAAGCGGATGAGGTGAACGCCTCTCATGTCAATCTCGCCGATATGGGCGCTGAATTCGAGGACGGCATTTTCGCCGTCGGCAAATTCATGGTGATAGGTGAAATCCTCGTAAACGCCGGCAGCCCCAGCCAGCAAGAGACAAACCAGATCGCGTCCCGGATAGGGATGCCACTCGATCGGCGAGTAAAAAACGGCGTCGGCCGCGATGATCGAAGGCAATTCGGTAAAATCGTTTTTCGCGAGCATCGAGCGCCAGCTGGTAAGGGATGTTTGCGCGGCCATCGCGATGTTTACTTTTTCCATATGACCAGATGTTGATTCTTTTGCGATAAAGGATAACGCTGCTTTTTTAAAACAGCCTTTATTCCAAAAGGTACTGCCCGAAAGATCTGGGAGTGTTATACAATTGTGCGAAAGGGTTGCATCGTTCACACTTTTTAAAGTCCGTTTAATGGAAGGTCCGGCAGACAGATACGCCACTTTATCGTAAAACTACCATACTAAATATCGTAGATCTACTATGCCTATAAAATAATCTCAATGAATTACCTGGATCTGCTGCTTGGAAGATGTGAATGATATAACGTATATCTTTAGTAGTATAACACTCAGTACCAAAAAAGAGATCATCTTTATAGTATTATAAATTCATAATAATCATAATGAGCCGGTGGGAATTGAGTGCAGTAATATACGCTCAATGAGAACGTCATCCCTAGTATAACCATTCCGGTTTAGTCAGAGAAAAGCCCTGTAGCAGCAGGGCTTTTTCTTCCATTGAATTACTAAACGAACCAAGCATATGACTGTAAAACCCCTGACGAATAAGGATACCGGCAAGAGGCGCCATAAAAGCGAATACCCACAAAGCCTTTTTGCAGAAAGTTTTTCGAATGGGTTCTTCACCGTGGATCAAGATTGGATAGTAAAATACTGGAATAAGACCACAGAATCTTTATTGGGCGTGCAGGCAAAAGATATAATTGGAAATAATTTATGGGAAACATTTTCGGCCTCCATTCCTTCAGATTTTTACGCCGTTTACCATAACGCATTTTTAACGGACATCCCTCCTCATTTTGAGGAATTTTGGACGGAGATGGGCGCCTGGTTTAATGTAATTACCTATTATTGTCAAAACACATTATCCGTCTCTTTCAGAAGTGGGAGTCAACCGGTCCGTCCCGAACATCCTGAGCAGCAACTAAAAACATTGATTGAACTTTATCGTTCGGTCATCGTCGTTACGAGCGATTGTCTTTGGGAATGGAATCTCGCCAACAAGGAGTTCCTTTGGATAGATGGGGGCCATAAAAGAGTTTTTGGCTACCAGATTGAAAATGCCCTGATCCCCCAGACTTTCTGGGAGAGCCGGGTACATCCGGAGGACAGAGAACGCGTTTTGACGAGGTTAAATAAAATCATCACCCAGGGAACGGACAGTGTTTGGGAAGATGAATACAGGTTTCGAAGAGCAAACGGCGAATATGCCCATGTTCACGATCGTGGGCAGATAATTTATGACGGAAATAACTGCGCAATACGTATAGTTGGCGCCACCCAGGATATTACAGAGAGAAAATTGACAGAAGACCGGTTATAAAAACTCACCTCTTCATGGTGCTGTCGGGCGCAGGTCCATTCCAATTTTTTTTCATCCAGCCGATCTTCCCATCCATATAGACGCACTGCCCGTCTTTCAGCTGTTTCTTGCTTCCATTCGACATCGTTACCGTTCCATCCGGCATGACCACAACGCCTTTCTGCATCGTCATGCTCCGGTTTAGTTTCATCGTCTGACCATTTTTCATGACCATCATCTGCCCATTTTTCATAATAACGCAATCCTTCAGGGGGTTGCCGTTTATCAGCGAACTATCCAGTATGCTTGCACTCGTATCGTTCATTTTGAGGCTATCCTGTGCCATACAGCAGGCGGAGACGGTCATGAGCAGAATTGATCCCAATAACTTTTTCATATTGTTGATGTTTTTAATGCAGCCCTGAGCAGTTGGCAAGTTTATTCATTTTCCTATAATCTCATGCCATTGAATACGGCTGTAGTGCGCACCCGTTCAGGGGCTGCTTATGGGATAAAAGGAACGGGCTGGAATGTAAATGTGGAATATATTACCCGTGACGAGCATCCAATCCTATTCTCGCCGGCGCGCATCATCACGGGATAAGCAATAAGGCATACCCCAGGATGGCTGCTCCCGCAATCACAAATACCGTATTGACTTTCCGGAACCGGAAGGTCACCAACAGGCTAAGGGCCGCGATCAGGATCGTTCTCCAGTCCCCGATCGTTTCCATGCCAAAATGGATACACACGGTAAGGATAATGGCCACGGCGGCTATATTCACCCCGTCAAGAAAGGCGGAAAACAACCCCGATCTCCGCATCATGGGAACGAGTGGGTTCAACAACGCTACGAATAAAAAGGAAGGGAGAAAGACCGCTATCGTTGCCGATACGGCGCCCGGCAGCCCGTTCATTTGCCAGCCAATAAACGTCACGGAAGAAAATACCGGCCCGGGCGTAAACTGCCCCACCGCAATGGCGTCCAACAGCTGCGTCCGGGATAGCATCCCTTTTGCAACCAGCTCACTGTCTAAAAATGCAAAGAGCACATATCCACTGCCATACAGCAAGGCGCCGATCTTTAGGAAGATCAGGAATATATGGAGATCGGCTTGTGAAAAACCTGGGATATTCAGGAACAAGCCCGGCAGCCAGCTCTTCAGGCCTTTACCGGGCCGGCTGCTGACATACCACAATGACAACATCAGCCCGGCCCCGAACATGACCACCAGCTCATTCAGACCCGCCATGGCGGCAACCAGCGCAAATCCCCCCATGATCCCGAGCTCCACTGTCTTCAGGGCCTTTCGCGCAAGGGGAAAGACCGCAGCCAGGATGATGGCGATAATGGCGGGCTTGATCCCATAAATAAACGGCCTCACCTGCGGCAATTGCCCGTATTGCTGATAAAGCCAGGCGATCACTCCGGTGATCAGCACGGCGGGAAGGATAAAGCAGCACCCCGCAACGATCAATCCTTTCCAGCCCCCTCGTTCATGGCCGATATGGATTGCCATTTCCGTACTGTTCGGGCCGGGGATCAGGTTCGTAGCGCCGATCAGATCAAGGAAATGCTGATGATCCATCCATTTCCGGTTGTCCACCACCTCCTTTTGCATCATGGCAATATGTGCGGCCGGACCCCCAAATGCAGTCAGCCCCAGTCTGAGGAATAACCACGCAAGTTCCTTCAGGCTGGTCCTGCTCATTTCGTCCGATTCTGAAAGACCTGATTGGTGAACGGAGGGGTCGATGGGATCTGGATAACATTGAATGCATGCTTTGTCGCCTGATGACAGGTATTACAGGTATTCGTCAGCAAAACAAATCCGCTTTTAAATTGCGCTATGCTCCTGTTCCTTACCGCAGCATCGATACTGTCCAGGGGCGGTGTCAGGATAGGGATATTGACCACTTCCGGACGATCCTTGCACCAGGCCTGAATATCGTCAATCGTCTCGCGGATCTCCTTCGTCTCAAAATCCGATAGTTTCCAGTTGCCGGCCTGTCCCGCAAACCACAGTTTTGCGTGATGTACCTGGATGCCGGACATAAACTCACCGAGTCCGGGCCTGTAGCTGTTGCGCAGTTCCCGTTGCAGACTATCGACCCGTGCCTGTAGGTTTTGGATAGGCGCCGACGGTTGATGGCATGCTGCCAGCGAAAACAGCAGGATGACAAGAATAAAGATTTTCATAACCATAAAGTTGCTGGACAAAGTTCTCAAATCTACTATTAATCCATTAAATTCGACCACAGCCTTTCCCACTTCAGCATTCCCTCAGATTTAATTTACATATTTACACACCGGATAATATGAAATTATTAATAATAGAGGACGAAAAAGAGCTTTCCAACAGTATCTGCGCATACCTGAACTCCGAAAGCTTTATCTGCGAAACGGCTTATGATTTCAGCACGGCCATGGAAAAGATATCGCTGTACGACTATTCCTGCATTATTCTGGATATCAGCCTGCCGGGCGGGAATGGCCTGGAGATCCTGAAGGAGCTGAAGGCGAATGACAAGCCGGATGGGGTGCTGATCATCTCCGCGAGGAATTCCGTGGATGACAAGATCAATGGGCTGAGGACGGGCGGCGATGACTACCTGGCCAAGCCCTTTCATCTGTCCGAGATGGCCGAACGGGTAAACGCCATCATCCGGAGAAAGTCCTTTGGCGGCAAGAACATCATCCGTATCGATGACCTGGTCCTGAACATACCCGATAAGACGACCAGCGTAAAAGGGAAGTCCATCATCCTCACCCGCATGGAATACGATCTGCTGCTGTATTTTATGGGCAACAAGAACAGGGTCATCAGCAAAGGCGCCATCGCCGAGCACCTCTGGGGCGACGAGATGGATATGACCGGCAATTATGATTTCCTGTACACGCATATCAAGAACCTCCGGAAAAAGCTGCTCCAGGCGGGCTGTCCCGATTATATAAAATCCATTTACGGTCTTGGGTATAAATTTACCGTGTAGCCACCATGAAATTATTCACCCGATATAGCCGTATCAATTTGCTGGCGACGGTATTCGTCTTCCTGCTGTCCGGCATCGCTTTTTATTTCCTGCTCCAGTATGTGCTCATAGACCAGGTGGATGAGGATCTCAAGATCGAGCAGAATGAGATCGAATCCTATGTCGGAAAATACCAGCATCTCCCCGAGGTCATCACGGTCAAAGACCAGCGTATCAGCTATCTGGCGACCGGCAAAGCCGGCGGCAGGAGAGCATTCAGCACGATAAGGATGACCGACGGAAATAAAAAAGAAAAAGAGCTCTTCCGCCAGTTGAATTTCTTTATCCGGGTGGATGGCCAGTGGTATAAGGCCACCGTTAGCAAATCGCTGGAAGGGACGGATGATATGCTGCAATCCATCGCGACCATCACCTTTATCACCATCCTGCTGATGCTGATCGTCTCCCTGCTGATCAACAGGATCGTGCTGCGGCGGCTGTGGAAGCCGTTCTATGATACCCTCACGGCGATGAGGAGCTTTGAGCTGGGTAAAAAAGGGCACCCCGAATTCCAGACCACCGGCATCGACGAGTTCAACGTCATGAACGATACCCTCAGACAGGCCACCGAAAAAGCCTATCAGGATTATCAGCACCTGAAGGAATTTACGGAGAACGCCTCCCATGAGCTACAGACGCCCCTCGCCATCATCCGGTCAAAAATGGATGTGCTGATCCAGGATGAACACTTATCCGAGCCCCAGAGCAGGGCCGTCCAGGCCGCCTACGAGGCCATCCAGCGGATGTCGAGGCTGAGCCAGGGGCTTCTTTTGCTGACCAAGATCGAGAATGGACAGTACAACGATGTCACCAGCATCGGCCTTTCCCAGAAAATAAAAGAAAAGCTCCTGCAGTTCGGGGAGATCATCGAGTCGAAAAAGATCAGCGTGATAAAAGACCTTGACGACACCGTATCCATTCCCATGAATCCCGCACTGGCGGACATCCTGCTGAACAACCTGTTCAGCAATGCGATCCGGTACAATTTTGCAGGTGGGAAGATCAACGTCCGGGTAAAGACCGGAGTTTTTGAGATCAGCAATACCGGGCCGGATATGCCGCTCGACGAACAGCGTTTGTTCAGGCGCTTTGGCAAGACCGGGCAGACCGGCGATGGCATCGGGCTTGGCCTTGCCATTGTCCAGCAGGTAGCGGCCATCTCCGGGCTCACCGCCCATTATCTGTACTACGATCAGCAGCATCATTTCAAGCTCATAAACAACTAAAAGAGAGGGCCTTGCATCTTCAGAATTAGCTCAGAATTGAACGCTAAGTTGTGGGCTGATAAAAATAAGACCATCGCTACAGAAAAGGATATCGAAAATATTGTCACGCAGGTCTATGAATCGCCTCATCTGATCCAGTATCCATACCACAATCTCGCGCATACCCAAAGCGTCGTCGCCCACTGCAAAGAGATCGCTGCCTGGTATCTGCTGAACGAGTCCGATGTCTTCATCCTCACCTCGGCCGCCTGGTTCCATGATATCGGTCATCTGTATGGCGAGATGAAGGGACACGAAGAAAGAGGCGTCCTCATCATGGAATATTATTTACAAAGCTCGCCCCCGGACCTGCTCACGGCCATCGGCAAATGCATCATGGCCACAAAATTTCCCAGCCAGCCCCAATCCATCTATGAGCAGATCATCTGCGACGCCGACACCTGGCATTTTGGCACCTCCCTGTTCCGTCGTACGGATGTGCTGGTAGAACAAGAAATGGAAATGCGCACGGGAAAAAAGGACCCGCACTGGCATGAAGCCAGCCTCCGCCTCCTGAACCAGCATGTTTTCTTTACGGACTATTGTCAGCATCTGCTGGATGCCGGTAAGAAAGAAAATATCGCCTGGCTCGGATCGCTGATCCGGTAAGGGAGATCTCCCGCTCAGAAATACTACAGAATCTGCTCCTACCTTGCCGCTTCTCTTAACGGATCTCCCATGATAAAAAAGTCGGCGCTTCTATTCCTTGCTGTTTTGAATGCTGCATTTCTTTTTGCCCAGCGGGATGATAAGCCCGGCCTCCACGCCCTTACCGGAATGGTAAGGGACAGCCTGACCGGCGCTCTGCTGGAAAAAGCCAGCATCACGTTGAAAGGGCAAACAAAATTCAGCATCCTTACCGACGACCGGGGACGGTTTTATATAAAAGACATCCCCGCAGGCCCCTACGCGCTCACCATCGTCTACATCGGCTATTCTACGTATTATCGGCCTGCCCTGCTTATTGGTCGGGTGGGCGCCGACACCGACCTCGGCCCCATTGGCCTCAACACAAAGACAACGATGCTCGAAAAAGCCATCGTCACCGGTTCCCGGCCCCTGCTCGAGAACAAAGTGGATCGCATCGTCTACAACGTCGACCGCGATGTCACCTCCCAGGGCGGCGTAGCCACCGACGTCCTCCGGAAGATACCCCAGGTCAGCGTCGATGTCAACGGCAATGTGGAATTGCTGGGCAACCCCAGCGTACTGTTCCTCATCAACGGCAAACGCTCCACCATCTTTGGCAACAGCATCGTCGATGCGTTACAATCCATCCCCGCCTCGCAGATCCAGAGCATCGAGGTCATGTCCAGCCCCGGCGCCAGATATGATGCCACGGGCACCGGCGGTGTGATCAACATCATCCTCAAAAAGACCAGGTCGGAAGGTATCAGCGGGGCCATCAATGTCACGGGCGGCACGCGCCAGGAGAATGGCTCGGTCAACGTCACCTATAAAAAGAACAATGTCACCGTCAGCGGCTATTTCAGCGGCACGGATCAGCTGAAGGTCAGCACGATGACGGACAACAGCCGGAACTCCATGGACACGGCATCGGGCAGCAAATATTTCCTGGGCCAACAGGGCCGGAGCGACTTTTTAAGGTATGGGTATCGCACCGGTCTCAGCCTCGACTGGGATCTTACCCCAAAAGACAATATCGCGGTCACGCTTGGCTTCAACGAGTTCGGGAATTCCACGGACGGGTTGTTCACCCAGCACAATACGGGTACGGATGGGAATGGCAATGGCCTGTACGACCAGATCAGCACGCGCAATGCATTTAATAAGCTAAAGAATAATTCCGCGGACATCGGCGTGGATTACAGCAAGAAATTCAGCCGGGAAAGACAACTGCTCAGCTTCTCCTTTCTCTACAGCGCCGGGCAGAACAACAGTTCCTACCGGCAGGATCAGCAATATATCACCAATGATTCCGTCTTCACCGGCTCTTTCAGCAATAATCCCGGCAGAGACCACCTCTCCTCCTTTAGTCTGGATTATGCCTATCCTTTATCAAAAGGCTTTTTGCTGGAGACCGGTCTTCGCACCGAAATGGAATCCTTTATCAGCGATGCCAATGTCTACTCCTTCGATCCCGGCAAATACAGGTATAGCTTCGACTCTCAGCAGTCTTATACCTCCACCTTCCGGCGCTCGGTCTATGCCGGATATGTGTCGGGCTCATTCAAGCTCTTCGATCTGCTGAATGTGATAACAGGCATCCGGTCGGAGTACACCGTCAATAAAGCGTATTACAGCAATTCCGGCCATGTAAGGATCCCGGACTATAACAACCTGGCGCCGTCCATCACGGTATCCCATACTTTCGACAACCAGCAAACGCTGAAGTTCAGTTATGCCTACCGCCTGGAAAGACCCGAATACCGCGACCTCAACCCCTTTATAAACCTCGCCGACCCACAGAACATCGTCACGGGCAATCCAAATATAAAACCGGAGATCGGGCATGACTTTCAGCTGGGGTATAACTACAATATAGGCAAGGATAACAACCTTAACATGGTGCTGGTCTATACCCACAACAGCCCCGATATCAAATCCTATACGACTTTTTATCCGAGCTTTCAGGTTGGCGATTCCACGTATACCAATGTCAACCTCACCCAGCGCAGCAACATCGCTTCGGAGAACCGCTGGGGCATCAATATCGGAGGCTCCTTCTCTCCATTCCCCAGATTCACCATCCGGCCGAACATCCAGTTGTACGACCGGCAAACGATAAACAGATATTCGATACCGGCCAGGGTCAGCGGCTTTGAATACCGGTGGAACATCAATGCCAGCTATCAGTTCCCCCATGGCCTTATCGCAGAAGGCTTTGGCAACTACCGCTCCGGCACCCACTGGCAGGGAAGACAGGCCGACTTCCTCATCTACACCTTTGCCCTGCGGCAACAGTTCTCCGGCGGTAAGGCCAGTCTTGGGCTGGTCGCCGTTAATCCATTCAGTAATTATCTTATCCAGCATTCCATCCAGCAGGGCGTTGGTTTCCTTACCGACAATCGTCTCCGGATTCCTTACCGGTCCTTTGGCATCAACTTCCTCTATAAATTCGGAAAGCTGAAGATCGGCAAGCCAAAGGAAGGAGAGAATTTCCTCGCCAGGCCTCCCGTCGAAAATTAGGGCTTGTACACCAGCACGGCAAAAGTTCCGGGAACGATCTTCCGGGTGCCGGGCTCGAATTCGGGTGCGCTGAAATAGATCTTCTTTGTTTTCTTGTCCATGGCCATGGTCTTGGCGCGGGGCGCGGTCGTCAGCGTCTGGACGACGGTATATTTATCTGCCGACTCCTGCCGGATGATGGTGGCGGTGGCATCACCGTTCGATACGAAGACGAGCTTGTCGGCCGCATCGTAAACGACGGCGTCGACCCCGGCGCCGATGGGGATGGTGCTGATCACTTTCCCGCTGCTGATATCCACGACGCTCAGGCCCTTGTTGGTACGACAGCCGGTGAACAATCTGCCATCGGCCCCATCCAGTGCCAGACCGGTCGGGCCGCCACAGGGCGCAAGAGGCCAGGTGGCTTTTACTTTCCAGCTTTTGCTGTCGATGACTTTCAGGACGTTGAGGTCCTCGATATTGTTATAGATAAGCCCTTTCCCATCGGATACGGCGAATTCGGGACTGCCTTCCAGATCGACCGTGCCGACCTCCTTCATAGTCTTTGGATCGATGACGCAAGCATTCTTGTTGTCCCCGTTAAACGAAAGCACCATTTTGGAGAAGGGATCGTACATGATCGCATCGGGGCCTTTTGCGCTGAGGGCGATGGTCGTGATGATCTTGAAGGTAGAAAGATCGAACACGACGACGGAATTGTCTCTGCCATCGCTGATAAATCCCTTGTTCACCTCGTTGACCACCGCGATCCCATGAACACCCTTCATGCCATCGATACTGGCAATGGGCTTTTCTGTGCCCAGATCGACCACATTGACCGAGGTCCCATGGCTGACAAAGAGATGGTTGTTGACCTCGTCGATGGAAAGATAATCATAGCCGCCATCGCCGGGCAACGGTATCTTCTTGTCGAGCGTGTATTGCTGGGCGGAAAGACGGGTGGTGGCCATCAGCAGGAACAGGAGACCGGCCAGAGAGAAAATTTTTTTTGTCATGGAATAAAAGATAGTGGGGCTACTGGTATCACCCGGGTCCCCATGGTTAAAGAATGAAAGTAACCACCAAAATAAGGACCCGATTCTGGAGCAAAACTGAGTTTAGCTGCGGTTTCCACCGGGATGGGGCTAATTCTGGGGGAATACTGAGGACATTCTGTGCTACCCGTTAAATCAACGTTAGCTAATTCTTACCAAATAGCTAAATGTGCCTGACATGCTGTGGAGGCAGGGTTTTTTTCCAAACTTTTGCTGCTCAAAACCCACCCAATGCTCACCAAAACAATTTGCACAAAGCTCTGTCTGTGTTCTCTGTTCCTGCTACTTTTTTTCTGCGGCCGGGCCCAGACCATCAAGGGGATCGTCCTCGACGCCAGAACGGGCGAGCCCATGACCGGCGCGACGGTAATGGTCCTCGAGGCCGGCCGGCAACAGTTCGTCAAACTGGACGGCTATTTTACCTTTAAGGACCTCGCGGCAGGCGATTACGAAGTAGAGATCAGCTACGCCAATTACAAAAAGCACAGCGAGCATGTAACGGTGACCCCGCCAAAGGCCGTCGAACTGAAGATCATCCTTGAGCCGGCCATTCTTGAATTGACGGCCGTCACGGTGACCAGGGGCAACGCATCCGACCGGAATACCCGGAATATTGAGAAACATGCCAATCAGCTGGTGAACGTCGTTTCCGCCAAAAATATCCAGCTCCTGCCCGATATTACGGTGGCTAATGTGCTGCAACGGGTCAGCGGCGTGACCATCGAACGCAACAATTCGGGAGAAGGCCGCTACCCCATCATCCGGGGAATGGAAAAACGATACATCAACACCCTCGTGAACGGGATCAAGATCCCCAGCCCGGACGATAAGAACCGCTTTATTCCGCTGGACCTGTTCCCTTCCGAACTGCTGGAGAGGCTGGAGGTCAGCAAGAGCCTTACGCCGGCGATGGAAGGCGATGCCATCGGGGGGACGGTCAACCTGGTGATGAAGGATGCTCCCGCCAGCAAACTGTTCCAGGTAAATGCATCGGCAGGCTATAACAATATCTTCAACACCCAGGATTATCTGAAATTCAGCAACAGCGGCATCCGCAAAGCTTCTCCCAGCGAGATCCATGGCAACAGCTATGCCGCCGTCCCATCGGATTTTCCGGCCGGTCCATTGAATTATTCCAGACGGAGCAATCCGGAGAACGAAGCGTTCGGGCTCACCCTTGGCAACCGATTCGGAAATGACAAACAACTGGGACTGCTGTTCTCGGGCAGCTATCAGAATATCTTCAGCGGTACGCAGTCCACTTTTTTTCTGCCCAATGCACAGCCAAATCTGAACAACGTACCGCAGTTCCAGGACCTGTACTTCCGCAGGTATTCTACCGACAACCAGCGGCTCGGCCTGACCGCCAAGGCCGATTACCGGATCGGCAGCCACAACAAGCTCATCTGGACCAATACCTATGTGCGGCTCAATATGTTCCAGACGCGCCAATCCTTCGATACCGTGGCCCTGAACTCACTCGTCGACGAATCCTACAGGACCACCTGGCAATACCAGTCGATCTATAATTCCACGTTGCAGGGCATCCACCAGCTGAGTTCCTCGCTGACGGCCGACTGGGCGGTGGCTTATTCCATAGCGGACAACCATATCCCCGACCAGGGCGCCTTCGCGCATGAATATGGTATCGCCATCGATGCGAATACAAAGACGGTGACAAAAGGTACGGACTATGTGAGCAGCATGAGCCGCTCCTGGGCACACAACAGCGACAAGGACTGGTCGGCCAGTCTGAATATCACCAAACAGGCCAGACTGCTCCAGCGACCCTTCGAGCTGAAGCTGGGCGGGCTGGCAAGAGATAAGAAAAGGGATAATTTTTATAACGCCTGGTCCCTGGGACCGGAGCTGCCATCTAACGGCAACAGACAGGTGTACACCAATATCGACAATGCAAAATGGGTATTCACCGGCGGGAATGCCTCCCCTGCCCTGAACGGGAATAACTATGGCTTTACGGAAGATGTATATGCCGGTTATCTGCAAGGCAAATGGCAGCTGCTGGACAAACTGGAGCTGCTGGGCGGCCTGCGCGTGGAACACACGGAACAGCGCTATAACACCGTACTTGGAAAGGAAGTACCCTCCCGCTCCGGGAAGATCTGGTACACCGACCTTTTACCCAGCGGTCAGGTAAAATACGATCTGACACACAACCAGGCCCTCCGGCTTTCGTATTACAAAGCGATAGCCAGACCGCAGTTTGCGGAGCTGATCCCCGATGGCCCGGACAATTTCGAGACCTTCAAGCAGATCGGTAATCCCACCGGGCTCAAACATTCCATCGCCGATAATTTCGATCTTCGCTATGAATGGTTCCCCGGCAATGCGGACCAGCTTTTGCTGGGCGTGTTCTACAAGAATATCAAGGACCCCATCGAGTATACCGCCGTAAAAGTGGGCGCGACGGCGCAGGACCTGATCCCGCAAAATATCGGCAACGCAACCAATTATGGTTTCGAGGCCGTGTTCACGCATTATTTCGGTGCATTCGGCATCTCGGCAAATTATACCTATACGCAGTCGAGGGTCACCAACGACAGCATGCTGTACACCTTCCGCAATGCTTCAGGCATCGTAAGCTCGAAATATGTTTCGGAGACGAGGCCCTTGCAGGGACAGTCCAATCACATCGGGAACCTTTCTGTATTGTATAAGAGCTCGCGGATTGGCCTCGACCTGCAGGTTGCCTTCACCTATACGGGAGAAAGGATCTCGCTGGTAAGCCCATACGCCGGTCTCCATTACTGGCAGCAGCCCTTCGCCGGTCTGGATGTCTCGTTCGAAAAAAAGATCGTCAGGGGGCTGAGTTTCTATGGCAAGATGAACAACCTGACGAACACACCCAGCACCAGCAGCCTGCACACACCCTATAATTCATATTATGCAAATGGCGGATCGAGGCCGCTGTCGCTGCAAACAAACCCCGCTCACCAGATCATCGTGCAAAAAGACTATGTGCGTTCTTCTTTCTTATTCGGATTCAGATATAAACTCTAATAAAAATCAACATGAAAAAATATTTTTTTGTAGCACGCTCCGGCGCAGGCTTTGCGGCTACCCTCTTCCTTACCGCGCTCTTCCTGTCCTCCTGCACAAAGACAGATCATAAGGACTTGTGGAAGGCCGTGGTGGTGCCCGCATCACCCGTGAGCGATGCCGCCCCCCTGGCGGGGACCATCAAGGGAACGATGCTGGCCGGCAAGACCTATACCATTGGCGCCGACGTATTCATCAATGTGGGGGATACCCTGACGATCCAGGAAGGCGTGACCGTTGCGTTTACCGGCCCCTACGGACTGGGTGTGAAGGGCAGCCTGATCTGTCTGGGCACAAAGGATCATCCCAACTGGTTCACCTACCGGGGCGCCACGAAGACGGATCAGCAGGGTATGGACCCCAACAAGGACTCCGCCTACAAAGGCAGATGGATAGGGATCATCGGTGCCACCACATCCCCGATGATGATCTTCAAATGGACGCATATCGAATACGGCGGGACCGCTATTCCTGCTACCAGCGCGATCAAACAGATCTTCGCCAGCCCCTACCCCATGTTCTTTCAGAACCCTGCCGGTATCCTGGTCTTCGAAGATTCATGGCTTTATGGCAGCGTGGACGACCCTTTCCGCATCCTCGGTGGAAAGATCGCCATCCTCCGGAGCACATTTGAAAAATGCGGCTATCTGGGTGGCGAGGCGATGAATGCAAAGGCGGGAACGATCGGCGACTTTGCCTACAACCTCTGCATCGGCATGGCGACCAATGGCCCAAAATTATCCAATTCCGGGGCGGCGGTTGGCGTGCCGGGATCCAATGTCCGGATGTACAACAACACCATCGTCAACTGTGGCTACAGAAGGCAGGCCTCGGGCAGGGGCGGGTCCATCAACTTCGAAGAAGGGGCTGCGGGGATGGCGTACAACAATATTATCGTCAACTGCAAATTTGGGCTGAGGGTGGTGCAGAATCCGATCGCGGACACCGCGAACCTGCGGTATGGGTACAATTATACCTATGCCGACTCCATCTCCGTAGCGAATAATATCTATCCATCCCTCGCGGTGAGCGTTTGTATCACTCAGGCCGTCGGAACGGACATGCCGGCGCCATCCACCATCCTGCCGGCAGGATGGAAACCTGGCGATATCTATTCTGCGCCCAATTCCCTGCTCGGGACCAATGATCCCCAGTTCATAAATGGGCCGGTGCCCATGCCAAAAGGGTTGAACCTCGCGGATATCTCTACGGTGGGCAGCTATAATTTCCGGCTGAAGACCAGTTCGCCCTGTATCGGCAAGTCCTATACGGCATTCGGCCCGCGGGGGGACGTGCCGGTGGACCCCATCCGGGGCGTAACCGAGCTGACCCCACCCGGACGCGATCTCGGCGCCTTCCAGCTTAACGGCTCGGGCAATCAGCATTGATCCCTTTCAGCACTGTTCACGTTTTCAACACCGGTCATTTTTTTCAACACCGGTCATTTTTCATAACCCCAATCAAGGCTCTCTGATGAAAAGATTTATTTCAATCGCCATGCTGTTCGTGTTGCATGGCCCCGTTTTTTCCCAGACCGATATTTTTATCGCGAAACCCTATTTGCAGATCGGGCGAACGCCTTCGCCCTCATCGCTGGAGCTGTTGTGGCAGGTGCCCGAAAATGCAGCCGGATGGGATGTCGAACTAAAAGCCAGCCCGGCAGGGAAATGGACAAAGACCGCAACGCCCCAATGGGTGTCCGTAGCGCCGGACAGCCTTATAGCAAGACGGGTATATCATGCTGTGCTGGCGAACCTGGTCCCGGGAACGGTCTTTAATTACCGCGTGTCGCGCGCGGGTAAGATCGTCTTCACCGCTGAAGGACATGCGCCAAAAAGCGATGGGCAGCCCTTCCGCTTCGTCGTCAACGGAGACATCGGGGCCGCCACCACGGATGCAAAGCTGCTGGCCCGACAAAGTTTTCTGATGCATCCCGACATGGTGGTCATCCCCGGTGATATCATTTATGAAAATGGGCGCGTCTCCGAATACGACACAAAGTTCTGGCCCATCTATAATGCAGAACAGGTATCCGACGCGGGCGCGCCGCTGATGCGCAGCATCCCGTATGTAGGCGCGCCCGGAAACCATGACGTGGACAACCGCAACCTGGACCAGTACCCTGACGGGCTTGCTTATTTCTATCTCTGGCGGCAGCCCCTGAATGGCCCTGCCGGTAAGGAAGGAGGCCCTTTCGTACCGGTGTTGCAGGCCACGGATGCGCACCGGAAGGCATTTCTCCAGGCCGCCGGCGAAGCCTATCCCGGAATGGTGAACTATTCCTTTAATTACGGCAACGCCCACCTGCTGATCATAGATTCGGACCCTTATGTCAACTGGACGGACAGCGCCCTGCGGAACTGGGTGGCCAGAGACCTGGCAGGAGCCCAGGATGCTGCATGGCGTTTTGTGGTCTTCCATCACCCCGGTTTCAGCTCGGCACGGGAACATTATGAGCAGCAGCAGATGCGGCTGTTATCTCCTTTGTTCGAAGCCGGTAAGGTGGATGTGGTCTTCAGTGGTCATGTGCATAACTATCAGCGATCGTTCCCCCTCCGGTTCACGCCGGACAAACAGGGGGTCCTGCTGGTAGGTGGCAGGGAAAATAAGCTCATCCGCGGACGGGTGGTGAATGGCAGATGGGTGCTGGACAAACGCTTCGATGGAAAAACGAATACCCGGCCAGACGGGATCATCTATATCGTCACAGGAGCTGGAGGACAGGAACTCTATAACCCCGAGCAGAACGACGATGCGGACTCCTGGCAGAAGTACACCGATAAATTCATATCCAACCTCCATTCGCTGACCGTGATCGACGTGGACGGGAAGACGTTCACCTTGCGGCAGGTGTCGACGGAAGGGAAGGAACTGGATTCGATAACGATAACAAAATAAAAAAAAATCAACCGATGAAACAACCCATAGTAATGCTCTTGTCGATATTTTTTATCGGTAGCGCATCCGGGCAGATGGATGCCCGGCCTGCTATCCCCGCCGTGCTGGATGGCGTATCCTGGTCCGGCAGCGGCAAGCTGATGCTGACAAAGGCTGGCAATGCCGAAGATCTCGAAAAAAAAGATGCGTACCGGCTTTCCGCTTTTAGCGCGGGCCCGGTGGGAACGGAAACCGGCATCCTCGTCGATATTGGTCTGCCGGAATGCAACGGGACGATTGCCTATGGTCCGGTGGATGAAGAAGCCGAATATCCGACGGTGGCCTTCCTGCCAAAGGATGTAAAGATGACCGGCGGCAAGGCGTTGCTGGAAATAAAAAAAATATTCGTGCATTCCAACGACTTCTTCAAGCTGTCGGAGAAGGGCAAGGGTGTGATCGGGTACAGGATCATCGACAGTGCCGGCAGGATCCTTTACGAGGGGCGGGTCGCCTTTGAAGGAAAAGGTCCTTATACCGTGGTTCCCACGATCATCGAAGGACCGATGATCAATGACCTGAAGCCAACGGGCGGCATAATTTCCTATCAGACGCAGGTCCCGGTTTTGACGACCATTACCGCCGGGGGCCGGTCCTTTACGGAATCCGCGGCCGCCACCCATCATGAAATAACGGTCAGCGGGCTGCAGCCCGGAACGCTGTATCCCTATACGGTCGCCTATGGCAACCGGGAAGACAAACATTCTTTCCGGACTGCGCCGGCGGATGGCAGCCGTAAACCCTTCAGCTTTGCTTTTGCAAGCGCCAACCGGGCGACCACCGGTGGTGGTGAACGCGACTTTGGCGGAACGAATTATCAGACCACCCGTACCATCATGGCCGCTGCGGCCATGAACCATGCCGTATTCCTACAGGCTCAGGGCGATATTACCAATGGGGCCAATCCGAGTGATGACGGGCACGCGCTGGAATATGCAAATTTCAAAAGATCGTTGGAGCCCTTCTGGAGCCAGATCCCCGTGTATGTGGGCTTTGGCGACCATGAGACCAGCAGGAGCGTTTTTGCACCCGACCCCGTGACAAAAAAATCGAAGACGATCGAGGTCTTCCCCTATGCCAGCGCTTCGGGGGAAGCCAGCTTTGCCCGCGCCTTTGTAAATCCGGCTAACGGGCCCGTCAGCGAAGACGGGGCGTCCTATGATCCGGATCCCAACCAGCTGGACTTCCCCACCTATAAGGAGAATGTCTATTACTATACCTATGATAACGTAGCGATGATCGTATTGAATACGGAATATTGGGAAAGCAAGGACCCGCTGGCCACCAGCGGTTGTCCCGAAGGGTATATCATGGATCAGCAGGTGAAATGGCTGAAGGAGACGATGAGCAGGATGGAAGGCGATCCGCATATCGATCATATTTTTGTAGTGACGCACGGGGCGGTGTTCCCCAACGGCGATCATCTCGCCGATGCCATGTGGTGGGATGGCGACAACAAGTCCAGGGCCGTGGTGGCTGGCGTACCCTTACCAAAAGGCACCATCGAACGGCGGGATGAGATCCTCGGCATCTGTGTGAACGACAGCCGGAAATTCCTCGCGTTTATTTCCGGGGACGAGCATAACTTTTCGTTTTTACCCATGACCCCGCAGACACCCATTTATCTGGATGGCTACACGGGTAAAAAGATCAGGCTACAGCGGAATTTCTTTTGTATCAATAACGGTGCGGGCGGTTCGGCGCCATATGCATTATTGTCCAGCCCCTGGTCGGCCGGGTTCCGCTATTTCACGGAGCCCCCGGCGCTGGCGCTGATCCATGTGGAGGGTCAGCAGGTAACGCTCAGCGCCTTACGCACCGAGACCTTCGGGAAGATCTGCGAGGGGGTCCGGCTGCGTTGAATACCACCGTCAGGACCCAGGCTCAGCATCCGTCTAGCCGTTTCGCAGATTCTTTACCGGGTTGACGATGGCCGCCCTCATCGCCTGGAAACTTACGGTCACCAACGCGATCGAGATCGCAGCCATGCCGGCCGCGGGGAATACCCAGCCGCTGATCGGGATGCGGTAGGCAAAGCCTTGCAGCCACTGGCTCATGATATACCAGGCTATCGGTGAAGCGATGAAGATGGCGATGATCACCAGCACGACAAAGTCCCTGCTGAGCATACCCGCGATATTGGCGGCGCTGGCCCCCAGGATCTTGCGGATGCTGATCTCCTTTGCCCTTTTTTCCGCGGCGAAAAGGGAAAGCCCGAAAAGCCCGATACAGGAGATAAAGATCGTTATGGCCATGGACACATTCGTCAGGGTCGCCGTTTGCTGGTCCTTCGCGTATAACAAGGCCAGCGACTCGTCGTAGAACCGGTAAGTAAAGCTGCTGGAAGGGTATATTTCTTTCCATGCCTTTTCTATCTGAGAAAATGTGGCCTTCAGGGCGCCTGACGCTTTCCCTTTTGAGCCCAGCCGGATAGCAAGGGAGCTTTCTCTGTCCGGCCGGTTGATGATACACAGCGGGGTGATCGGAGTGTGCAAGGACTTTGTATGAAAATCCGACACCACCCCCACCACCGCGTATGGCTTGTC
>DATHHO010000151.1:0-74912 GCA_035317125.1 Puia sp.
GGAATTTAACCGTAGTCTCGGTTGGCGTTTGGCTGCTGACGATCCCTTTGATGACAGATCCGTCCTGTAAGATCAGTTCGGAAGTCTCATAACCGAAGTTGACCGAACGGGAAGGGTTCATGATAGCGTCAAGCAATCCTTCTTTTGGTAATTTATCGCCAATTTCCGTAAGCCGTGGACCGAAGTCCTTGCCTTCTTCTTTTACCTGGTGGCATATAGCGCAATTCAGCATGAATACTTTCCGGCCCCTGGCTGGGTTCGTGGGTACCGCGAGCAGGTCATCCAGCGTGATCCCTTTGTTCTCACTGACCTTAATTTCCCTTCCTGGCAAATAGGAAAGCGCTTTTTTGTAAATACTTGCACGGCCTTGTTTCAGGCCTTGTACCGTCGGAGGAATAAATTCCGGGGGGAGTTGTTTTGCCTGTAAAAGCTGGATTACACGGTCTTCTCCGGCATAGCTTTTCCCGATATTATCGGCTGCCGCCCGACGCAATGACCGGTTGTATGATCTGGACAACAGCACCTCCTGCAAAATATCGACCATTGGCGGCAGCCCGGTCTTTCCCATCGATTGCAGCACTTGTATGGCCAGAGTGGTATCCTTACCCCTGATCATATTTTCAATGTTGTTTTTCCCCTGTAATTTGAAGTAGGAGCGCATGGCTTCAACGGAAATGGCTTCATTGGATTTATCGGTCGCTAATTTCAACAACCTCGGACCTTCCTCTTTCTGCTCATACTGATCGACCAGCCGTATATACGTATCGGTACCGTACACGGCCGTGAGAACATTTTTCAATGCAGTAGTCGCTATGGCGGATGAATGAACATCTTTGGGGTCAAGATGATGGAGAAGCAGGGCGTTCAACCGGGTATCGTTTGATCTGTTCCCTGCTATCATGCCGATCAATACGCTTGTTTTTGCCGGTCCTTTGTTAAAATCAAAAGCGCGGAAATACCGTTGCCTTGATTCCCAGCTGCTGCCCGGATCGGTTGCAAGCGAGGCCAACAGGGGCAGGCTTTTACTGCTGCGCGAACGCCAGATAATATCTTTGCCAGCATTGCTCTGCATCGGATCTTTGACCTCCTGCAGATAGGCATCAAAAAAACTATCCCATTGGTCGGCAGCGCCGATGCCAAGGGCTTCGAGATACCAGCGGTCTTTCCCATCATGCTGTTGCGCCAGGGTAGCCCATAATTTTGCCGACGCGGGAGACTTGTCGTGATGAAGCGCAAGGGCGCATTCCCTGCGAACCTGGGGGTCATGATCCTGTACCAGCGCCGCAACGAAGCCCGTAACATCCGTATGTAGCTGGCGGGCGGCGCGAAGACCGGTAATCTTCAGATCCGGGTCTTTTTGATGGACCGCTTCGGTAATATATTTTTCCCCTCCGGGCATTTTTACCAATACCCAGAAAGCCCTTGCGCGCATCCTTGGATCAACTGCCGATCTCCATAACTGTTCGAGGGCTGGGATCGCCTGCGGGCCCATCTGATGAAGGGCCGTCCACGCCTTGTAGCGGGTGGAAAGATTGGGATTTTGCAGAGCGGATACCGCGCCGGCGGGTGTTGAATAATCGGGCTTTGAAATTTTGTACGGGGAGCCTTTTGGCGCGATACGGTATATGCGTCCTTTTTGCTGATCGCCTGCGCCGTGACCGCCCAGGACAGGATCATACCAATCCGCAACGATCAGAGAGCCATCGGGGGCGGCACAAATGTCCACAGGCCGGAACCATTGATCTTTTTCGCCGGTTAAGATATTTTCGATAGCCGCATGATAACCCGCGCCATCCTTCGTGACGGGGTAGCTGCGCACGACATTATGACCAGGTTCGCAATGGATGATCTGGTTCCGGTATTTCCCGGGTAACAGCGATCCTTCATAGACCATCATTCCCGAAGGGGCGCCGGAGCCTGTCTGCAAAAGATTGGGCACCACGCCTGGATCGTTCAGGTGCCAGTGCCGGAGAGGGACCGAATCTTCCATATTGGTCCTTGGCGCCGACCAGGCTGCTCCCGTCATTTCATCGGTGTACCCGAAGTTGCCATAATCCATGACATAATTAAGCCTCACCGCACGATTGCCGTCATCGTCATTATCGCTTTGCCACATCGTGCCATAACTATCGACCGCTGCTTCATAATTGTTCCGGAAATTATTTCCCAGACATTCTACATTGGACCCATCCGGATCACAGCGGAATACCATCCCCTGTTTATATTTTTTGTTGCTGATGGAATCGCCGTCCTGGTCCAGCACGGGGTGGTCGTTCTTATCTCTGAGGGATCCTCCTTTATTGCCAAAAGTGAAATATAATTTGCCATCGGGGCCGGCGATGAAGGAATGGACACCGTGATCGTGCTGTACACCCCCTATGCCCTGAAAAATTATCTCTTTCCGATCTGCCTTGTTATCGCCATTGTCGTCATAAAATGCCCATACATAGGGGCTTTGTGAGACAATGACCCGGTTGCCTAAAACACAGATCCCGAGGGGAGCGTTGATTTCAGGACCCTGGTAAAATACCGTGCTTGTTTCCGCAATCCCGTCGCCGTCCTTGTCCTCCAGGACCATAATGCGGTCCCCTTCCGGATTGGTGGGGTTGCCATTGATCTTAGGCCGGTAATTATAAGCTTCCGTCACCCAGATCCTTCCCTGATCATCTACATCTATATTGGTCGGGTTTTTTAATGTCGGTTCGGCGGCCATTAATTTTACTTCCAATCCTTCAACGACTTCCAACCCTTTGAGGGCATTAGCGGATAGATGGGGGTCGTCGTTACAGGCCGCCATGATGAACAATGCCGGCAATAAGAACAGCTTTCTTTTGTGCGTCTCCAAGGCTGAAGGGGTTTACCTGGCGAAATAATTCGGTTCGATCTTTATGGCTGCATTTTTATCGAGCGCCTGCAACCATACCAGGTTATAGGTCAGACAGCTTTCCATCATATCTCCTTCATAATGGTTGATGTTGGTGGCGCCCCTGAACAGGCCATTGTAATAGAGGTTTTCAATGGCGTATTTAGCATAGCGTTTGGCCTGTTCAAGATATTGCGGCTTATGGTCGATCTCGTAAAGGTCATTGAATAACCCGATGATGGAGGCGTACACCCGGGCAAACACCGGGTCTGTAATAGGAGGAGGGTTATTTTTGGAATAGAAATCGGCAAAGGCTTCGGCTAGTTTAAGCGCCCTCTCATCGTTGGATAAGCGATATACTCCAACAAGAAGACCGGCATAATCGGCGGAGAAACCACCGCCATATCCATATCTGTAGGATTCCCCATATTGCCCTCCGGTAGCGGTTTCGGGACTGGAGGCATCCATAGGAGCCGTAATAAGGAATTCTCCCGTAGCGGGCTTGTGCGGCAAGCGAAGGATCGCATCGAGATAGGTTTTGGCGGTCGTTTCATACCTGTCCCGCATTTTGTCTCCTTTCGGCAGGATCTGAGAGGCTTCCAATAAGCTCAGAGACAGCGCAAGGGAGCTTACAGCGGAAGAAAATTTAGCGCCCCTCGTGTTCGGTGGCAACCCTAATGTTTTACTGCGCAGGTTCCAGTGATGATCGAGCATTTTTTCCGCATACGCCATGTATTTGGGGTCTTTTGTCTTGCTGTATGCAAATGTCCAGAGATGTATATAAAATCCTGCGTGACGTGCAAAGTCCAGCCCTCCGTACTTTTCTGGCCTGGGTAAAGCCATTGGATTTACGATATCGGCATGGCGGTCGAAGTAGAAATTGTCGAATTCCTTTACATGGTTTATCAGCCCGTTCGATTCGCCGATAACCGCTTTTGGATTGATGCTCCACATTCTCTCCCAGAAAGAATACGGAACACCTCCAAGGAATTCGTGTATATCATAGGTATTTTTCTCTTCGTAAAAATTCCAGTAAGCATGTTCGCCCCAGGGAAATAACCCGGTATTCGGATGAGGACAGTTGGCGAGAAAGAAACTGAGGTAATCGGTAACCGCCTGTTGGTATTTGGGCTTTCCCGTCAGTTTGCTCATGTTGTCCATGGCTTGCAATAACATGATATCCTGGCAAAGGTTACCCCCCTTTAAGCTGCGGTCTCCATAACGCTGACCGGGGCTGTTGCCGGGGATGTCTTCCGGGTTACTGTGTGATTCAAGATCGAGAAGCGAGGCGAACATAGGGCTTTTAACCGGGCCATAGTGGTCCGTTCCATCGGCGATCATCGTGTCGGCAAAGTTGGTGGCATAGTACAGGTATCCAAGCGCAGGATCGAACGTAGTGCGGGGAAAATGTAATACTCTTCCGAATGCCCGGTCCAGGATCATCTGCTCGCTTTTTTTCTCGCCGGGTATGGGAGCGTCTTCCAGCTTTGTCAGTTTTGCTCCCGGTAGTGCCTCATACACTTTGATTTCAACGAGCCGGGGGAAAATATGAGAATAATAGGTATCACGGATACGGATACGCACCGATTTGGTCTTGACAGGATTAAAATCCACGCTGTTGATCTCCTGTTTGGCATCCTTCACTACGGCTAAAGGGGTAGTCCCAGCCCAATCCTTTTTACCCCATGCAAAGATCTCGAAGTCTTTCAAAGCCAGCAAATCCCGATGTTTTTCGGAGACGAGCACGATCCGCTGGATCGTTCTGGGTTCTTTAAAATCGATAATAATATTCGTAGGCTGCCATGTCAGGGGCTGGTCTTCGCCTATCCATACGGTCTTTGGATCGCCATCGACCGCATTCTGAATTTTCCACTCGGCGGTGGTATGCGAGGCAGTTAGTTTGGCTTCAGTGGCCAGGTTGATCTTTCGTCCGACATTTTGTGCGGCGCCTGCAAGAGAAAGTATTACAAGGATCCCTGTGTAAGATATTTTTTTCATCCGTAGCGATTTTAGTGGTTTTTATTAGCCTGTTGTTTTGTCTTCCCGAATCGGAAAATGGGCAGTTGTCTGCGATCGTTCGGTAACAAAGTAAGGTTATAATCTTATCGGATGGCATCGGATGCACTTCAAAAATAGCGAGAACGCTCTCGCTATTTTTCATCTCCGATTCTTTGCAAGCAGTGACTTTAGTAAGTACTTTCACTTTAACATGCCTTTAACCTGCATCCTTTTTGAGCCTCGCCTTTACCTTATCTGCTGAGTGGTTTTATCGAAACTAACAATTTAAAATGCATCAAAATGAAAATTGAAATGAAATGGTTCAGGCCATGCGGTTTAAGGGAAATGTTATTGGTTTTCCTTGCCTTTTTAGTTCCTTCGCTGCTCTTTGCACAAACTCAGAAGCCGGTCACCGGTACCGTCCATGATCAGGAAAACAATCCTGTCTCGGGAGTGACCGTGCTTATAAAAGGGGGCAGCAAGGGGACTTCGACAGACGCCACTGGAAAATTTAGTATTGACGTAAAAAATACCGACATACTGGTTTTTTCATTGTTGGGTCATAAACTCGAAGAAATACCGGTAAAGGATAGGAGTAGTATCGATGTAAAGCTTAGCCAATATGCATCGGATTTAGACCAGGCCGTCGTTGTGGGCTACGGTCAGAAAAAGAAGGTCACGCTGACCGGATCTGTTGTAAGCGTCAGTGGAAAGGATCTGCAAAGAAGCCCTGTCGTCGACATCTCCAATTCCCTTGCGGGACAGCTTCCTGGGTTGATATCCATGAATCGCCAGGGCGAGCCGGGAAAGGATGGCGCCCAGATCCTGATCCGCGGACTAAGCACGACGGGCAATACCAGTCCCCTGGTCCTTGTCGATAATGTGGAGTACCCCGATTGGGAGCATCTTAATTCAAACGATATCGAGTCGATCTCCGTATTAAAAGATGCGACTGCCGCCATTTTTGGAGCACGGGCTGCAAATGGAGTGATCCTCATTACCACCAAAAGAGGGACAGTGGGCAAGCCTGTTATCAGCTACACCTTCAACCAGGGCTTAAGCCAGCCTACCCGGATACCTCAGATGGCCAGTTCGGCCCAGTTCGCCGAGTATTACAACGACTATCTTACGCAATTGGGCCAGCCCCCAAGATATACCGCAGCGGAGGTACAAAAATTCAAAGACGGCAGTGATCCGGTCAATTATCCAAATGTGGACTGGTATCATGAAGTGTTGAAGAAAACCACTACGCAAAGTCAGCATAACCTTAATATCAGGGGAGGCACCGAGAATGTGAAGTATTCCGTTTCAGGATCATACGGACACCAGACAGGTATATTCAAGGGCGGAAGCATGGACTATAAAACGTACACGCTTCGGGCCAACCTCGATCTCAAGGTCAATCCGTATATAAAAGTTGGCTTTGACGTGAACTTCTTATCGGACAATGGTAATTACCCGGCTTATGACGGGCCCTTCCTGTACCAGCTTATTCCCGCCATGCCGACTATGCCCGTTTTCTGGCCGAATGGATTACCCAGTCCCGGTTTTGCCAGCGCCAACCCACGTGTATTGGCTTCCAACAAGACGGGAAACTTTAATAACCGGGATCTGCGATTCCAGGAAAGGGGAAATTTCGATATCATCATTCCCGGGGTGAAAGGGTTGGGCGTCGATGGATTTATTGCCGCCAGTCAGGGCACCACCACCAATAAGAACTGGAACATACCATATAATGTATATAATTATGATCCAACCACCCAAATCTATTCCCCGGTAGCGGGGTTTTCCAGTCCCGCAGCCCCTACGCTTACCGAGATTTATGGCGGCACGAGGAGTTATTTGCTCAACCTGCAGATTAAATATGCAAGACAGTTTGGTGGGGTCCACAATATAAGCGCTTCAGTCGGCGGAGAACAACAAGAAGGGTATTCCCACAGTTTTTCAGCGGGTCGCACCAATTTCCCCACATCGGCTATCGATGAGTTATTTGCAGGAAGCACGACAAACCAGACGAATACCGGCAGTTCAGGGGAGACCGCCCGGCAAGATATTTTTGGACGGGCTGGCTATGATTATAAATCGAAATACATAGCGGATTTTAATTTCAGGTATGATGGATCTCCAAATTTCCCGCCCGGAAGACGATTTGGCTTCTTCCCCAGCGTTTCCGCCGCATGGCGTATCTCCCAGGAAAATTTCATAAAGGAGTCGGCCCCTTTTATCGATGAACTGAAGTTCAGGGCATCGTATGGCACCATTGGAAATGACCAGGTGCCCGCTTTCCAATATCTTTCCTTATATAGTTTTGCCAGCGGATATAATTTCGGACAAACACCCACTAATTCCCCGGGATTGGTTGCCGGCGTCAGCCCAAACCCGAATATTACCTGGGAGGTGGAAAAGATCACGAACCTTGGGGTGTCGGGTAGTTTCTGGCATGGCCTGTTAGGTTTTGAAGCCGAGGTGTTTAAACAAAGAAGGTCCAATATCCTGGCCAGCAGAGGCCTTGCAGTGCCCGCTTTTGCCGCTATCAGCCTGCCCAATGAAAATTTTGGCGTCGTAGAAAACAAGGGATATGAAGTTCAATTGTCGACTACGAAAACCATAGGAGATTTTACCTATAAGGTAGCCGCAAATGTTGCTTTTGCCCGGAATAAGGTGATCGATATAGCCGAATCGCCCAATGTGCCGGCATGGCAGAGACAAACGGGTCATATCCTGGGTGCGCAGAAAGTGTACAAGACCATTGGAATATTCTATACGCAGGCGCAGTTCGATTCGTATCCAAAGATGCCCGGCGCCAAGATTGGCGACCTCATCTATCAGGATATAAACAAGGATGGCGTGATCAACGCTTCGGACCAGGTATTGTTGGATAAGTCCAATACTCCTGAGCTCACATTCGGGTCCCAGATATCGCTGAGCTACAAGAATTTTTCTTTGTGGTCGAATTTTGCGGGACAGAGCAATGCCTGGACATTCTTTTACATACAAGGCAGGGTAAATTCAAATTCCCTGGAGGACGTGATCGTCAACCGCTGGAGGCCGGGGGATACGCATTCAAAGTATCCCAGGTTACTGACGACGGGGCAACAGGTATCCACTTTCTGGTTAAAGAACGCACAGTATCTCAGGCTGAAAACCTTAGAGATAGGATACAACCTTCCCCGCAAATGGTTAACGAAGTATAAGATCAATTCACTGCGGGTATATGTCAATGGAAACAACCTCTTTACACTGGATCAATTGAAGTGGTTCGACCCTGAAGGCATTTCGAACATGGGAGATTTCTATCCCCAGAGTAAGATTTACAATATAGGATTCAATGTTTCTTTTTAAAAAAACAATCATGGCTAACATCAATATTACGCTGAATAAAATGACCCTTCCGGCTTTTATTCATAAAATGGTGCTTATCTTTTTGATAGCATCGGTTACCCCTTCCTGTAAAAAGGTCATGGATAAAGAGCCTTTGAACAGTTATTCAGATGCCATTGTATGGCAGAATGCGACGTTAATCTCCGATTTTGTGAGCTCGACCTATCGGGGCATCCCTACCGGTGGGTTTGGCGGGCTCCCGGTCTATCTGGCCTGTTTTACCGACGAAGGGAAGGTGATCGGCGAGGGGATCGATGCCATATTTAATGGAGGAAATATAACGCCCAGTAATGTCGGCGGTACCCCTCTTGATTATTGGACAGCTTATTATGGCGTCATTGGGAAGTGCAATCTCTTTTTAGACAGGATAAAGGCATCTGCCATCGATGCAACGTTGAAAAGCAGGATGACGGGCGAGATCAGGGTTATAAGGGCCTATTCCTATTTCAGCCTGATCAGTTTTTACGGGGGGGTACCGCTTATCAGCAAACCCCTTACCCTGGCGGACTCATTAAGCCTGTCGAAGACCAGCTATGATGACTGCATGACCTTCGTCATTGCCGAGTTAGACGCCGCTGCTGCTCTCTTACCCTCCACCTATGCTGCCGCAGATCAGGGCAGGATCACAAAAGGAGCTGCGCTGGCGATTAAATCGCGGGCCTTATTGTACGCGGCCAGCCCACAGAACAATTCGGGAAATGACCTGACCAAATGGCAAAAAGCTGCAGATGCTGCAAAAGCTATCATTGACTTGAATACGTATTCGCTGTATCCTAATTATAAAAATTTATTTTTACAGTTCACGGCATACAATCCTGAAATAATCTGGCAACGGCCATACAATAATATTATCGACTTCGAATTAGCCGTTGAAGTAGCGCTGTATCCACCCGGATCCAATGGAAGGTCACAGCTTAGTCCCATTCATAATATAGTTGCCGATTACGAAACCCGGAATGGGCTGCTTCCTGCAAACGATCCTTCGTTCAATCCGCAAAACCCTTATGTCAACCGCGACCCCCGTATGGACGCGACTATTTTGTTTGACAGCTCTCTTTTCAAAGGCCGCCGGATCCAGCTTTACACCGGGGGGCTCGATGCGGATATCCCCGGATCGACTACGCCAAGACCCGGTTATTATTTAAGGAAGTTCAATGATACGACCATTACGGATCCGATCACTACAAGGATCGGCAATACGCCCTGGACGTTCTTCCGTTATGCCGAGATATTGCTTAATTATGCCGAAGCAAAATATTACCTCGGGGACGAAGCTACCTGCCGCACGTATATCAACCTGGTGAGAAGCAGGCCGGGCGTATTAATGCCTGCCGTTACGGAGACCGGTGACGCCCTGTTGAAAAGACTTCAGCATGAACGCCGCATCGAGCTTGCCTTTGAAGGACACCGCTACTTTGACGTACGCCGCTGGAAGATCGCCCCGACGGTGCTTAATATCAATGTCCAGCAAATGACGATCACGAAAGACCTCGTTACCGGGATAAGGACCTTTACGGTAAAGGACATGCTGCCGGTGAGGGCCTTTTTCGATAAGAATTACCTGCTGCCGATCCCGCAGACTGAAATCGACAGGGACCGTTCCTTAATTCAAAACACCGGGTATTAAACCTTAACTATAAAATATCATTAAAAATGGAAGTTTGTATCAAAGACAATCCCGTGGAGCTGGGCAGGGCAGCGGGAAAAGTTGCTGCTGACCTGATAAAAAATGCTATAAAAAAGAATGGGCAAGTCAATATCATTCTGGCCACGGGGATCAGTCAGTTTGAAACACTGAAACAATTGATTTCCGAGAGCGGGATCGACTGGGGCAAGGTGGTCATGTTCCATCTGGATGAGTATATCGGGTTGCCGGAATCTTCACCGGCCAGTTTTAGAAAATACTTAAAGGAGAGGTTTCTTGAAAAGGTGCCGCCTTTAAAGGCAAGCCATCTTGTGGATGGAAATTCGGACCCCGTAGCGGAGTGCGGTCGTTTGTGCAGGATCATCAAAGAACATCCCATCGACGTGGCCCTCGTGGGTATTGGGGAAAATGGGCACCTTGCCTTTAATGACCCTCCGGCGGATTTTGATACGGAAGAACCTTTTATCATTGTAAACCTCGAGGACCAATGCCGGAAGCAACAGTTTAACGAGGGATGGTTCGATGCGATCGACGATGTGCCCCAGCAGGCCATTTCGATGTCGATCCGGCAAATACTTAAATCGAAGCATATCGTTTGTTCTGTCCCGGACAGCAGGAAGGCAACGGCGGTAAAAAATTGCCTTGAACAACCGATCAGCAATTTATTCCCCGGCAGCATATTGCAATCGCATCCGAATTGCAGCTATTTTTTAGATAAAAGTTCCGCTGCATATCTAATCAAGGAACAATCACCAAATTAAAAACTGAACTGGCCAATATGAAGTCATCTTCCGCAGCGATCAGGGATCACCAGCTTTTTAAAGTAAATGCCCGGCTTAAAAAACCGATCGCCGATGCGACGCATACGCTTCATGAGATCTCCTTTTTAGTATTGAGATTACAACTTGAAAATGGACTTATCGGCGAATCCTATCTTCTTTCTTTTCAATATTCACCCCAGGCGATCCGGGGCGCCATGATGGATATCCTTCCCCTGGTCAAGGGGTATGCCGCTAATGAGACGGGTAAAGTGAACGCAGCGATCAGCGGGCAATCGGAGTATTTCGGGAATCAGGGGATCAACAGATGGGTACAATCGGCTGTAAATATCGCCATGTGGGACGCCTGGGGTAAAACGTTGGGACAACCCATATGGAAATTATTGGGGACCTGTAAGGAAAGATGTCCCATCTATGGAAGCGGGGGATGGATCTCCTACACGACCGATGAACTGATTACCGAGGTCCGTGGTTATGTGGAACGCGGGTTTAAAGCCGTTAAAATAAAAGTAGGTTCACCGGACTGGAAAAAAGATGTCGAAAGGCTAAGACAGGTGCGTAATGCGGTGGGCAATGAGGTCGACATTATGATGGATGCGAACCAGGGAATGGAGTTACCCGCTGCAATCCAGTTGGCCAATGCGGTAAGGGACCTGAATATTTATTGGTTTGAAGAACCATTGAACCGGCTCAACTATGACGGGTACGAGATGTTAAAGCGGCAAACAGGCATTTCCCTTGCTATGGGGGAAAGGGAATATGATACCGCGTCATTTGTCGAATTGATAAAACGGAAAGCCATAGATATCTGGCAGCCCGATCTGCTGCGCCTGGGGGGTGTAGAGGCATGGAGGAGCAGCGCTGCTTTAGCGGAAAACTTTCATCTCCCCGTATTGCCCCATTACTATAAGGATTATGACGTGCCCCTGGTCTGTTCTATTCCAAACGGCGCCGGGGTCGAATCCTTTGACTGGATCGATTCCCTGATCGATAATCCACTGGTCATAAAAGATGGTTATGCCAGTCCCCGGGATCTGCCCGGGTGGGGTTTTAATTTTTTAGATGAACACTTACAGCCCGTTTAAAAATACCGGCTTTTTTATCATAATTTATTTTAGCGGATGGAATTAAATCAGTTTTCTTTGGCTGGAAAGATTGCCCTGGTAACAGGAGGGGGGACGGGGATCGGCTTTGGGATCAGTAAGGCGATGATCAATGCCGGGGCATTGGTGGTGATCACGGGGAGGAGGAAAGAGGTGCTTATCAGGGCCATGCAGGAATTAGGGGAAAGGGCTTATTATATCGAACATGATCTTACCGAAAAAGCTTCGATACCCAAGCTTGTCAGTACCGTCGAAACCAATATCGGTCCCATCGATATCCTGGTAAATAATGCCGGTATTCATCTTAAAAAGGAAGCCCAGGATACCACGGATGAGGAATTCGAGACGATATGCCAGACCAATCTTTTCAGCGTTTTTGCCTTGACGAGGGAATGCGCGAAGGCGATGATCCGGAGAAAGAGCGGCTGCATTTTGTTTATTGGTTCGATGGCGGGTAATTTTGGCGTGGATAAGGTGGTGGCATACGGCACTTCCAAATCTGCGTTGACAGGGTTGATGAAGAACCTCGTAACTGAATATTCGAAAGATAATGTTCGGGTCAATACCATTGCTCCAGGCTGGATCGAATCGGAAATGTTCCTTAATGCGATCAAATCCGACCCGGTAAGAAAAGATAAGATAACGAACCGTATTGCGATGACATTTTTTGGGCAGCCGGAGGATATTGGGAATGCGGCCGTATTTCTCAGTTCGCCCGCTGCAAGGTATATAACGGGGGTAGTGTTATCGGTGGATGGGGGAGCTACGGTTAATTTTTGATGCGGCCGGACAAAACGTTGATTATTTCACCATTTTATATTCAGTCATCATGCTAAAAGGTTCAACTATATCCGTAATCTGCATACTGTTGTCCGCGGACATTGCATTTGGTCAGATAAGGCTGCCCCCGGTCATCAATAATAATATGGTTCTTCAGCAGCAATCAAAAGTCGCACTTTGGGGAGATGCCACGGCTAATACCCAACTGACGGTAAGTACGACGTGGGATAACAGAAAGTACAAGACAAAGTCAGACCAGTCGGGAAAATGGAAAGTAGCCGTTTCTACCGGAAAGGCCGGCGGACCCTGGGAAATATCTTTCCAGGAGGGCAGTGAGAAACAAACGTTGTCGAATGTCATGCTTGGAGAGGTGTGGCTATGTTCGGGGCAATCGAATATGGAAATGACCTTTAAGGGATTTGGGGTTACTACCCAGCCGATCTTAAATCAACCAGGCAGCGAGGCAAATAATCCGAACATCCGGTTGTTCACGGTCGACCGCGCTACGGCTGCCCATCCGAAAGAAGAAGTAAATGGTAATTGGAAAGAGTGCACGACCGAATCGGCCACCAATTTCAGCGCGGTGGCCTACCAGTTTGGTAAAATGCTCTGGGATAGCCTGAAGGTGCCTGTCGGCCTGATCTCCACATCATGGGGCGGGGCACGCATGGAGCAGTGGATGAGCGGAGACGCGCTTAAGGCGTTCCCGGAAATTAAGATCTCAGCGGGCATAGATACCATGAAGGTCCTGGATCGCGAGCCCACGGTTCTTTTTAACGCGATGCTTACTCCGCTGTCAAATTATGGGATCAGGGGATTTATCTGGTACCAGGGCGAATCCAACCGTGACCAGCCCATTTTGTATGCCAGGCTGATGCCCGCCATGGTGGCCGAATGGCGTAAAGAGTGGGGTAACAAGAAGCTTCCCTTTTATTATGTTCAGATCGCCCCCTTTACCTATCCTAAGGATAAAAACAGTTATTATAATGTTTTGATAAGGGAGGCCCAGCTGATCGCGCTGAAAAACATCCCCAACTCGGGGATGGCCGTAATTGTGGATGTGGGGAGTTCGCTGAAAGTGCATCCTCCGGATAAAACTACGGTGAGCAAGCGCCTGGCCTGGCTTGCTCTGGCAAAGACATACGGGAGAAAAGAGATTGCCTGGGAGGGCCCATCCTACCGTTCCATGAAAATAGCCGGGGATAAAGCCATTCTCTCCTTTGACCATGCTTCAGGAGGGTTCAGATCCCCGGGAACCGGGCTGGTTAATTTTGAGATAGCGGGTATGGATAAGGTATTTTATCCGGCCAAGGCTACCATCCTCGAGGGTGGAAAAATAGAAGTAGAAAATTCAACGGTCCCCTCTCCGGTGGCGGTACGGTATGCGTTTAAAAACTGGGTCGTGGGTGATCTGTATAATGCAGAAGGGTTACCTTGCTCTTCTTTCAGAACCGATAAGTGGGATATACCACCTTTTAAATTTAAATGATGAAGTCAGGACCAGCTTACTATTTTATTGCAGGGCTTTTTCTCGTTGTGGCCACTTCCTGTTCGAGCAAAATATTAAAAACGAATACCGATCCGCCAGCCGAAAAAGGCCTTTCGAGGGCATCGTGGGTCCCGCAATATCCGTTGGTGTTTATAGGGAACTGGGATGCAATGCCTATTTTCAGGCGACGGGCGGGGGGTAATCCTGTCTGGCAGGAAGAAGACTATTACAAGGAGCACACCGAAGAAGCCGTTAAGAAGTTTAAGGATATGGGCGTAACGATGGCCATACTTCATTTTTACAAGGGTTTTGGCATCGAGGCGGAAAAAGAGCATATGGAAGACGCCAAGAAGCTGGCGGTCCTTTGTAAGAAAAATGGGTTGAAGGTGGGCGCCTATATTGGAAGCACGGTCGGATTCGAAACGTTCCTGCTGGAGAAGCCCGAAGCTAAAAAGTGGTTTGTTCCCGATTATCTGGGAGTGCCTGTCCGGTACGGCAACCAGAGCTTCCGGAAACGGGTGTATTTTATGCATCCGGGGTTTATAGCCTATATGAAAAAGGTGGTGCTGATCGCTGTCCGCGACCTTAACGTCGATCTGATCCAGTTTGATAATACCAGCATAAGGGCGCAGCCTGCCATATTCCATCACCCCCTTGCCATTAAGAATTTCAGGACTTATTTAAAGAACAAGTATGACCCCGAAATGCTGAAGAAGAGGTTTGGGTTTGCCGATGTAAGGTATATAGAGCCCCCTGCGACGGATGCCCCTATGAGCACGATCAATGATCCTTTATTCCAGGAATGGACCGATTTCAGGTGCCAGCAGTTAGCCGATTTCTATGGGATCATGGAAAGGTATATCCGCCAGCTGAACCCTGAGGTCGCCATAGTAAATAATCCTCACCGGGGGTTGTCGGGTCGTAATACGATGTGGGAGCAGGGAGTGGATTATCCCAGATTGCTTGCTCACACGGATGCCATGTGGACGGAAGAAGGGGATGCGGCCACTGTGGATAAAGAGGGAGTGCTTATTTCCAAGATACGGACCTTTAAAATGGCCCGTACGCTGAATAACAGGATATTTACCTATACCAGCGCCAGTAAGCTGGAAATGGCCGAAGCCCTGGCGTATAACCGGCAGGGGATAGGCATGGTAGGAGGGCTGGAGGAAATGGAGGGCAACCGCATGACGGGAGCGTATGAATTGCCGCAGGACCAAAAGAATTATATCACGTTCTTTCACCGGAATTTTGAGTATTACCGTGATGTTCGTCCCGTGGCCGATGTTGCCGTGCTCCATTCTTTTGCTACCATGGCGTATAACAATGATCGTCCCTACCAGAGCACCTATCTTTTCGAGCAGGCCTTAATACAGTCCAAAGTTCCATTCGATATTATTTTCGACGACCAGCTAAAAGATCTGTCGCGGTATAAGGTGCTGATATTGGCGGACCAGGAGTGCCTCAGCGATGAAAAGCTGGATCTTATCCGGTCTTTTGTCACCCGGGGCGGAGGATTGGTAGCTACCGAGCATAGCACCCTGTATACGGAATGGCGTCAGCGGAAGCGGGATTTTGGTCTCCGGGACCTCTTCGGGGTGGATGCGCCTCAATGGCATGGCCGCAGTACTCCTGAAGCTATTTTACCCGGTCCTCTTCAAAAAAACCAGGTTGGCAAGGGGAGGGTGGTCTATATGCCGGAGATCATTCCTGCTGTGGCTAAACCCCCGGCCGTGCCGATGGCCAGCCCGTATTGGAAGCTCCCGATAAACTGGAAAGAGCTTATCGGATCGGTGCAATGGGCTGCGGGCAATAACTTATCTTTAAGCATAGAAGCCCCGCTGACCGTTACCATGGAACTGACCGGGAAGGAGGATAAGACTGCGTTGATGTTACATCTGCTGAATTATGATATTTCAGGTCCAGCGCTGGATAACATAAAAGTAGACCTGCAGATTCCACAGGGTAGCAGGGTAAAAGAGATCATCATGATGACGCCGGATGGGAAAGACGAAACACTTCCGTTTAAAGAAAATGAGAAGGGGGTTGCGTTTACAGTTCCCAGGCTGGCGGTGTACGATATGATTATCATTAAACTCCGGCAATGAACGGGAAAAGAAATACTTGTTTTATCAATTATCTGGCAGCGGCTGCGGTCTTTTTTATGGCAGGCCTCTCAAAGGCAGAGGCCCAGGAAAATAAATTTTGCATCGTAACGGCCAAAGAATACCCCGGAAGAGATCCCGTCATGTGGAATGGGTTGTATGCGGCCAGTGATGGGAAAGTGTATACGGCATTGATCAATGAAGGGGCCAGCGCCCATTTTTTTGTATACGATCCCGTGAAAGGGACAAATATCCTTCTTTTCGATATGGCCGAATATTTCGACGAAAGGGGCAAGGGGATCAGGCCTACGGGGAAGATCCACAATAAACCCGTGGAAGACGACGAGGGTAATATTTATTTTGTTTCCATGAGTAATGGAAGCGGACCTAATACGTTTGATTACACCAGCTGGAAGGGGGGACATTGGTTAAAATACGACCCAAAGACAGGCAAGCTGGAGGACATGGGCCTTGTCGACCAGGGGATCGGGTGTTACCCATTGGCTATCGATAAAAAGAGGGGATACCTGTTCGGTATCGGGTTTACGGGCTATTTTTACCGGTTTGATCTGAAGAACAGGGTTACTAAAAACCTGGGAAGGGTCAGTAACTGGGATATCTGCCGGGATATTTTTTGCGATGATGAAGGGAATGTGTACCTGAGTTTTCCAACAGCCCGGGTAGCGAAGTACGATGTTAAAAAAGAAAAAGTATATGAGACCACGCTGAGCACGCCCTACGACCCGTCAATTTTCCCCACGCAGCTAAACAACCCGATGATCGACCGGACCTATGACTGGCGCGCTGTGGTATGGGATGAGGCAGATAAGGTAGCCTATGGCGTGACCTGTGGGAGCGGGTCCATTTTATTCAGATTCGATCCACATGATGGCCCGGAGGGTAAAATAACCCCCCTTTCGAAAATGTGCGACAGCAAATTCCTGACAGGGGACAGAAAGGACATTCCCTATTCCACGCTGGCCTTTGCCGAGGATAAAAGGGAGAAGAAGATCTATTTTGCTCCTTCCGCGCGGGGATTTACCGCTCAAAAATATGCGGAGACCTTTGGCAGTGACGAGCGTCATCATCTGATCATGTACGATATAAAATCGGATAAAAGAACAGACCTTGGGGCCATGCAGACTGCCGATGGCCGTAAAGTTTTTGGTTGTGAAGCGGCTTCGGTCGGGCCGGACGGCACGGTGTACTTGTGCGGACAGGTAGAGGTAAAGGATAAAAGCAAGTCTACCCAGATGATCGGCGCTATTCCTACCGCTCTGCACCTGATCATGTACAAACCCCGGCAATAGTTGCCGGAAGCTTTTATTAAATTCTAAAGGACCGTTTATAATGGGCATGGGTAACATAAAAATAATTTCCACGAACTTCCTGATCCTTGCCATATTGGCGGCGGGCCCTGCTTATGCACAAGATTGGGTCAAACCGCAGATCAGGAACCAGCAACGCGTCGATCTCCGGGACCTGGGGTACCCGATCGTTAACGAGGTTCCCGTCAACAGCAGCGCCGTAACTTCCCTTCTCACGGCGGGTAACGGCAATATATATGGATGCACCAGCGGAGAAGAAGCCTATTTATTCTTATTTGACCCTTTGACCAATAAAGTACGTCATCTGGGGAAAATACCGGGACAGGCCGGTGTTCACCATTCCCTTGTCGAGGACAAGGATGGGAATATTTATTTTGGTACCGGTAAGAATATGTTTGAAGATATGCCCATGTCGAAATGGGGCGAGGGAGACGACAAGTTCGATATAACCTTATGGAAGGATATAAAAAAATATTACAGCAATTATACCGGCGGTCATTTGTATTTTTACAACCCTTCTTTAAGCAATGAGCATGTAAAGCTTTCCAATATGGATTGCGAAGTAAAGGATCTTGGCGTGCCGCTGGCAAACAATTCCATTTATGCGCTTACCATAAACCCAAAAGGCGATGAGCTCTATGGTCTGACCTATCCCGATGGCCATTTTTTTGTCTACAACATTGTGCTGAATAAATACAGCGATCTGGGTGAGGTGGATTCTCAAAAAGTGTATCATGGGCCCGAACGTCAGTGGAGGACACTGCCCAGATCACTGATCTGTGATGGATCGGGAAGGGTGTTTATGTCTGGTAACAAGGGGATGCTGAAATATTATGACCCAAAAGCCGGAAAGCTCGTCTCCACGTCTATCGAGATCCCGGGGGATTATTATTACCTGCAATTTTATGAGGACTATACCGCCGTCGAATATTTTGCAAAAGATGACCATGGATTGATCTATGGCGGCACCACGGATGGATACCTGTTCTCCTTCGACCCGGAGAATATGCGATTGAAAAATTTGGGAAAGGTGCGGGAATCGAGACGGCTGAGGTGTTTGGCCGTAGGGAAGGACGGGAAAGTGTACCTGATGGCGGGAGAACGGTCTGCCTCCAGGCCTTGTCAATTTTATGCCTATAATCCACAGACCGGCAGCTATGAGACCCTGGGTCTTTTAGTAGCGGATCGCAGCCCATATTATTATTGGAGGGGACAGCAGTTCGATTGTATGACTACGGGTCTCGATGGGACCATTTACCTCGGCGAGAGCGAACGCAAGTCACATTTATTCCTTTATATCCCCTGATCATTTATCATACTTTTTTAATACAAAACGGGCCAAGAATTCCCGGTAAAATCCTCGGAAACGTTCTCGCTGTTTTATTCGCCGATTGGCTCAACCCACCGATTAATTGTACTAAATTGCTCTTAACGCTCAATTGCATAAGTGAGAGCATAAAAATTAATTAGTACATACGATGAAAAATAATCGCAGGCAATTTTTTAAACAAGCCAGTCTTGCAGGCATGGGGATTGTGGGCTCCCGCGTCCTGCCAGCGAACGCAGCCGTTCAGCATATCAGCGATAGCTCTTTACCTGATGCCGTCCGGGGACCTGCGCCTCTCAAAGAGCGGTTCAACATGTGCAACTATGGAGCGCCGAAGCTGGAGACCGTGCGTGTTGGATTCATCGGGTTGGGCAGCCGGGGACCGGTGCATTCGACTCAGCTCAGTCGTTTGGAAGGCGTGGAGATTAAAGCCGTGTGCGATCTGCGCCCGGAAAAGGCCGAGAAAGCAAAAAAACAAGTCGAGCTCTTTGGGCATAAACCGGACCTGTATACGGGAAAGGAAGATGCGTGGAAGAAAGTTTGCGAGCGAAATGATATCGATGTGATCTATATCGCCACGCACTGGGCATTACATACCCCGATAGCGGTGTATGCCATGAACCATGGAAAGCATGTATTCGTTGAAGTGCCGGCTGCCAAGACATTGGAGCAATGTTGGGAGCTGGTGGAAACGTCGGAGCGGACACGAAAACATTGCATGATGCTGGAAAATGCCTGTTACCTGTTTTGGGACCTCCTGATCCTGAATATGGTAAGACAGGGTTTTTTTGGGGATATCATCCATACCGAAGGCGCTTATATCCATGATCTCCTCGACTATAATTTCGATAAGGATAATCTCTGGGACGTATGGCGGTTGCGGGAGAACGCAAAAAGGAACGGCAATCTTTATCCCACGCATGGCCTGGGGCCGATATGCCAGGTGATGAATATAAACCGAGGTGATAAAATGGAGTATCTGGTATCCTTGTCGAGTAACGACTTTATGATGGGTAATAAGGCGATCGAGCTGGCTGCCAAGGATGATTTTTATAAACCGTTCCTGAACCAGACCTGGCGGGGTAACATGAACACCACCAGTATCCGGACGAATAAGGGGCGCAGTATCATGCTGCAGCACGACGTTAGTTCAACACGTGTCAAGACCCTGATCAACCTGGTGAGCGGCACCAAGGGGGTCGCCATGGAATATCCGCAGCCCGGCCGGATAGCTACCAGCCATGTGGGTTGGTTGCCGGAAAAAGAGATAGATGCGTTAAAGCAAAAATACGAACCACCGATTATCAAAAAGATCGGGGAAATGGCCAAACAGATCGGCGGGCACGGCGGGATCGATTTCCTGATGAACTGGCATATTATAGACTCCCTGCGTAATGGTTTGCCGCTGTCGCAGGATGTTTACGATGCGGCGCTCTGGAGTTCGATATCTCCTTTAAGCGAGTGGTCGGTAAAGAACCGGTCGAATTCCATCAACGTACCCGATTTTACATCCGGATGGTGGCAGACAAATGCCCCGGTGGACCTTGCGCTTAATAAAGGAGGGAATACGAAGATATTGGATAAGAAAACCGTCGAAGGGATCAAAGAATTTTAAATATGAGAAAATTAAAATTACCGGGCCTATTTTTTATTTTATTTGTTTTTCAGCATTGCTCGGAAACAACTAAAAATGCGCCGGAGTTCTATACGGCCGATGATTATAAGACTACGAGGAAGATCGATGCGCATGTTCATATCTTAACCAGCGATGCATCCTTTATCAGGCAATCGAGGGAGGACGGTTTTCGGCTGCTCGATATAAATGTGGATGCGCCTTCCGTGAGGCCCTTCGAAGAGCAAAGGGCCATCGCCATTCAGCACCTCAGGAATTTTAAAGACAGCAGCATTGCTTATGCCGCTACTTTTTCGGTGGCAAACTGGAATGACAGTGACTGGGCAGAAAAGACCATTGCTTATTTAAAGGATTGTTTTGCAAAAGGCGCCATTGCGGTAAAGATCTGGAAGAATGTCGGTATGAACCTCCGGGATAAAGAGGGAAAGCTCGTCATGATCGACAACCCGAGGTTCGATACTATACTGAACTTTTTGGTCAGCCGGCATATCCCGCTGATCGGTCATTTTGGAGAGCCAAAGAATTGTTGGGAGCCATTGGATAAAATGACCGTGAACGATTACAAGCATTACTACAAGGCCAACCCGCAATATCATATGTACCTGCATCCCGGTATAACGACCTACGAGGACCAGATCATGGCAAGAGACCATATGCTTGAGAAACACCGGGACCTGCGTTTTGTCGGGGCGCACTTAGGAAGCCTTGAATGGAGTTTGGATGAGCTGGCTAAACGGTTTGATAAATTCCCCAATATGGCCGTGGATATGGCTGAGCGCGTTTCACATTTTGAACTGGATGCCATAAACGACTGGCAAAAGACCCGGGATTTTGTTATTAAATACCAGGACAGGCTTATTTACGGAACCGATATTATCGTCGATGATAAAACGGATACGGCGGAGATGAGAAAAACCGCCCATGACACGCGGCTGACCCACTGGAAATTTTTCACGACCGATGACATGCTCCGATCATCGAGCGTTGACAGCGCATTCAAAGGATTAAAGCTGCCAAGGGAGGTCGTAGACAAAATATATTTTAAAAACGCGCAGAAATGGTTGCCGGGTATTTAAGAGAATTCGTATGAGCGATGTGAACATTATAGATCTGTATAAATGGTGCAAGATACCGGCGGCTGACCTGGAAGACCACCCCGATCTGAAAATACGCCTTCGTATAGTAAGGGATTCCGCTGAAATGGGAGAGATCATGGCCGGGGAATTTGTAAGCGATATTCAGTTGGCAAACCGGAGCGGCCGTTCATTCAGGGCAATAGTCCCCTGCGGACCAAAGTGCTGGTATGCGCCTTTTGTCCGCAGGGTGAACGAGGAGAAGGTCAGCCTGCGTAATATGACTGTTTTCCATATGGACGAATGCCTGAACTGGGAGGGAAGGCTGCTGGCAAAAAATGACCCTTATAATTTCAGGACATTTATGGAAAGGCATTTTTATGGCGGGATCCTTCCGGAATTTCAGGTGCCCCTGGAACAAAGATATTTCCCGGAGCCTTCTGCGATGGACCTTATTAAAACAAAAATTAAAGAAGCGCCCATAGACCTTACTATCGGAGGTTGGGGGCAGGACGGGCATATTGCTTACAATCAGGCACGGAGACATCCATACAGCAGCATCACCCCCGAACAGTTGAGAAATTCGGAAATAAGGGTCCAGGAAAACAACCTGGATACAATTATTGCCCTGGGGCAAAGGTCATTTGGGGCCGCGTACCAGTTCGTTCCACCCATGTCCATAACCCTCGGGTTGAAGGAGTGTCTTTCGGCAAAAAAAATACGCCTCTACAGCGACACGGGGACGTGGAAACAGACTGCTTTGCGCGTAGCCCTTTTTTCGGAAGAGACCGTTGAATATCCGGTAACGCTTGCTCAGAAACATCCGGATGTATCGATCACGGCTACCCGTGAAACCGCGGAACACCCCATTGCTCAAAACCCGGATTGGGAATTTGAAGGAGTAAATGTATGATCAACCTTAAACCGATAAAGCAACCAGGATTAAAATTCGATCATGTGGTCGGTACGGGAGGCATCGGCTCTGGTATTTTCTTTTTAATGGAGGGGAATGAGACGCTTGGAAGAAATGAGAGCAGGCCGGCAATGCTTCTTCCGTACAAAGACTTTTGTAAACAACATATTATCCTGCATTATATTTCTGTTTTACTAGGGTCTGATGGTAACGGTTCCTTCCAGACCTTCCCGATAGGTAAGGTAGGGAACGATGATATCGGTAAAGAGCTGGTCCAGAAAATGAGGTCGGCCGGTATGAATACCGACTATGTCGGCATCTGTAATGATCACAGTACGCTGTTCAGCGTTTGTTATCAATATCCTGACCATAGCGGCGGTAATATTACCACCCAGGCAAGCGCCAGCAATGAGGTAACGGCAGAAGATATCGATGTTTTTTTCCGGGAATCCGATCTGAAGAGGGAAGGAGAGATCATAATAGCGGCGCCCGAAGTGCCCCTGGCCGCAAGGATAAGACTACTTGAATACGGGCGGAAACGCGGGAGCCTGAATGTTGCCTGTCTTTTGTCTTCCGAGGCAGATGAATTTGACCGGCGGGATGGCTTTGAAATGGTCGATATTTTGTCCATAAATATGGATGAAGCGGGCAGCATCGCCAAAGTAAGAGAGGAGGGTAACGGGAGCGGCAGGATCGTTGAGGCTTGTATAAAAGTACTCAGCGAAATCAATCCCGGGATCTTGATTTTAATTACAGACGGGGCCAATGGATGCTATTGTTATGCGCATGGGCTCCTGGAATTTGTCCATTCCCTGGGGGCCGCTGTAAAGTCCACTGCCGGCGCCGGAGACGCCTTCCTGGCTGGCACTGTTGCCGGATTAGCCTGTGGGCTTCCCCTGGTTAAAGGAGTCGGGGATGGTTATTTTGCCGAGACCCCATTACAAACTGCAGTCGAGCTCGGCGTCCTGCTTGCCTCGTTGTCGGTCACTTCCGCCGACACGATCCACCTTGGGGCAAATGCGGTCCTCCTGCACGAATATGCATTAAAAAACAGCATCCGGTTTGGCGAAGGGTTCCATAAAATATTTTTCGATCCGATAAGCATTACATTATGAGCTATAAATTAAGATTTGTACAGACCTTCAAACAGGAATACGCAAAAGAGTACCTGGAAATTGAAAAGCAATTTGCGGAATTTGAAAAGCAGCATGCCGGCGCGCCGGAAGGGAGACGCTATCTTTCCGTTGCGGGCCGGGATGCATCGAATACGTTGATATGGGAATGCGATTTCCCTACCCTTGAGGAAGTTCATAAAGCGCAGGCCTTCTTTCTCACCGACAACACGCATGACGATCTGTTCCAGACCCAGGTGAAGTACATTATCGGTACGTATACGGAAATATATAAACCATTTGATTCATAACGAGCGTATGAAAAAGAACTATTGGTTGGTTTTCTTAATCCTGCTGACCTTCTTTGTTATTTCATTTTTGAGCAATATAATCGGGCCATTGATACCCGAAATGATCGAAGATTTCCACCTGAGCCTGACGATGGCGGCGCTTCTTCCGTTCTCTTTTTTTATTGCATACGGCTTAATGTCGATTCCTTCGGGAATATGGCTTGCCAACTATGGAGAAAAGGCCGTGATGTTCCTTGCCTTTATGGTTTCGTTCCTGGGCTCTTTATCGTTTGCCCTGTTCCCAGGGTATTTGATGGCGCTTACTTCTTTATTTCTGATCGGTACCGGCATGGCGATGTTACAGGTAGTCATCAATCCCTTGTTGCGTGTCGCCGGCGGAGAAGAGAACCTGGCTTTTTACTCGATAATGGGGCAGTTGTTTTTCGGCCTGGCGTCCTTTTTGAGCCCGCTGGTCTATTCTTACCTCGCGGTTAATTCATCCGGTAAGGGCGAGCGTAGTTCTTTAAAAAGGATCTTAACTTTTTTGGCGCCTGAAAACCTTTCGTGGATAACCTTGTACTGGATGTTCGCCGTCATCTCTCTGATCATGGTAATGGTCATTTCATTCTTTCGTTTTCCAAAAGTCAGTTTGAAAGAAGAGGAAAAGATCGGCGCCTATGCAACACATATCGGGTTATTGAAAAACCCTGCCGTCATCTTGTTTTTCCTCGGGATCTTTTTCTATGTCGGGTCGGAGCAGGGGGTGGCCGACTGGATCTCAAAATTCTTATCGGTGCAGCATGGATATGATCCACAGACTACGGGCGCAAAAGCAGTGTCCTGGTTCTGGGGATTGATGACGATAGGCACTTTTTTAGGATTGCTCCTGGTGAAGCTGTTCGACAGCCGGAGAGTGCTTATGGTCTTCACGGCATCGGCAATCGTCTGCCTTTCGCTTTCCCTCTTTGGCAATAAAACAGTTTCTTTAATTGCCCTTCCGGCGATCGGTTTTTTTGCTTCCGTGATGTGGCCCGTTATCCTGTCTTTAGCCTTGAATTCGATAAAAGAGCATCATGGCTCTTTATCGGGTATCCTGATCACGGGTATTGCGGGGGGAGCGGTTGTCCCTTTGATCATCGGCTGGCTCGGGGATCTGTTCGGTCTTAAATATGGGATGTTCTTTTTGTACATCAGTTTTGGCTATGTTTTCAGTATCGGAATATGGGCTAAGCCCCTTGTGCAAAATAAATTATTTGATTTTATGACAAAGAATTCGAAAAAGAAGGTCGCTATTTAAATCATTTTTATGCCCTACTCATTCAATCGACGCCGGTTCATCACTTCCGCATCCCTCGCAACTTTCGGACTTGGGTTAACAGGAGCCTCCGCCGGCATGTACTCCAGCCGGAAAACGAGTCCCGTCCGCACCAATGCGGGACCCGGGGATAAAGCCGGCCTTGATGGCAAGAGAGTGGGTATTATCGGATTAGACACCTCCCACAGCATTGCTTTTGCAAAATCGCTGAATGGGCCAACGAAAGATCTTGACTTTGCCGGCTATAAAGTGGTAGCGGCTTATCCCTATGGAAGTAAGGATATAAAGAGCAGCGCCGACAGGATACCGGGATATATCGAAGATGCAAAAAAATTGGATATAGCCATAAAAGGCTCCATTGAAGAATTGCTCGCTGAAGTGGATGCGGTCCTCCTCGAAACAAATGATGGGCGTCTGCATCTGGAACAGGCTTTACCGGTATTGAAGGCGGGGAAAAGACTTTTTATCGATAAGCCGGTAGCTGCTTCTTTAGCCGATGCCCTGGCCATTTTCGAAGCTTCAAAAAAGTACAAGGTTCCTGTATTTTCTTCCTCTTCTCTCCGGTATACTACCGGAGCACAGAACATTGCCCAGGGCAAAACCGTGCGGAAGGTGCTGGGGGCCGATACCTATAGTCCCTGTAAACTGGAAAGTCACCATCCCGACCTGTTCTGGTATGGGGTTCATGGGGTTGAATTATTATTCACGGTCATGGGCGCCGGTTGCAGAACGGTGGTCCGCGCGCATTCGGATGACACCGATCTGGTCATGGGTATATGGGAGGACCATCGCATCGGAACATTCCGCGGCCTTCGTTCAGGGAAAACCGATTACGGGGGTACAGTTTTCGGAGATAACGGGATCGTGCAGACAGGTTCTTACGATGGGTATGATTCCCTGCTCGTCAGGATCATAGAATTTTTCTCTTCGGGCGTGGCCCCGGTCACCGCCGAAGAAACAATAGAGATCTATGCTTTTATGGAAGCAGCCGACGAAAGCAAAAGAAGGGGCGGCGTCCCGGTCAGTATCGATGAAGTGCTTACCAAGGCAAGGGCAAAAGTTTAAACTATTATAAAGATGGAAAGGAGGATTTATTCAATACTGTTTTTAGTTTGTTTTCTGTCTGGCTGCCGGTCCGATGACCGGCCGGGCTCATCGGGAGGGAAAGATTCATTGGCTATCCGGAAGCAGTTTGCACAAGCTCCGGTTATTCCGGCTGAAGAGTCTTTAAAAAAGATGCAGGTTGAAGATGGGTTTGCCGTTCAGTTGGTGGCGTCCGAACCGCTGGTCAGTGCGCCGATCGCCATGACCTTTGACGAGCTGGGACGTATGTGGGTAGTGGAAATGCAGGGGTATATGCCCGATACGGCCGGGACGGGAGAAGAACGGCCCACAGGGAAGATCGTGATACTGGAAGATAAGAACAAAGATGGGGTAGCAGACGGACGGATCGTATTCCTGGATTCGCTGGTGTTGCCAAGGGCTATATGTCTTGTAGAGGGCGGTATACTGGTTGTCGAGCCACCAAGGCTTTGGTTTGTCGAAAGAAACGGGGACAGGGCGGGCAAGAGAACATTAGTGGATGATAAATATAATGAAGGGGGCAATGCGGAGCACCAGGCGAATGGTTTACTGCGTTCGTTGGATAACTGGATCTATAACGCGAACTCGACGAAGCGATATAAAAAGAAGGGCGATCACTGGCTGATTGAAAACACGCATTTCCGCGGGCAATGGGGAATAACACAGGATGATTTCGGGCGGTTGTTCTATAATAATAATTCTGCGAATATCCTGGGGGATTATTTCTCCCCTTCGTTAGGCGCAACGAATAAGGACCAGCTTAAAGTATCGGGATTTAATGAGAAGATCGTAGCCGACAACAGGGTTTACCCCGCGAGGGCCAATACCGGCGTCAACCGGGGGTATATGCAGGGTGTATTGGACAGCAATCTCCGGCTCGTGAATTTTACAGCGGCTTGCGGCCCGGTAATTTACAGGGGAGACCTGTTTGGAAAGGAGTTTCAGGGAAATGCTTTTGTAGCGGAGCCCGCCGCAAACCTTATCAAACGAAATATTCTGCAGGAGAAGGGCTATATCATGACCGGTAATCAAGCCTATTCCGGGAAGGAATTTCTGACCAGCACCGATGAACGGTTCAGACCCGTAAGTCTGTATAATGGCCCGGACGGAGCGTTGTATATCGTGGATATGTATCGCGGTATTATCCAGCACAGGACCTACCTGACCGAATATTTAAAAAATGAGATAAAGGAGAGGGCGCTTACCCAGCCTCTTTCCTGCGGCCGCATCTACAAGGTGACGCCTTTACACAAGGCCGCTGGCAGGGCAGACATAGCCAGGAACCCGCTCGGAACCATGGACCCGCTTGCACTCGTTGCCTTATTTGAACAGGGTAATGGCTGGATGAGGGATAAAGCGCAGCAACTGATAGTGGATAATCGCTATGTTCAGACGATCCCTGTACTGCGCAGGATGTTGGGGACAGGCACGCCTGTTGCCCGGGCACATGCGTTATGGACACTCGAGGGACTTGGGGCGTTGAAAGCCGATGAGGTGTTATTGCTGTTAAAACAACCGGACTGGCATTTGCGCATGCAGGCGCTCACGGCAATGTCTTCGGTGATGACAGGGCAGACCTACCAGAAATGCCTGGCTGCCTTAACGGAATTGGTGAAGCAAAGAGATACGCTGCAAGCCCCGTGGATTGCCTTCCAGGTACAAACTATAAAAAAATTCGATAAGGCAGCCGCGGACCGGCTGCTGTTATCCCTGATACAAAGTTATCCGCAGAACAAGTATGTCGCAGACGCGCTGATCGGCGGTTTGCAAGGCGAGGAAGCCTCTTTTCTTAAAAAACTGGCCCTGGTCGATGCCGATACCAGTCTTATGATCCGCAAACAATTGGAAGGAGTATTGGTCGATATGCATAATTCCATGAATGCCCGGAACGCCAGATTGCTTGCAAAGAAATTCCCGCTGGGAGTGGCCGTCTTTAAATCCATTTGCCAGACCTGTCATGGCAGAGATGGAAATGGTATACAGTCCCTGGCGCCGCCTTTGAACAGGTCGGAATGGGTAATGGGTGACAAGAATACCCTGTCTACTATTGTGTTATTTGGATTGACAGGACCGGTTAGAGTGAATGGTAAAGTATACAGCCCGCCCGAGATCAATGGGGATATGCCTGGGATCGGGAACAATAAAAGCCTGTCGGATGAGCAGATCGCGGAGACATTGAGTTTTATCCGTAACTCCTGGGGGAATAAGGCCGATGAGGTCAAGCCCGGGATCATTTCTGCGGCAAGGGCGAAATATGCGGGCCGGGAAAAACCCTTTACGATGGAAGAGCTCAACCATAAGAAATGATTTATTTACAAACCTCTGTCATGGTATGAATAGCCTCCGGCTTCCTGATCTTTGCATCGTAGTCGTTTATTTAAGCGCAATGATAGGACTTGGGATTTATTTCTCCAGGAAGAATAAGAGTTCCGACCAGTTTACCAAAGCATCGGGGAAAATGCCGGGTTGGGCCATTGGTCTTTCTTTGTATGCCACTTTTCTGAGCAGCAATACCTTTATAGGCGTGCCCGGAAAATCGTTTGGAAGTAACTGGAATTTCTTCGTGCTGAGCATTTCTTTGCCATTTGCCGCTCTTATCGCTACAAAATATTTTATCCCTTTCTATCGCCATACAGGTGGCGTATCGGCTTATACGCATCTCGAGCATCGTTTTGGGGTATGGGCCAGGACTTATGCCGTTATCTGTTTTCTGCTGACTCAACTGGCGCGCATGGGATCGATATTTTTTGGGATTGCATTGACCCTGCATGCGCTGACAGGATACCGGGTGTCTGCCATTATGATCGTCATCGGCGTCTGTATTATTTTTTATACGGTGCTGGGAGGCATGGAGGCGGTCATCTGGACAGAAGTGGCGCAGGCCTTTATAAAAACGACCGGCGCTTTCATCATCCTTTATATTATCATACACGATATGCCGGGTGGCGTCGCCAGGATCATCGAGATAGGTCAGCGGGACCATAAATTCAGCCTGGGCAGTTTTTCTCCAGGATTTTCCGCATCCACATTCTGGGTGGTGTTGTTGTATGGATTTTGTATCAACCTGAACAATTATGGCATAGACCAGAATTATGTCCAGCGATACCATACGGCTGGTTCCGTAAAGGAGGCTTCCAGGGCGCTCTGGCTCAGCGTCTGGTTATACGTCTTTGTTTCATTTCTGTTTTTCATCATTGGCTCCTGCTTATACGCCTATTATCTGGCGCATCCGGAGCTCGATCAGGCCTTAAGGCTACAGCTTGCCAAAGAACAATTACCCGGCTCCGCCTCAGCGGCCGACATCGCGCGTGCGGCCGCGAATTTCACCCCCGCGGATTATGGAGATAAGGTGATGCCTCATTTCATGGTGCATAAAATACCGGTCGGCTTATCGGGGATCATCATTTCCGCGTTGTTATCCGCCTCGATGAGCACCATCAGCTCCAGTATGAATGCATCCGCCACTATCTTTTCCGTCGATATATATAAACGGTATTTCAAACCTCGTATCACGGACAAGCAAAACCTTTTTGTACTGCATGCAGGCACTGTGGTCGTAGGTTTGGCGGGGTTAGGCGTGGGCATGGCCTTTATCGGGGTAAAAAGCCTGCTGGATATCTGGTGGGAATTGGCGGGGATATTTGCAGGCGGTGTCCTGGGCTTATTTTTATTGGGGATTACCACGCGCAGCACAAAAAATACCGAGGCGTTTATCGCTACGATCATTGCTGTATTGGTGGTGGTGTGGATGAGCTTTTCCAAATCCTTTCCGGAAAAATATGCTTATCTGCGCAGCCCGTTTCATACCAATATGGTTATCGTGATCGGCACCCTGACTCTTTTTTTGACTGGCGTGCTCCTGACCGCTGCTAAAAGAAAATTAAAGAATGGATAATATAAAAAAAGGATACATCCCCGTAATGCTTACGCCGTTTAAAGATAGCGGGGAAGTGGACTATGATGGGTTGACAAAACTGATTGAGCTATATCTTGAATCGGGGGTAAGTGGATTGTTTGCAAATTGTCTTTCCAGTGAAATGTACGAGCTCAGCGAGCCCGAGAGGCTGCAGGTAGTCGGGCATGTGATAAAAGCCGTAAATGGGAAGGTTCCTGTCGTTGCCACGGGTAGTTTTGGCGGGCCCGTTGCCGGGCAGGCGGAGTTTATAAAAAAAATGCATGCCACCGGCGTAGATGCGGTAATCGTTATTACGGGTATTATGGCCGGGGAGGCGGAGTCGGATAAAATATTGAATGACCGTATATTTCAGTTGCTGCAATTGACAGGGAATATAAAACTCGGGCTATATGAATGTCCGGTGCCTTATAAAAGGGTCATAACGGCGGAACAACTGAAGGAGTTCGTTGCAACGAACAGGGTTACTTATCTTAAAGATACCAGCCTCGATATCGGACAGGTGAAGGCCAAGCTGGAGGCCGTCAAAGGGTATGCCGGATTTGGGCTGTATGACGCTTATATGGCGCATGCCGTTGAATCTTTAAAGGCAGGATCGGCCGGTCTTTCCTGTATTCAGGGCAATTTTTTCCCGGAACTGATCATCTGGCTTTGCGAAAAATATGATGATCCCGGCTTAACGGCGGAGGTGGCCCGCGTACAACAGATCTTAAGGGATAATATGGAGGTAGTGCATGATGTTTACCCCATTATTGCAAAATATTTCCTGCAAAAACGTGGCCTGGGTATTTCAACCTATACGCGCCGGCAAGTGGGTGTATTCAGCCCGGAAGTAAGAATGAAGATTGATAAGCTCTACGCGGACTTTGGGCGCTTGCAAAAGGAACTGGATATACGATCAATCATATAATGAACATGAAACGCCGCCAATTTTTACGAAACACTTTTGGACTGGGCCTTTTGGCTTTGCCCGGGCCAGGGCGTTTAAATCCTTCTATCGATCTGCGGAGCATCATTTCCCGCGGCGATATCCATCGGGCCCAGCCTCCCGATCCTGCCAGCGCCTGGGTATTATTGTATCAGGGCAATGGCCGCTTCGGGTCATGCTTTGGTCCATGGGGACTCCATTCAACCCCCGATGTAAAATCGCCTTATACACTGCATGGCGCTACGAGGTTCACGCATATAAAGCATTTTGTCCGGGGAAGGTTCAATGCCGATTATCTTCTTCCCATTGGAACGATGTATTGGGCGACGGAGCCGGACAAGGTTATAACCTATGACCAATATCAATCCTTTTATGATGGCACCCTGACCACCCGGTTCAGCACCAGTGATTATACGATCAGGATCATCAGCTGGTTCGATGCGGTACGGAAAGACATAGCGGGTTTTCAGATCGAGGTCACCGGGAAAAGCCCGGTCCTCCTCCTGTCTACCCCCCGGAGTGTTCCGCTCATCTATGATCAGCGGATGACCCCTGTCATCGAAGAAAGATTGAAGGATAACCATTACGAGGCGAGTATCCGATGTCTCGATACCCATTCAAGCCTGAAGGTTTCCAGCGATGCCGAGATGATACAGGGAAAAGAGGGATTGGAACTGCGGCTAAGACAAGGGTTGAATACCATTCTGATGGCGGTAAACAGTGAGCTGACTGTTTCGGCCGGCGAATCCTTGCGCCAGACCAGGCAATACTGGCATCGGGCCTGGGAAAAGGCCGGCTGGCTCGATCTTCCTGACGAGAGGGCGCAGAAGGTATGGGTACGATCGCTGGCTTATACGCTCTATTCTCACAACGATGATGGTTTCGGATGTTCGCCGCCAACAGGATTAGCGGGCAATGGCTGGCCTTTCCCTTTTCCTTTCGATTCAGGATGCCGGCATCCTTTGCTTCTCATGACGGGGCAGACGGAAACGGCGCGTAAATGGGTTGAATGCTGGCATTCCAGGCTGGATGGTCTGAAAGAGTATACGCAGCGTTTTTTTAAAGGGGAAGGAGTATTTCTGCCCCATGTATTTCCTTATGGGCAGGCCTATGGCTATCACGATCCCCAACCTCCCAACAAATACTATTATCCCATTTACAATTCGTCATTGCTGGTTCGCATAGCCGATCAGACTTCGGTCATGGTGAATGACCGGGAATGGACGAAGGCTTATGCGGAGCCTTTGATCCACGAAGCGGCAAAATTCTACCTGAGCCATCTTAAAAAAGGCGCCGATGGCCTATGGCATCTTCATATTATTCCATCCATCAGCCTGGATGAATCGGGGGATACCGACAAACCCGATTATGTTTCCGGTCTGATCAGCGCCCAATATTCGTTACAGAAGGCTGTTGAATATGGATTGGATACCGACAACCGGATGAAGGCGATCCTTAGCGATGGTTTTGGTTATCCGGCCTTGCTTGCGGGGAATGGCATGTATCATAACCACCTGGATCCGGCGATAAAAGACTTTGGCCGGCAAAAGCATCCCGATCAGTTGTTCGCCCTCGTTCACACGCCGCTGGGGCCATCGCTGGACAAGCCGCATCGCCGGGCGCATGAATTGCGGTATGAAACTACGGAAGGAGCCAAAGAACCGCGCTTTCTGGGACATACGCTTGGGGAATTTATATTGGCCAGTGCGAGGATGCATGATCCGGAAGCCTGGCTAAAGGACTGGGGGATGCTCATGCCTGCCAGATACATGGACCCCGATCTGATCCAATTCTATGAATCCACGGGGAATAGTCTTGCTTTTTATATAACTACCCACGGCCTTTTTGCGCAGGCATTATTGGAAACTACCGTATCCACCTGGTGGGACCGGCTGGACCTGGGGTCCTGCATTCCATGGAAAGGCAATGTTCGTTTTGGCAATATCCGAACCCTGCTGGGAGTAACCGTAAATGGCGAAATAAAAGATGGGCGGGGGCAAGCGGTATTGACGGCCTGGAAGGATACGAGCTTTACCTGCCAGGGCCGGACGATCGATCTGAAAAAAGGGGGGAAAACGACGGTAAAAATAAACCCGTATATATGATACGATCCATTTTATACCTCGCCGCGTTCATTATTTTATCGGTGAATGCGTATGCGCAGAAAATACCCGTTGTTCCCAATAAGGTGCAGGAAAAATATGTTCCTGCCGGTCTTTCCCGGCTCAACGGCCTGTTGAACGACCATGTCATGATCAATCTTGAAAAAAGATTATTGCGGATAGATTCTGCTACTTTGCTGACGGGCTTTGAGCGCCGGCCGGGTCCGCAGACATGGGTAGGTGAGCATATCGGCAAGTTTTTATTCTCCGCCTCGAATACCTACCGGTATACGCATGATCAAAGACTGAAAGAATTGATGGAGGATATGCTTAAAAGATATATCGCCACACAATTACCGGATGGTTATCTTGGAACTTACCTGGCTAAAGACTATTGGTCGGGATGGGATGTCTGGGCGCATAAATATGCGATTGTCGGGCTGATAAATTATTATTCCGTTACCGGGTACAGCCCCGCGCTACAGGCGGCTATAAAAGCCGGGGACCTTATCTGCCGGACCTTTGGCGATGAACCGGGAAAGCTGGATCTGAATAAGTCCGGCAAACAGGTGGGTATGGCTTCGGGGAGTATACTCGAGCCGATGATCGATCTTTACCGTTACACCGGTGATCAGAAATACCTTTCATTTGCGGGATATATCCTCCATAACTGGGAAACGGCGACCGGCCCGAAAATATTAGGCGGGCTTGAGCAATATGGTAAGGTTACAAAGGTGGGGAATGGCAAGGCTTATGAAATGATGTCCTGCTTTGTAGGCATTTTGAAATATTATACCCTCACGGGTGATACACGCTATTTAAAGGCTATGCAAATTGCCTGGCAGGATATTGTGGACAACCGGCTCTACATCACCGGCACGGCAAGCGAACACGAACGTTTTCAGGATGATCATATCCTGTCCGCCGAGACCAGGGATAAAATGGGGGAAGGCTGTGTTACCATGTCATGGATCCAGTTCAATGAACAACTGTTGAAGATAACGGGCGAGATAAAATACGTGGAAGAGATAGAAAAAGCGGTTTACAATCATTTGTTTGCCGCCGAGAACCCCGGGACCGGATGTGTGAGCTATTATACTGCATTGCAAGCTGACAAACCTTATAGCTGCAACCAGCTTAATTCCTGTTGCCTCTCCAGCATACCGATGGGGATTTCCTCCATTCCCGGTCTGGTGTGGGGGAATATCGACAATGAATTCTCCGTTCTGCTGTATGAGGCCGGTGAAGTAAGCGATAGTATTACCGCCGCCGATGGCTCGAGGCTGTTATTGCAGATAAAAGCTACGACCACCTTCCCCTCGGATGGGAAGGCGATCTACAGGATCAATCCTTCATCTGGTAAAAAATTTTCCATTAACTTCAGGATACCGGCATGGTCAGCACATTACACGCTTACCGTAAATGGCGTAAAACAGGATATTGCCGGCGGTCATTCGGTAAAGGTAGAAAGGGTATGGAAGTCCAATGACCGGGTGATCGTACGGTTTGATATGCCGTTGCAGGTATTGGATGGGGGGCTGTCTTATCCCGGATTTATCGCTTTCAGGAGAGGGCCCCAGGTGCTGGCGATGGATGCCGTTTTTAATCCGCCGGGTAAAGACTTGTTGCCCGTTTCTTTTGATAAGGACAGCAAATTCGCTATCCATACTGCAAATAATGTATTGGCTGAGGGATGGGTTGGCAAACAGGCCTACAGCATTACCCTGGATACCGATAAGAAGCGGAGGTTATTTATTCTTGTACCCTTTGCAGATGCAGGTCAGCAGTCAACGAGACAGCAGGTATGGATCGCTCCGGGCAGATCAGGCGAAAATAAAACGATCAGATGAGCTTGCATAAAATAATCATAATAGGCAGCGCCAATACCGACATGGTCGTCAGGACGGATAAGCTCCCAATGCCCGGCGAAACAAAATTAGGAGGGACGTTCTTTATGAATGCAGGCGGCAAAGGCGCTAACCAGGCTGTTGCCGCAGCAAGGATGGGGGGCGATGTGGTATTGGTTGCAAAGGTGGGCAATGATATTTTTGGGAAGCAAACGATTGAGAATCTAAGGAAGGAGAGCATAAATACCGACTATATATTTACGGATGAAACGGCGCCTTCAGGCGTGGCATTGATCATGGTAAACGAGGAAGGTGAAAATTGCATTGTGGTTGCTCCCGGCGCCAATGCAAACCTGTTGCCGGCCGATATTGAAAAGGTAAAAGATATTACCGGTGCAAAAGTGATCTTAATGCAGTTGGAGATACCCATGGAAACGATTGCAGCCGTGGCAAAGCATGGGAAGGCGAATAACCAGCGGGTGATCATCAATCCGGCGCCGGCGCAGCCACTGGATGATGAATTGCTGAACGGTCTGTTCCTTATTACCCCAAATGAAACGGAAGCATTTCTACTGACCGGTATAAAAGTGGAAGATGAAACGACTGCTTCGCAGGCAGCAGGTGTTTTTTTGCGCAAAGGCGTGCAGCATGTCATTATCACATTGGGCAGACAGGGCGCATACTTTCAGAATGACATTTTGCGACTAAAGGTAGATGCTCCGGTGGTTCAGGCAATAGATACGACTGCGGCCGGCGATGTGTTCAGCGGGGCATTGGCGGTCGCAATTACGGAAGAGATAGATTGGGAGCGCGCCATAAAGTTTGCCGTGGCGGCGGCTTCCATCTCCGTAACAAGGCTGGGCGCGCAGGCATCTGTTCCTTACAGGCGGGAAACGGCGATTTGATCATATCGTTTTATAAACAGCTTATGTTCATTGTAGAAAATTACAGCCTGGCCATTTTGCTTTGTGTTATCACCATGCTCTGCTGGGGTTCGTGGGCCAATACGACAAAACTTACCAGCAAGACCTGGAGGTTTGAGCTTTTTTATTGGGATTATGGCTTAGGGATACTCCTGGCTACCCTGCTCCTGGCTTTTACATTGGGAAGCCATGGAAAAGGCGGCAGGCCTTTCCTTGAAGATATAAGGCAAGCCGATACTGGTAACCTGCTCTCTTCTTTTGCAGGAGGGGTCATCTTTAATTTAGCCAACATATTGCTGGTGGCCGCTATTGCCATCGCGGGAATGTCCGTTGCTTTTCCGGTGGGGATCGGTATTGCCCTGGTGCTGGGTGTAATCGTGAATTACCATTCAAACCCGCAGGGGAACCCTGTACTGATATTTGGAGGAGTTGCTTTAATTGCCCTGGCTATTATTCTGAATGCCCGGGCATATCAAAAACTGCAGTCAAATTTTTCGGGAAAAGTTTCGGGAAGAGGATTGGTCTTATCGGTCATCAGCGGATGTTTGATGGGGTTGTTCTACAAATATGTTGCCGGTGCAATGGTTGCGGATTTCGATATACCGGAGGGAGGGAAACTGACCCCTTATACGGCCCTCGTGTTTTTTGCCGTTGGCGTCGTGATCAGCAGTTTTCTTTTCAATTCTATACAGATGAAGCGTCCATTTCTGGGTCCTCCAGTTCCCTTCGGCGATTATTTTAAAGGAAAGCGAAAAGACCATCTGGTGGGTGTCTCCGGTGGAATAATATGGAGCGTGGGCATGTCATTAAACATCCTTGCGTCAGGGAAAGCCGGTCCGGCTATTTCCTATGGACTGGGGCAAGGAGCAACGGTCGTAGCAGCGCTTTGGGGTATTTACGTTTGGAAGGAATTTGATAAGGCGCCGCCGGGTACGAGACCCATGCTGAATGTAATGTTGTTGTTATATATTTCAGGGCTGGCCATGATCATCCTTTCCCGGTAACGTTCTCGCTGTTTTATTCGTACGATCACTAACTATCGGTCTGGTTTACGTGTACCTTCATTAAAAAATGAATTTTGGCCTAACGCAGGAGCAGCAGATGATTAAGGAGATGGTGCGGGATTTTGCAAAAAATGAAATTGCTCCATACGCCCAGGAGATAGACCTTACCGGACGTTTCCCGATCGAGACCTTTAGAAAAATGGGACAGCTTGGTTTGATGGGCATACCTATTTCAAAAAAATATGGCGGCTCCGGTGGAGATACTATTTCTTACGCGATCGCCGTCGAGGAGATTGGTCGTGCATGTGGGAGCACCGGCCTGAGCTATGCCGCAGCAGTTTCGCTTGGCGCCTGTCCGATCTATTATTTTGGGACGGAAGAACAGAAACAGGACTTCCTGGTGCCTTTAGCTTCAGGCGAATCATTAGGGGCTTTTGGTCTGACGGAGCCGAATGCGGGCTCTGATGCGGGCGCTACCCAGACAAGGGCCGTTGTCGATGGCGACCAATACCTGATCAATGGATCAAAGTGCTGGATCACGAATGCCGGGTATGCGAGGACTGTTACGATCACCGCTGTAACGGGAAAGGACCCGAAGGGTAAAAATATCATTTCCGCCATCATCGTTCCAACGAATACGCCTGGTTTTACGATCCTCAGCAACTATAAAAAAATGGGGTTGAACGGATCGAACACTTCGGAGCTGATCCTGGAAGATGTACGTGTGCCCAGGAAAAATTTGCTGGGTGATCCGTCAAAGGGTTTTGGCCAGTTCCTGTATACCCTGGATGGAGGCCGGATCTCCATTGCAGCGCTTTCGGTTGGTATTGCCCAGGCTGCCCTGGACGCCGCATTAAAATATTCGAAGGAAAGGATCCAATTTGGAAAGACGCTGTCCTGTTTCCAGGCCATACAGTTTAAACTGGCCGATATGGCGATGGAGATCGAGATTGCCAGGAACATTGTATATAAAGCGGCCTGGCTGAAGGATAATAATCAGCCATTCCGAAAAGAGGCGGCGTATGCTAAATTATTTGCTTCGGAAATGGCGGTAAGGGCATGCAACCAGGCCATACAGATCCATGGTGGCTGTGGATACATGAAAGATTATCCGGTCGAACGATATCTGAGGGATGCAAAACTGATGGAGATAGGCGAGGGTACTTCTGAAATACAAAGGATAGTGATCAGCAGGCAGTTGCTGGCTTAGCATTGGCAAATCTTAAAAGGTGCGGTTATGCCGGAATTAAAAAAAATAACGATTGGAAGATTGCTGCAGTCCATTGCCGGTCAATACCCGGAGAGTGACGCGGTCGTTTATCCGGACAGAGGCCTGAGGCTTTCGTATAAAAAATTCGATGAATCCTGTAATGAGGTGGCCAGGGGGTTAATGAGCCTCGGGATTGAAAAGGGTGAACCAGTTGCAGTCTGGTCTACGAACCGGCCTGAATGGCTTTGCTGCCAATTTGCGACGGGTAAAATCGGGGCGGTCCTCGTAACGATCAATACGAATTACCGGACACTTGAGCTGGAATATTTATTAAGGCAGTCGGATTCATCCACTATTATCCTGATGGAGGAATACCGGGGCGCTTCCTATATTGACATGCTGTATGAGATTGCGCCGGAAATAAAATCTGCTAAGCCTGGCGAACCGATCTGTTGCAAGGCATTGCCCAGATTAAAAAATGTCATCGTCATGGGTGAAAAACGATATCCCGGCATGTTGCTTTGGAAGGATATCCTGGATTTCGGGGACCGTGTCACCGGAGAGGCGTTGGAAAAACGAACGAGCGCGTTACATTATGACGATGTGATCAACATGCAGTATACATCGGGTACGACGGGTTTTCCCAAAGGTGTGATGTTGACGCATTACAACGTTATCAATAATGCGGCTAATATCGCTGATTGCATGAAGCTGACACATAAAGACCGCATGTGTATCCCGGTGCCTTTTTTTCATTGTTTCGGCTGTGTATTGGGAACCCTGGCCTGCGTTACGGTAGGAGCGACCATGGTGCCGGTACAGGAATTCAATGTAAAACAGGTGTTGACTGCGGTCGAGCAGGAGAAGTGCACGGCCTTGCATGGCGTTCCTACCATGTTTATTTCCGAATTAGCCGATCCCGGGTTCCATTCGTATGATCTTTCCAGTCTGCGGACAGGGATCATGGCGGGGTCACCCTGCCCGATAGAAGTGATGAAGGCGGTAGTGGAGAAAATGGGCGCGAAGGAAATAACGATCGCTTACGGGCTTACGGAGGCCTCTCCCGTTATTACCCAAACAAAGACCGACGATGATATTGAAATACGCGTATCCACAGTGGGGCGACCCTTATCAGACGTGGAAGTGAAAATTGTGAAAGCCGGAACCAATAAAGAGGTATCCAGGGGCGTCCAGGGAGAATTATGTACCCGGGGTTATCATGTCATGAAAGGTTATTACAAGGATGCCGAAGCGACTGCCCAGGTAATCGATAAGGATGGTTGGCTATATACGGGCGATCTGGCCATAATGGACGAAAGAGGATATTGCCGTATTACAGGCAGGTTGAAAGATATGATCATCAGAAGTGGGGAAAATATTTATCCGCGGGAAATAGAAGAATTCTTATATAAGCATCCAAAGATCCTGGATGTGCAGATCGTGGGTGTGCCGGATGAGAAGTATGGAGAAGAAGTAATGGCCTGGATCCGGCTGAAAGAGGGGACAGAGGCAACGGCTGAAGAGATCCGCGAGTATTGTACGGGAAAGATCTCAAGGCATAAGATCCCAAAATATATTTTGTTCTGCCAGGAATATCCGATGACTGCCTCGGGGAAAGTGCAGAAGTTCAAGTTGCGGGAACAATTCAGGAAACTGTTAAATCGTGCCCCGGATCTGGGAAGGTTTTGTTTACTGCCGCTGATCTACATCATGACCCTTGCTCCGGCAATGGGCCAGATGCCAACCGATACGGGCTACAGGATCCTTTCACCCCGGTTTTTCCCCGGCTGGCAGGCGCAACATATAAGCTATCCCTTTGTGCTTTACGATAAAACGAAAGGGGATTACAAAATGTATTACGCCGGCTCGTCGAGCACACAGGTTAATGAAAGCCTTTGGGACCAGTGGGTGACGGGATTGGTTACTTCCACCAACGTCCTCGACTGGACTTATCCGGAAAGTTATGAACCCGTCTTATTTGCAAAGAAATATAGGGAAGGGGATGTCATCAACCCGGATGAGCAGGCGAAACAATTCGATGCGGTTTTTGCAATAGATGCCTGTGTGATCCGGGACGGTCCTTTATACAAATGCTGGTACACCGGCTGGAATGGACAGACCGAACAGCTGGGTGGAGGACTGTCGAAGAAGATCAATTTCCGGGTTGGTTATGCGACTAGTACCGATGGGATGAACTGGACCAAATTCAAAGGATCAGCGGGAGCCGGATCGGTCCTTCAGCCGGGCGGGAAGGGGGAGCCGGATGCTTATGGTGTGGAAGATGCCTATGTTATCAAGGAAAATGGGATATACCGGATGTGGTACACCGGATATGATGGGACTACCCGACGCATACTTTATGCTACTTCTCCGGATGGAACAAACTGGACAAAAAATGGCCTGGTCCTTCTTTCAGATCGTAAAGGCGAACCGGAAAGATCCGGTACTGAAAATCCCGTGATCATCCACCGGCAAGGCCAGTATGAACTTTGGTACCAGGGCCGGAGCGCCGCTTTATCAAACCGTGCGCTCGAACGGGCAATAAGCCCTGATGGGATCTCATGGAAAAAGGCGGGTGAAGTACTGCTGCATCCTTCCGTTCCCGGTCCCCATTGGCCATGGACATCCATATCTCCGGAAAGAGATGGGAAAATGGTACTCGGCAATATTGTGGTCCTGGCTGACAATTCCTGCCAGGTGTTTTATGCCAAGCAATATATAGCCAGCAAAAATGTAACCTATGGCGTTATCCAGGCGCCGTTGTCATTCATTTATACAGAACGAATCAATCCATGAGCAAGCATTTCCGGCCAATCAGGATCCCAGATAGTTTTTGGATTTTATGTATGCTGCTCGCATCGGCAAACGGCATCGCACAAAATGGCCCTCCATCTACAAAAGATAGCTGGGTCTCGCCCGATCATTACCGGGTAGTATTAGCCGTAGACCAGGCGGGTGTTCATGCTTCCAGTACTCCTGTGTCTGTCGATATCGATTTCACGCAAAGGTTGCGGGAGAAAAAAATTCACGGAAATTTCGACAAGAACAGCATGGAAGTAATTGCTTTTCATGCCTCGGGAAAGCCCGTAATATTCGACAGCTCAAGGTCGGGCTATGAGAAATTCCTGCTGCCATGTAGAATAGACGAGTATTATGGAATGAATAAAGTCACCCTGAATTTTGTGCTGCCAGGGGATAACTATACTTATATGGCGTATTTCGATACAAAGGAATCGGGGCTTGGGAAACCGAAGCGGTATCCTGGTCTGATCGGGGATGGCGATCGTTTTACGGAGGGGTATAAGAGGCGGGAGATCAACGCCAGTGGATATGACTGTTTTGCCGATATCGACGGTGATGGCGACCTGGACCTTTTTAAGGGAGGGACCGAGCCCTACATCCATTGCTATGAGAATGTCGGCAAGGGCCGGTTTATAGACAGGGGCAAGCTTAGTTCGGGGGGGCAGGTGTTCGTTGTCCCTCATGACGGGCTTTTTCGAAGCTGGCATTCGGTATCTTTTTTTGACTGGGACGGTGACGGGGATCAGGATATGTTTATCTATCAGCCCACGGGCCCGACCGAAGATTATACGAACCAGGTCAGCATATACGAAAATACTACGGTACCAGGCGGTCAATTGTGTTTTACTTACCGGGGAAAGCTTACCACCCAGCTTGGTAAAAGCATGGGCAGCACCATCCGGTTTGCGGACCTGGATGGCGACGGCAAGACGGATGTGTTCTCCAACCGGGGCGAAGGGCTGATCACTTTCTACAAAAACATCAGCCCTTCAAAAAAGATATCGGATATCCGCTTAGCCGAGGGAACCTATCTCAAGGCGAATGGCCTGCCTATTCACATCTGGAGCTCGACCCCCGATTTTGCGGATATCGACGGCGATGGAGACCTCGATCTATTCTCAGGAACGGAAGATGGCCCCATTTATTTTTTCGAGAATGTAGGCAGCAGGACAACGCCCGTTTTTGCCATAGGCCGGATCATCGCCTTTTACGAATATATGGATCTTCGTTCCGGGGTAAAAGTGGCCGATTTTGACGGAGATGGTTTATTGGATTTTGTGGCAGGCAGGTATTGGGAAAGGACGCAATGGGGGGAGCAACCGAGGATGTACGGGAAACTATATAAAAATATCGGGACACCGACAGCGCCGAAGTTCGAGGCCAGGGATGCCTATGGGGGCGCTCCGTACACCGAACAATTCCAGATCGCGGATGCCGTCAGGCAAAACAGCGTCCGGGTAGTTGACTGGAACAATGATGGCAAACCAGATCTGATCGCCGGTGATACGGACGGCTATATCTGGTATTTTCAAAATACCACGAACCAAAAATTCCCTGTTTTTGCCGGGGGTAAAAAATTATACTCCAATGGAAAACCTGTCAGGGTGTATGGCGAATGGAACGAAGGACGGGCGGCTGGGTATGCAAGACCGGAGATCTGCGACTGGAATAATGATGGTAGAAAAGACCTTTTGGTTGCGGATGGCAGGGGATGGCTGTTCCTTTACCTGAACCAGGGAACGGATAAGGATCCGGTCCTTGGTCCGGGCGCCCGCGTGTATGCCAATGGGAAGCCCATCGATGGCACCGCCCGGGGCAGCGTAGTGGTATGTGACTGGGATAATGATGGTAAAAAAGATATTATCTTCGGTATGATCGGAGATAAGGAATTCAGCGAATATTATGATTGGCCTCATCTGAACAGCGATCCTTCAAAGGATATGGGATTTTTGTTTTATAAGAATATCGGTACCGATGCAAAGCCTGTCCTGGGTTTTCCAAAATGGATAAGAGCGGGTCCCGATACCGGTAAGATCATCAGTTATAGCAGACCCAATCTGGGTGACTTTGTCGATTGGGACGGAGACGGGAAAAAGGATCTTATTGCCTGCGAATTTGAAAAGAATGCCCGGGTCTATATAAATACCGGCTCCGGAGGCCGTAATGAAGAACCACAATTCAAATCTTCGGCAGCGGGTATAAAAATAGTCGAGCCTGCTACCATCCAGATGATGTCGGGCGCGGATGCCGTTGACTTTAATGGAGATGGCGATATCGATATTGTCACCGGTCAGGGGCATGGCGCGTCAGGCCTGAGATTCTATGAGCGGAGCTATATCGATAACACGATTAAAAATATACATCCTTTTGTAAAAGAGGGCATCATGCAAATAAATAAATCCCTGTCTCACCATGATTGACCGACCCATTAAGACTGGTTTATTGGCTTTTGGCATGTCCGGACGAATTTTTCATGCCCCTTTTTTAAATACCCATCCGGGTTTTAATTTTACTGCCGTTACCGAGCGCTCTCAAAAGAAAGCGAAAGCGTTTTATCCCGGTGTAAAAAGTTATCCTACCACAGAGGAACTGATACAGGACGAAGAGTTGGAATTGATCATCGTCAATACACCCAATGATACCCATTATAAATATGCTGAACAGGCCCTGCTGGCGGGCAAGCATGTATTGATAGAAAAGCCTTTTGCAACCTCTCTCCCCGAAGCGAAGGAGTTATATGTTTTGGCCGGGAAGCAGCAAAGGCATGTGATGGCCTTTCAGAACCGGAGGAATGACAGTGATTTTGAATCGGTGAAGAACGTTATCGAAAGCCATCGGCTTGGAAAATTGATTGAAGTCCATTTTCGCTTTGACAGGTACAGGCCTCAGATCGAAGCAAAGGCGTTTAAAGAGCTTCCAGTCCCCGGAAGCGGTCTGGCGTATAATCTTGGGCCGCATTTGCTGGATCAGGTAATAAGTCTTTTTGGAAAACCATTGCAGTGCCACAAAAGCGTGGGGGCTAACCGGAATGGATCACAGGTTGACGATTATGCATTCTTTCATCTGATCTACGGCGGCAATCTCAATGTATTTATTCACGTCAGTCTTTTAGTGGCAAGGGCCCTTCCCGCGTTTGTGATCCATGGAACAAATGGATCCTATATCAAAGATCGCACCGATACGCAAGAAAAGCAATTGGACCAGGGCATTTCCCCGCTGGATGCGGAGTATGGAATGGAATTGCCCGGGAGTGAAGGAGAGCTTACGCTTGTGGAGGCTGATGGCCAAAGGAAAATGATAAAATGGCCGTCTATAAAAGGCAATTACGCCCAGATCTTCGAGGCGGTTTATCAGCAAATACGAAATAACAGAACCTATCCCATCAGGCCAGAGCATATTCTCTGGCAATTGGAGATCCTGGAGGGACCGGTAAATGTCATAAACTGATTTTTATGAGCGCTAAATTGTTTATTTTATTTTTCTTTTGTGGGTATCTGCTATCGTGTCACCCCAGGGATAAAGGATCATCGACCTGGAAGTTATACAGAGGCAATGCTCAAAGCAACGCTTATTCTGCATTGGATCAGATAAATGCCGCTAATGTTCAACAACTTCGGATCGCGTGGGAATATCATACACGGGACTCGGGAATTTCTATTCAATGTAATCCGATCATCGTCAACGGAGTGATGTATGTTACCTCGCCTGCCTTAAAGCTCATTGCCCTCAAGGCTGGTTCAGGAGAAATGTTATGGACATTCGATCCCTTTAAAGGAGAAAAGGCCGATGGGGTGAACAGAGGGGTCGCTTATTGGGAAGACGGATCAGACCAAAGAATACTTTTTAGCGCCGGCTATAAATTATATGCCGTAGATGCCCGATCCGGCCAGGTTATTTCGAATTTTGGCCAGAGTGGGACTGTTGACTTGAGGGAGGGGCTTGATCGCCGGCCCGATGAGATCACCGTAGATGCTACTTCTCCGGGCATCATTTTCGGCGACCTGCTGATCATGGGATCCAGGGTCAGTGAAGGCGAAGGGGCCGCTCCGGGTTATGTCCGGGCATATAATGTCCGTTCAGGTAAGGAAGCCTGGGTTTTTCATACGATACCAAGGCCGGGTGAATATGGTTACGATGGCTGGGAAAAGGATGCATGGAAAAACATTGGGGGAGCAAATACCTGGTCCGGACTTAGCCTTGATGAAGATCGCGGAATGGTATTCTTTGCTACCGGCTCCTGCTCTCCCGATTTTTATGGCGGTGACCGGAAAGGACAGAACCTTTTCGCCAATTCGGTGATCGCCTTGAATGCAAAGGATGGGAAGAGAATATGGCATTATCAGATCATTCACCATGACCTGTGGGATTACGATCCGCCCATGCCGCCAAATCTTGTCACCTTACATCAGAATGGGCGGCGTATCGATGCGGTGATGGAGGCGACCAAAACCGGAAACATTTTTGTCTTTGACCGGGAGACCGGCAAGTCCCTCTTTGAAATAAAGGAGCAAAAAGTGCCGCAATCCGATATAAAGGGGGAACAGAGCTGGCCCACGCAACCTTTTCCGGTGAAGCCCGCGCCATTTGTAAGGCAGAAATATACCGATGCGGATATCAGCGATATCTCCCCCGAGGCTAACGCCTATATAAAAGATCGTCTGAAAAATGTCAGGAATGAAGGGATTTTTACTCCTTCCAGCGATCAGGGGTCCATCGTGTTTCCGGGATTCAGGGGAGGAGCTGAATGGAATGGCGGCTCTTTTGATATCGAGACCGGCATTATCTATATAAATGCCAATGAGATCCCTAACATCAGCTCCTTAAAAAAGGTAGACCTGACCGCGGGTAAAGGATCGGGGAAAAGCTTTTTTCAGGTCAGTTGCGCCACCTGTCATGGAATCGATAGAATGGGCCAGGCAAATTTTCCTTCCCTGGTGAATATCGACAAAAAAATGAACCAGCTCCAGATCATGGAGCAGATCAGAAAGGGCAAGGGACTGATGCCTGCCTTCTCCAATCTTACGGATGTGCAGATCAGTGCCATCAGCGCCTATCTTATGGACCCGGGTAAAGAAAAGGAAGTAAAACAGACCCGTCAGGCAACACAGGATCCGGCGGATATAAAATACAGCTATGCACACTCGGGATATGGACAATTCCTTGACCAGGAAGGTTATCCTGCCGTCAAGCCGCCATGGGGAACATTGAATGCGATCGATCTTAATACGGGAGAGCTTTTATGGAAAGTGCCGTTAGGTGAATATGCGGCGTTGACGAAGCGCGGGATCCCACCCACGGGGACACAGAACTTTGGAGGCACCATCGTTACTGCCGGAGGGCTGATATTTGTCGGTGCGTCCAAAGATGAGAAATTCCGTGCTTTCGATAAACGTACGGGGAAAATTCTTTGGGAGACGAGGTTACCGGCAGGCGGCTATGCGACACCCTGTACGTATGAAATAGCCGGAAAGCAATATGTAGTCATAGCCGCAGGCGGTGGCGGTAAAAATGATACCAAAAAAGGCGACTCTTATGTTGCTTTCGCGCTCCCCTGATAACGGGCGGGGATCGGGTTCATGGGCTGGGGGACAGGGGTTCAGGACCAACCCTCGCGATATTTACGCCGCAGGTATTTCTCTGCCTCCGGAAGACCCGGGAACTTCATGTTTTTGGCATCCCAGTGCAGCATTTGTCCCGGCACCCTGATGGCCACCGTGCCCAGAAGAATAGCTTCTGTCATGGGGCCGGACTGTGCAAAATGCGATTCGGTCATGGGGCCTCCCAGGCAAGCGTCCACAAAGTGGTGATAGTGATTGCGTTTTTCCAGGGTTGGCAATGGGTAGTCTTTGAATGAGGGCTGTGGCAAAAGTATGGGCATCTGGGTATGTGGTATCAGGAGGGCGCCTTTGGTGCCGATCAGCATGGCCGATTCGGCCGGATAGTTATCGGGCGAATATAATGCACGGATCTCCTGGGGGGGATAGAATTCGCCATCAAACCATTCCAGCGTCAGGGAAGATGAATCGGTGAGTTCGTTACCCGGGAACGTCCAGGTAATATGATCACCCTGTGGCCAGGTGTCTGCGCGGCGGGCCGCTGATTCCTGCCATGATTGCTGGACCTCGGCGAATACCGAATCGGGGGCCTTTAATCCCAGCCCTTTCCATACGGCATCGAAGATATGACAACCGATGTCACCCGACCATCCTGTTCCAAAGTCCTGCCAGGTCCTCCAGATGGCCGGATGATATATATCGGGTATATAAGGACGCATAGGAGCAGTACCGATCCAGTTATCCCAGTGCAGGTTCGGGGGAGGCGCTTGTCCGGCATCGGGTCTGGGGCCTGTCAACCGGTATTTTGCGATGGCGCCGGGACGATTGGAACATAGATATACGTGTTTGATCTTCCCTATGGCCCCTTGTTTAATCCATTGAACTGCCGTACGGTCACCAATGCCGGAGGCATGCTGTGTTCCCAGCTGGGTAATTACTCCTGCCCTGACCGCGGCATTGGTCAAAGCACGTACTTCGGCCACATCGTGGCACATGGGCTTTTGACAATAAACATGCTTACCGGCTTCGATGGCTTTTATGGCGATCACACAATGACTATGGTCCGGCACCGCAACGTTTATCGAATCGATGGAGGCTTTTTCCTTCTTGAGCATTTCCCGCCAGTCTATATAGGTACGTGCACCGGGAGCCATCTGGGCCGCTTTTTTTAAATGATTTTCATCGACATCGCATAAGGCGACGATTTCCACCTGGGGATGGCTTATAAAATTTTCCAGATCGTTCATGCCCATTCCTCCGATACCGATGGCAGCATGCCTGAGCTTTTTTTGGGTTTCAGGCTTCGCTGCCTTTGCAAAGGATCCAAGCAACATAGGGGCGGCAACGCTGGTCAATGCCGTTGCTAAAAATTTGCGGCGGGATACTTCACGGCTTATTTTTTTCATATACTGAATTTTGTCTCGGTGGTTCTTATGGAGTCAAAGTAGACATTATAGAGAAAACGGCAACCGGTTATCCAAACAATAAAAGCGAGAACGTTACCGGTAATCGCATTTTTTGCCGGTGAGTTTAAAATAGCGCTCTATATTTGTAAAATATTGATTTATATCAAGTTATAATTATGGTGGATATTTCTTACTTCCATTTTTTTTCGATACTTTAGTATAATAAAGATTGCGATTCCATTGTTAACTGCTTAGTAGCCCCCATTCAGGATGTCTCATTTTATTACTATAAAGGACATTGCCAAAGAGTTGAACATTTCCGTCTCAACTGTCTCCAGAGCTTTAAGAGATACTTATGATGTCAACCATGACACCCGCAGCAAAGTGCTGAGCGCGGCCGCACAGCTTAATTACAAGCCGAATTATAATGCCATCGGTCTGGCGAAAGGGAGTACCCACAACATCGGAGTGATCCTGCCCTGTATCACCAACTATTATTTTTCAACCGTTATCACGGGGATACAGGAAATGGCGTACAGCAAAGGGTTTAACATTGTATTTTTTGTCACCAATGACTGTGCCGACAGGGAGATCTCCATTGTCAAGAACCTGGCCATTTCGGGTCTGGACGGGCTGCTGGTATGTATTTCGTCGGATTCCGACGCGTGCGAGCATTTCCAGGATGTGATCGATGAAGGCGTGCCGGTCATCTTCTTTGACCGGGTTGCCAGCGGGATCGACACTTCCAAGGTCATGCAGGATGACTATAACGGGGCTTTCGAGGCTGTGGAGCATCTTATCGGGAACGGATACACGAAGATTGCGCACATTGCGGGTCCGAAGGGACTGTCTTTTACACAAAAGAGATTAAATGGGTACCTCGCGGCCCTCGAAAAGCATAATATGCCCATCCATGAGGAGTGGATCATTCACTCCGGCTTTTCTCAGCAATGCGGAGAGGAAGATGTCTGCCGGTTGCTGCAATGTAAGGAAGTGCCGGATGCTATTTTCGCGGTTAATGACCGGAAGGCGATCGGGGCCATGGTCGCCCTCAAGAACCACCAGATCATCATTGGAAAGGAAATGGGAGTGGTTGGCTTTACCAACGATCCGGTCAGCACTATTATTTCCCCAACGTTGACCACCATTGCCGAGCCCGCATTCGAGATCGGGAGAAGGAGCTGCGAGCTTCTTTTAAAACATATCACCAAGAAAAAATTTCGCCCCGAAGAGGTCACATTGCCGGGAACATTGATTGTCCGTGAATCCAGCATACGGAACCCCAAAAATACCATCCGCCGGTAACGTTCTCGCCTTTTTATCCATGCGATTTATTGTAATTATGTTTATTTGCATATAGCCATCATCTATATTAATCATGTTGACCAAAGAAATAAGTCACAAAAAATTGCCCTGTGGTATTCCTGTTCTCCCGGTTTTTCTATTTTTTATACTCTTCAATACCGGGGCATCCGCACAATCTCAGCCAGCCAATATCGAAAGATATACGCCTGAGTGGATCAAAGATGGATTTGCCGTAGGAGGCCCCACCTGGGAACCCTGGACGTTCATGGTCAGGCGGAACAATAGCGAGATGACGGAACATAATTTCAGCTATTGGCAAAAAGATGACTATGAAAATCAGCTATCCGAAGAATTCATTAAGTCTTTTGCAAAGTCAGGCGCTACGGTGTATCATCTTGGGTTTTACAAAGGCTTTGGATTCAAGGCGGAAAAGGAATATATGGAAAAGGTCGTTAAGGCCGCAGCGATAGCCCATAAATACGGCCTGAAGGTAGCAACGTATATACAGTGGAGCACGTTGTGTTATGAAACTTTTTTTTCGGAGGTCCCGGAAGCAAAAACGGGTTTATGGTACCAGATGGATGTTTATGGAAAACCACTTTTACCGTATGGGGACAGGGCGCCTTTCCGGTACACTCCCTGCTTCAGCAACGATGCGTATATGAATTATTTAAAAGAGAAGATCATCCGGTATGCTGTAGAAAAAGTAAAAACGGATTTTATCCATTTTGATAATTTTGTTCTGTCACCCATCCTGAGCGCCGACCATAACCCCGCGACGATTGCCGCTTTCAGGAAATATCTTACCGATAAATACACGGCATCCCAACGTATTGAACGATTTTCTTTTGACGATATGTCCAATATCCTTCCTCCTTCATGGATCACTCCGCCGAAAATGCCGGTTATCGGCGATCCCGTTATACAGGAATGGATCGACTTCCGCTGCTGGACCCTGGAAACACGGTTGAAAGAATGCGCCAGGTTTGCGAGGAATCTGAATAAAGAGGTCGTTATCGAGGTTAATTGCGGCGGACTGATTGGAAATGACAGAGCATGGGAAACCGGTATCAACCATTCCAGTCTCATGCAATACACGAATGTCATCTGGGCTGAGGACAAAAGCTACCCGAGATGGGAGAACGGGGTAGCGATCGGGAAATTCCGCAGCTTTAAGCTGGGCCGGACTACGAATAATTTTATTCTCACGTATGTCAGGGAACCACAGGATTTTGCGGAAGACCTGGCATTGAACAGAAGCATTGGGTATCTGGGCGAGGGTATGCCAAAAGAGCTGGGGAAAAAATATTTAGATTTTTGGCTGAGCAATAAGGACCTGTACACGAAGATGCATGGCGCGGAAAGAGTAGCCGTATTGAGAAGTTATCCTTCCATGGCGTACAATACGTATGAGACGCAGATAGCGGCGGATATGGCCGAGCAGGCCTTACAGCAGCGTCAGGTCCCATTTGATATCATCTTTGACCAACAGGTGGAGAGGTTGAATAAATACGATGTGCTGGTGCTTGCCGACCAGGAGAGCCTGACAAATGAAATAATTTCCGGTATAAAGCAATATGTAAAAAATGGAGGCGGGCTCGTAGTCACGGATAAGACCGGCGCCTATGATGGCTGGCACAGACGCAGAAAAGAGAATATGCTGGAGGAGATGATCTCGGAAGAGAAAGGGGCGGCAGCGGATAAAAATAAGGGGAGTGAAAAAGGAAAGGCGGATGGGGCTTTTTCCTTTAGCTATGGGAAGGGCAGGGTTGTTTATCTGGGGGAGCTGGAAAGGGCAAAAGATACCGAGCTCAGATCAGGCTATGCGGGAGCGGAATGGATGATGCCTAAAAATGCGAACGAGCTTATTGCTGCCGTGTACTGGACTGCGGGGAAAAGATTGCCGTTAGTCGTTACTGCGCCGGAATGGGTCGGCGTTTCTCATGATACCAATGATCGTGGAGATATCGATGTGATCCACCTTTTTAATTATAATCATAAAAAGAATGTAGCGGGCATCATTTTAGAATATAACGGCCTTGTAAAAAAGGCATGGTCGGTCTCACCCGATGAAAAGGAGAGATCGGCCATTCCCCTTATTGAAAGGGACGGCGTTACAGAGCTGAGGGTCCCTGACCTGGACGTATACAAAGTAATCGTGTTGGAAAAGAAATGACTTTGCCGGTGGCTATTTGCCCGTGGCTTAAACCGGCGGATTGTAGATCAGCTTTCCATTTACAATGGTTGCCTGGATGATAATATCCTCGTTGAAGATGACGATATCCGCGTCCTTCCCGGCAATAAGCGATCCTTTCCTGTCCCCGATCCCCATAATGCGTGCCGGTGTGGCCGTCATCATCCGGACGGCATCTGCCAGCGGAACGCCTGCCATGCAGATCATATTGCGGACCAGCCTGTCGGCGGTTGCTACGGAGCCAGCGAATGAGCTGCGATCGGGCAATTTGGCTACGCCATCCTCTATGATCACTTTTATTCCCGTATGAAGGTTGCCCAATATACTTTCGCCTTCGGGCATACCGGCGCCACGCATCGAATCGGTGATCAGCGCTATCCTGTCGGGTCCTTTTATTTTATAGACCAGCTTCAGCAAGGGTGGGGGAAGGTGTATGCCATCGGCTATGACCTCGACATCCATTTCGTCTATGATGTAAGCGCTTTCTATAACGCCTGCATAGCGGAAGGCATTTTTACGGGTAACTCCCGACATTCCGGAATAGAGATGCGTCGCCAGGGTATAGCCATTTTCAAATGCCACGAGCACCTCTTCGTAAATGGCATCCGTATGTGCCAATGACGTCAATATTTTCTTTGACCGGAGATATTGGGCAAAGGCGATAGCGCCAGGCAATTCCGGGGCGGCGCTCCAACGGGAAATAGCATTTGTACGCGCAATGATGTCCATATATTCTTCCGGATCGGGATTCCTTATATACCGAGGGTCTTGCGCCCCACGCTGGTTCATGGAAAAATAGGGCCCTTCGAGGTGCATCCCGAGGAACTGTGCGCCTTTAGTATTCTTTTTATTTGCCTGTTCATACAGCGCCAGGGTATCGAGCAGATCTTCTTTTTCGCTGGTAAGTGTCGTGGGGACCATAGCCGTGGTTCCGTAGCGGGCATGTGTCCCGGCAATTTCTAAAAAGGCGGTTTCGCTGCCATCCATAAAATCGTGACCGCCTCCGCCATGGATATGTATATCGATAAAGCCGGGTGCTATATAGTTGCCCCCGGCATTTATTTCCGTGTCGGCGGCGACTTCGATGTCTCCCTCTTTTACATCGGTGATGGTCCCGTCTGTAACAAGGACCGTACCCTTCGGAATGATCCGGTAAGGTGTTATAACCCGCCCATTATAAATTTTTAACCGGTGTGGTTCCATAATAGCTCCTTTTATCGTCACTGTTTAGCGAAGGATAATTTCCAACTCCTTATGCGATGACCATACATGGAATAAAAAACAAGGTACAGATAACAAGGAAACAAAACCCAATAAGCGCTCCTCAAATCGTAGGCATCGGCAAAATAGCCGTAAAAAAGCGGTATGATGGCGTTGCCACACAGGCCCATGATCAGGATGGATGCCCCAAGCTTCGTAAATTTTCCGAGCCGGTCGAGGGCTAATGGCCATATCCCGGCCCAGATGAGGGAATTGGGCAATCCGAGCAATACTACGAACCAGATGGATATATCAGTGGTATGCCCGAATAAGGTAACCCGTCCGTGTGCAAAAACGATCATCAGGGTAAAAATAATGCCCAGCAGCGTACAGATCCGCAAGGCATTGACCTGGCTGATAAAACGGGGGATGGTAATAATTCCAAGCATATACCCACAAATGGTGACAAACAATGTATAGGAAGGAAATGCCTTTGCTTCCAAAAGTTGTATATGCATCGACCCGGCATAACCGATGATGGTATCGATGGCAATTACCTGTGTGCCGACGTGTAAAAAGATGGCGAATGCGCCTAATATCAGATGAGGGAACTGAAAGATGCGCGTCTTCCCCGAATTGGCCTCCGCCACCGTAGCGCTTTCCTGTTCGGTATCTATTTCGGGTAAAGGGGAATATCGTACGATCAGGCCCAATGCGAACAGCACGACAGCCAGGCATATATATGGAACAATGACCCTTTGGATCAATTCATCCAGGGCCAGATCCTTTGCCGCCGCCTCCATCGTGGGTAAGCGGGAAAACAGCTCCTTGTCCGTTGTCCGTAATATGGCTGCAGCAAATAATAAAGGAGCTAGAATACCAGCCCCCTTGTTGCAGATGCCCATAATGCTTATACGTTGTGCGGCACTTTCTTTTGGACCTAAAATGGTGATATAAGGATTGGCGGCTGTTTGCAATATGGCAAGGCCCATTCCCAGGGAGAACAGACCGAGCAAAAATACAGGATAGGTCCGCGTCATTGCCGCAGGTACGAAAATAAACGCCCCTGTCGCCATGGTCCAGAACCCGATCATCATTCCTTTTTTAAAGCCAACTGATTTTAATAAATAAGCGGCCGGCACGGACATGACGAAATAGGAAATGTAAAATGCAAAAATAACGAGATAGGATTGAAAATGCGTTAGTTCGCAAGCGATCTTGAAGTAAGGGATTAAAATGGAATTTATCCAGGAAACAAACCCGAAGGTAAAAAACAATACGGCGATGATGCCCACTGAGATGTTCGTATCACGTTTGCTTAATGATCCTGCCGATACAACTACAGCTTTTTTTTTCATTAAATGACCCTTTGGATTTGTAATTTAGGTATCGGGCGCTTTCAACCGGTATAAATGAACGGTAACGTTCTCGCTGTTTTATTTTGATAATTGATCGGGAGAAGGGGGCTTTTTAATTAGCTTGCTCCAATAAGGCAATAATACTCACTATTATTGGAAGATAAAAAATTTTGTTCCTTCTTTAAACGCAGCATCACCATGAAAAGATCCCTTATTTTTTCTGCTTTTTTTTTACTCTCCTTTTGGGTTTGCGGGCAGCAAAACTTTAATGGCATCGATGTGAATATGGGTAACCTTTACCGTTTGTCGGATGCTAAGACCCGTTCGATCAGCCCGGAGAATTTCACGGGTGAAAAAGGCAAAGGAGGCATGGCGACGACTGGCAGCGGGTCGAATGCGTCAAGGGATCTGGGACCGGGCTGGAAGGTAAGCCCACGCGTCAGCATAAAAGCAAAAACCACCTTTACCCTTGCCGAGATTGAAGGGCCCGGGGCCATACAACATATCTGGATGACGCCGACAGGCAACTGGCGTTATTCCATTATACGTTTCTACTGGGATGATGAGACCACGCCTTCTGTGGAGGCCCCCGTTGGTGATTTCTTTTGTATGGGTTGGGGTAAGTATTCGCCTTTGCAGTCCCTGGCCGTTGTGGTAAACCCGGGCAGCGCTTTTAATTGTTACTGGCCCATGCCATTCAGAAAGAAATGCAGGATAACCATGGAAAACCTGGATGATAGTGAAATGCGTTTGTACTACCAGGTCGATTATGTTCTTACAAAGGTTCCCGGGGACGCGGCTTATTTTCACGCGCAGTTCAGACGAACGAACCCATTACCCTACAAGCAAGATTATGTGCTGGTCGACAGCATTAAAGGCAAAGGGCATTATGTCGGAACCTATATAGCTTATGGCGTGCACAGTAATGGCTGGTGGGGTGAAGGGGAAATAAAATTTTTCATGGATGGCGATGGGCAGTTCCCGACCATTAATGGGACAGGGACCGAGGATTATTTCTGTGGTTCTTATGATTTTGATACGAAGGTGAAAAACGAAGCAGGCGTGGAAAGCAAGAACTACACGGAATTCTGTAGTCCTTATAGCGGTCTGCACCAGGTGATCCGTGGTGACGGACATTATGAGGTCATGCAACGGTTTGGATTATACCGGTGGCATATACAGGACCCTATCCGGTTTGAGAAAGATTTAAAGGTGACGATACAGGCCCTGGGTTGGCGGCATGATGGAAGATATTTACCCTTGCAGGATGATATCGCCTCCGTTGTTTACTGGTATCAGACCGAACCGCATAATGTCTTTCCAAAACTTCCTGCAAGAGACCAGCTGGAAGTGCACTGAGAAAAGTCATTAATCCAGCAGCTGGAAGTGCACGGAGAAAAATCGTTAATCCACCAGCTGCTCGAAAAAGGCGCCGATCTTGTTTACCCTGTCCACAAATTGTATTTCGAGGATCCAGTGCCGGGGGTTGCCCTCTTTGTCCGGCTGTAGGATATCGTCATGATTGTCGGGATGTATATCCAGTCCCAGATTGCCATCGCCCAACTGCTCGTGGGGAAAATGACCCACGATATGACCGGCTATCTCTCCTCCGAATTCCCAGCCATATCGCTTCGCCAATCCGGAAACGTAGTGGAAACAGGCTGAGCCGGTAAGGCTGCTTTGTTCGGCATACCAGGCTTTGGCTTCCTGCCAGGCAGCTTCGGCATCGTTTTTCAACTTCAGCTTTAAAGGGTCATTGCCAATAACATAGGTCCTTCCGAGATCAGCCTCCCAGCCTTCGAATACAGGGCCGAAGTCTAAGAAGAGGATATCGTCTTTTTGAATCATCAGATCGGGCGGATTGCCATTGTAGGGGTGCAGCGTATTGGCGCCGGCCCTTACAATTTTTTTATGCCAGTACTTGGCTATTCCAAAATGGCCATTGGCAAGGCTGACGATTTCCTCACTCAGCTCCCGTTCCGACTTCCCGGGAACGATCAATCCCCAGTCCTCAACGGCTTTAAACAGTTCTTTTGCCTTCTGTTCGGCAAGCATCAGTTTTTGTTTTTCGTCCTTCGACTTCACCATATAGTAGTTTTTATACATTCTTTTGGTTCAGCGCAACGCGCTTCGGTTCCGCTCAATGTTCGGTGTTTCAGTGCAACGCGCTGTTGGGTCAGCCGAACGCCCTTTTGGGTCAGCCGGGCGCGCTGTTAATTCAACGCAAAGCAAGTTTGTTTGACTAATACAATAAAATACTTAATTTTAATCGATTGATCACTTATTTTGATTGTTATGGATATTCGTCAGATTCAAAATTTCCTGCTTTTATGCGAAACGCTGAATTTCAGAAAAGCGGCTGAACAGATCAATATCGTTCAGCCTGCTTTGAGCAGACAAATACAATTGCTGGAAAATGAAGTGGGCGCTTTGCTGTTTGACCGGAGCCACCGGACAGTTACCTTAACAGAAGCAGGGAACTTTTTTCAAAAAGAAGCGGGCAGGATCTTACAGGATCTGGATAAAATAATCCTCCGGACCGCACAACTGCACAGCGGTGAGGCCGGTGAAATAAAGGTTACGCATTCAAGCTCTGCTATGAACACCGTCGTGCCTTCCTTTCTTGTCAAGGTTAAACATAAATGGCCAAACCTAAAGACCACCGTACAGGAGACGTCAAACTTTCAGCAGATCGAGATGTTGTTGGCAAGGAATACGGATCTGGGTATTGCCCCCAATATTCTGGTGCCTCCGGAAGCCAACTCAAAGATCTTATATAGAGAAAATTTTGCATTGCTCTTACCGGAAAACCATCCTTTATCAAAAAGGAAGCTCACCGATCTATCGGTCCTGAAAAATGAAACATTTATTTTACCACAGGTTTCCACGGGTATCGGGTACGTCGAAACCATTCTCCAGATCTGTCAGGCGTATGGCTTTAAACCAAAGGTTGCGCATGAATCTGCCCATTCCATAGGGGTTCAACGCCTCGTAGAAGCCGGCCTTGGCATTTCGATCGAGCCCATCTCTTCCGTACAGGGTATAAATATGAATATCAGGCTGATTGAATTAAAGCATGTTCCTCAAAAAGTAGACATGATACTTTTTTGGTTAAGGGAACGGGAAGAAGAACTGAGGAGATTTATAGCGATGTTTTGAGGGGTTATATTTTATCCATGCAATAACAGGATCATACAATATTGTCGAAAATATCTTTCTTGTTCCATGGAATTACCTCTATTCCATTACTTCTTATCTGATTATCTTCTCCACCATAGATCACATAGCATTTTTCATATTTAGTAAGTGATTGCCAGAATGTTAATCCTTTAAAAAAATCTGGGACAACAGTCATCCCAGATTTTAATTCTATGCCAGTCGCATAAGATCCGTGGTCTACAACTATATCAATTTCATGACCACTTACATCACGCCAGTAGAACAAATTACTTCGGCGGCCTTTATTGAACCTTGTTTTAATAAACTCATTAATGATATAATTTTCAAATAAGGCTCCCCTACTCGAATGGATGTTTAATTGCGCTGGAGAATTTATTCCGAGGAGAGCGCAAGCAAGGCCGGTATCATAGAAATATAACTTTGGCGATTTTATGATGCGCTTTGAAAAATTATTATAGAATGGAGGTAATAGATGGATTACATAGCTAGCTTGAAGTATTCCTATCCAGGCGCCTATAGTTTTGTGATCTACTCCACATTCAATAGCGAGATTATTCAAGTTTAATTGTTGACCTGTTCGGCCTGCACATAAATATAATAATTTTTGAAAGAGATTTAGATTAGTGATATTCTTAATCTGCCTTACATCGCGTTCAATATATGTTCTGATATAGGAAGGGAACCAGAACTCAGGAGCAATACCGTCAAAGGTAATACTTGGGTATCCCCCAGAAAATATCATTTGATTGAGATTCAGTTCCTGGCCTGGAATTTTCTGAATTTCACTATAAGAAAAAGGCAGTAGTTCGAGGTAACCAATCCGACCTGCCAAACTTTGCGATATGTTTTCAAGCATTAGAAAGTTATTGGACCCTGTTAGAATGAACAGGCCTTTTGCATCGCTTTCATCTAATACTTGTTGTAGATAACTGAATAATTCCGGTACCCTTTGCGCTTCGTCGATAATTGCTCCATTTGGAAAGTTATGGAGAAAGCCCCTTGTATCATTCAGGGCGGACTCACGGATATCGGGATTTTCGAGGGATATATATTTTTTTTCGGGAAATGCCGTTTTTGCGAGCGTTGATTTGCCGCTTTGCCTGGGCCCCGTCAGCGCAATGGCCTTAAATTGGGTTGCCAATTTCCTTAAAACATTTTCAGCGTCACGAGTGATCATGTATAATTGGGAATTAGATTCCCAAAAATACTAAAATTATTGCAATTGCTTTATAATCAATTCAATATGGACGATAATTGATTGTTTTCCAATCCATTATCTTCTGAGCGGTAGGCTGTGGGCCATCATGGGTTCGCTTCTGTCGGATCAGCGCAGCACAGGAAACACCAGAAAGGAGGCATTGGCCGCATCATGATATATCCTTATGGCTGCTTTCTGAAAATCCTGATCAGTACAGGTATAAATGTTCACAAATTTTTGCGGGTTGCGGTCGACCAGCGGGAACCAGCTGCTTTGAATTTGCACCATGATGCGGTGTCCTTTTTTGAAGGTGTGAGCGACATCGTTCATACTGAATTTTACTTCGGAAGTTTTACCAGGCACAAATGCTTCGGGCTTTTCAAAGCTGTTCCGGTAACGCCCACGCATGACGTCCCCACGCACCAGCATCTGGTAACCGTTCATGACATAGCCGGGCTGCTGCCTACCTGCGTCTTGTTTATATTCAAAATTGTCCGGGAATATATCGATCAGTTTGACGACAAAATCCGCATCGGTCGTCGAGACGCTTACCTTAAGGTCTGCTGTAATGGGTCCTGCAATCGTCAGATCATCTTTCAGGGTATCGGTCTTGTAGACGAGCACATCTGTCCTGTTGGCGGTAAAACGCTGATCATCGGTCATGTATTCCCTTGTCCGGTCGTCATGGATCCCCTCCGTATAGGGAACCGGTTTGGACGGATCGCTCACGTATTCATCGGGATTGTTCATCGTCACCGGCATCGCAAATCCAAGCTGATCCTTTTCCTGAAGGTAAAGGTTGGTCAGCCGGGTATTTTCAGGAGGCCATACGCTGAACGCATGCCATTCATTTTCCCCTGTAAAAAATACGGTTGCCTTTGCCATGCTGTCTAGATTGCCTTCTCCCTTAAGATAATAGTTGAAAAAAGGTATTTCCCTTTTCTGCTGGAACCATACTGAAGTATTTGACCCAAACCGGACATTCCCTAAATGTGTGCCGTCAGGGCTGGCCCACTGCCCGTGGAACCATGGGCCAATGACCAATTTATTGTGGGTAGCAGGGCTTTGTTTTTCTATTGCCTTATACACGTTCCACGCACCGAAACAATCTTCCGCATCAAATAACCCTCCTACCTCCATCATAGCGGGTTTTACACCGTATAACCCAACCCGGGTATTGCGCGCCTTCCACCATGCGTCATAGTCGGGGTGCTGCATGATCTCGCCCCATATCCGGATATTATTTTTTTCGACGATCTTTGTCATGTTACTGAGCGCTCCCATCCGCAAATAAAAATCATAAGCATCGGCGGTGAACGGAGGAATACCAACCGCATTTTCCGTCGTGGGCGCCGGCCGTGGCTTGCCAATTCCAAATTCTACCAGAAAGCCATAAGTATCTTCCAGAAAAAAAGCGCCGTTATGATGCACATCATCACCCATGAATGCATCCGTCGTCGGCGCCTGAGCGCTTACGGCCAGTAAAGCCGGATGACCGCTCAATGCTGCTTCCGTTGAGCAGAAGCCTGGATAGGAAATGCCAACGACGCCGACTTTTCCGTTATTACCCGGGACGTTTTTTACCAGCCAGTCGATCGCGTCATAAGCATCGCTGGCTTCGTCGATATCGGACTTCGTTTTTTTATTCTTTATATAGGGCGGAATGATGTAGAAATCCCCTTCGCTCATATACCTGCCACGGATATCCTGCGTGACGATAATATAGCCCCCTTTAAAATATTCACGCTGAAACCTGTTCCACCAGGTGCGCCAGTTATTCTCTCCATAGGGTGCGCACGAATACGGTGTCCTCGTCAACAGGATAGGATGTTTTTCGGTACTATCCTTGGGAATGTACATCGACGTGAAGAGCTGGATGCCGTCGCGCATCGTGATATAGCGTTCGATCTTGTAATAATGGCCTTTGATCCATGTGCTGTCCTGCGCTATTGAGACTTCAGCATACAGCAACAACAATAAAAATAGTAAATGTTTCATGATATTTTTGAGATTTACCGGGCCCGGCATAGTGATCTTCCGGGACCATTTATAATGGTTAACCGCAGGACCAAAAGTAGCTAAAAATTATGGCCGGCAAATCTATTGATTTTGCGAAAAGAAGACCGTTATTTGCTGATAGAATTCAGTCTATGACATTCAAACATTCTTTTCCTGTCTGGACCTTAGCCTGTCCTGCCCTGGCCTGGGTACTGTTTGCGGCCAAAGGCATAAGCTCCAGCAATTACTACAGCATACTGCTGGGCATCGCCCTTGTCGGCGCCATCCTGGCTGCCGTTTATCATGCGGAAGTGGTGGCGCACCGCGTGGGTGAGCCCTTTGGCACGCTGGTACTGGCCATCGCGGTCACCGTTATCGAAGCCTCGCTGATCATTTCTCTTATGCTCTCCGGACATGATGTCGAAACGCTGGCAAGGGATACCGTTCTTGCGGCCATCATGATCATTCTGACCGCCATCATCGGACTCAGCCTGCTTTTTGGCTCTTTCAAGCATAGAGAGCAAACCTTTGAATTACAGGGGGTCAATGCGGCTATGGCTGCCATCATCGCCATAGCCGGGATAACGATGATCCTGCCCAATTATACGACCAGCATCCCCGGCCCCCAATACACCTCCAGGCAGCTGGGTTTTGTAGCCATCGTTACGCTGATCATTTACGGGACTTTTGTATTTGTCCAGACCATCAAGCACCGCGATTATTTTCTGCCTCCTGTACCAACCAGCCCTTCGGCGGACGATCCAGCCGGTACATTGGAACACGCTGAACCTCCTTCCGGACGGACGGCACTTACCAGTTTGCTGATGCTGTTGGTTTCACTGGTGGTCGTTGTAGTGCTGGCAGAATCGCTGGCGCCCGGTATCGAGCACTGGATTGAAGAGAAAGGAGCCCCAAAATCACTGGTGGGAATAATGATCTCGGCGGTGGTCCTGATGCCGGAAGGGATTTCAGCGGTAAAGGCCGCCCGGAAAAATCGCCTGCAGACCAGCCTGAATCTCGCGTTAGGCTCTGCCCTCGCCAGCATGGGGCTCACCATTCCTGTCGTGGCCTTTGCGGCCATGATCTACGGATGGAAGCTGGAATTGGGCATGGATCCCAAAGCCATGGTGCTGTTACTGCTGTCTTACTTTATCGTATCGCTGTCCCTGCGGACGGGCCGGACCAATATCCTGCAAGGGGTTATCCTGCTGCTTTTTTTCGGCATTTATCTATTCGTTACCTTATTTCCGTAGATGCTTATTCTCTCTTAATGTTGACAATGATTGATTATGAATTATAAATGGTTGATAAAGGCCGGCATGCTGCTGGTAATAGGATCTTCAGTACGGGCACAAGAGAATGCGGAATATCAATTCCTGCATTTCACCTCTTCCCACACGTCTTTTCCGGACACAGGCAGGGTAAACGGCCATGTTCATGACAGCATTCTTTATACGAAAGCCGGGCATTATGACGATAGTTCCGTATTACTCTGCATTCCTAAGCAGTTGAAGGCGAATGAGAAGATCGATCTTGTATTCTGGTTCCACGGTTGGCATAATAATATCGATACCGCCATCGGATTCTATGCACTTGCCAGACAGTTTATTGCTTCCCGACGCAATGCCATTCTTGTTTTGCCTGAGGCGGCGAAAAATTCAGCCGACAGTTATGGAGGGAAATTGCAACAAAAAGGTATTTTCAAAGACCTGGTCCAGGATGTTATGGATGAACTGAAGAAGAAGAATAAGGTGCCCGGAAATTCAGTGCCCGGACATATTGTCCTTGCAGGCCATAGCGGCGCATTCCAGGTCATCGCCGATATACTTAAAAACGGTCAAACGCCTGTGGATGAAGTATTTCTGTTCGATGCCCTGTACAGCAGGGTCGATGTGTTCACGGATTGGATCGGTCAGAGCAAGGAGCACCATTTTATACACTGGTTCACGAACCACGGTGGTGGGACGGATGAAATGAGCGATACCATGATGATTCGGCTAAAAAGCCGGCATCTGGATTACCAATTGGTCGAGGAAAAAAATACAACCCCGGAGATCATAAAGAACAATCGGATCTTGTTTGTACACAGCCTGCGGGAACATAATGTCATTATCAACAATCCGGATGATTTTCAGTTATTACTTGAGCATAGTTTCTGCCTTGAGAAAAGGTGAACATATTCATTCACCTAGACCGCTTCTCCATGAACTTGCTTATCAGCCTGATATTGAGCTTTTATAGCCCCGCCGTCCTTTATTCAGCCTCCGGTTCATTCGCAGCGGGTAAGATCACCGACACGGTGGTTTGCCAATCCGACCCTTCCCAATCCTATGCCCTGTATATTCCAGCCAAAGGCAACAAAGAGGCTTTACCCGTAATTTATTTTTTTGATCCCCATGCCGATGGAGCCCTTCCTTTACGAAAATACAGGATGCTGGCGGAGACCTACGGCTTTATCCTGATAGGCAGCAACAACTCAAAAAATGGAAATGACTGGGCTGTCACCGAAAACATCTGGCGCAATCTTTCCAGTGATGTGCAGGGCCGCCTGAACATCGATCACAGCCGGATCTATACCTGTGGGTTTTCGGGCGGAGCCAAAGTGGCCAGCTATATGGCTATACAGCATCCCGGCGTGAAAGGAGTCATTGCCAATGGAGCAGGACTGCCCGACGGTGTTTCGGCCGGCGATTTCAGCTTTAGCTTTACCGCCATAGCAGGGGAAGGCGACATGAACCTGACCGAGCTGGTAGCTATTACCAAAGGCCTGGATAAAACCCGTACGCGGCATCGGATTATCCTTTTTGACGGCAAGCACGAGTGGGCGCCCGCAAATACAATGGGAAAAGCTTTTGCCGGTTGGCAGTTCGATGCGATGCGCGATGGGCTTATTCCAAAAGACAGGACTTTTATCAGCGGATATATGGTAAAAAGCAAGAGTAGGGTAGAGGTCTTCGCAAGAACCAGCCAGTTGATAAAGGCCGAAGAGGAATGCCGCCTTTCATCGGCCTTCCTCGATGGGTTGACCCCTGACGTGGCCTGGTTTAAAGCAAAGGCCGCATCGCTTGCCGGCAACGCACAATTTTTAAAAGAGCGACAGGCGCGGGAAAGCTTACTGGCAAAAGAAGAAAATATCAGGGCGGAGTACACGCAGCACTTTCAGCAGGGCGATATGAATTACTGGACAAGGACCATTGCCGGTCTGAAAACGCAGGCCGCGTCGGGGAGCACCGAAAAAGCGATGTACCAGCGGCTCCTGGCCTATCTGTCCCTGGCATTCTATTCGATAAGCAATCAGTTGATCAACGGCAATGAAAATAAAGGAGCCAGGCATTTTATAGAGCTGTATAAAATGGCTGACCCTGCCAACAGCGAAGCCTGGTATTTCTCCGCCATTTTAGATGCCCGTGAGAACCATGTGCAGGCAGCGGAAGGCGATCTGCTAAAAGCGGTGGAAAATGGTTTCAGGGACAGAGCCCGTCTGATGCGGCAAGTCGAATTCCAGCAGCTGTCTCCCCGGATAAATTTCTCAAGGATCGAAAGCAAAATGCGCGGTCCGGTAAAAGGCGGCTGATCTATTTCTTTTTGTAGTAGCTCCTTACCAGCCCATTTGCGCTTATCATGGTCCTGACGTGCTTAAAACTAAGATCGGCGTCAAGATAGCCGAATAAGGGAATGCCGCTTCCTATAAGCACCGGAGCCTTTGAAATGATCAGTTCGTCGATAAGGTCTTCTTTTAAGAAGGCTTGTATCACTTTCCCTCCGTCAACATAGATGCTGGAATAGCCAAGGCTGGAAAGATGGCTCAGCAACTCCCCCGGCTTCATGGAAAGGATGGTTACTTTCGGGCTTAGCTCATCCGGGAATGTACACGATTGTCTTCATATGTAAAATTCTCCGTTTTCGGCTGGCTGATTTTGAAACCTTTGCCGATTTGCCTTCGTAAGCCAGTCTTTACTCAACTCTTTTTGCTTCATGTTGCTGACCGTTCTGGTAAAGTACGACGGCATTGATCTTTCCCGCGGCATCTTTTGTGAATTCCAGGTTGGCAGGGAAGCTTTTTACAAAGAACCTCGTCGTTGATTCCGGATAGATGGCAAATCTGGGCTGGCCCGTGGCCTGGGTATATAGTTGCTTGTCTTCTTTGGATATCGTCAGGATAAAGGTTGGCGTAAGCGCGAATTTTCCGGTGTAAGACTGCAACAAGGCATCCTCGACTGCGACTGTTTTTTTGACGGTGCTGCGGTATAAGCCTTTGAACCCGTATACCTTTGCTACGCTGTTGATCAGTTCCTGCATGATCTCGCCATTATCGGAATTCACCATGACCACAACCCCATTCCCATTTTCCAGGCTTCCAAAGTACTGACAGCGGAAGCCTTCATTCGCCCCTCCGTGCTGGAAGTACCGGGTACTGTCCAGATTATCGATAAAGACACCCAATGCAGCGGATCTGTCCAGATAAGGAGTAAGCCTGAGCGTGGTCATTTGCCGGTCGAGGACCTTTGCCGACCTGCCTTCGTAAGCCAGCTGGGTCTCGATGATATATTTTGCAAGATCGGTGGGGTTCGTCCATAGACCGGCCGCGGCCTGTTCCGGATAAATATGATATTTTCCGGCGATCTCCTTTCCTCTGCCGTCATAAGCCGTCGCCAGCAGCCCTGGTTTTACGCCAGTGGGTGGCTGGGCATAGGTGCTGCCGGTCATGCCCAGGGGCTCCAACACTTCTTTTTTCATATAGTCAGCATAGGCCCGGTGGGTCAGATCCATCACGATCAGTTGCGAGATGGTGATCCCCCCGCCGGAATACTCCGAACGAAGCCCGGGTTCGTACATGGAACGGATGGCAGCGGAATTTGCTGGTTTTTTCCCATCGAGGATCTCCCCGATAACAGGCTGCTCTTTATCTTGCTCATAACCGGCGAAGCCATGTACGGTAAGCCCTCCGGTATGGCTGAGCAGATTGGCCACCGTGATCTTCTTACCTTTTGACAAAGAATCATAAGGAAATTTCCAGCTCCTGAGATAGCCGTTGATATCCGTGTAAAGGTCCAGTTTCTTTTCCTGTACCAGCTTAAGCACGCCAACCCCGTTCAATGATTTACTGATAGACGCCGCCTGGAAAAGCGTTTGGACGGTGACCGGCATCTTCAGACCAGTATCGGCCCATCCATACCCTTTGGCCCATACGATCTGGTAATTTTTTATAACGGCAATGCTTAACCCATGATTATGAAAGTATGCCATCCGCTCCGTCAGGGTACCCGGCTTTTCCCCTTCGATCTGAATGGAGCCGACAAGCCCGTTCTCCACCTGCTTTATTTTGTCCTGGTCCTCTCTCTGTGTTTGGCCGCTGGCATTGAAATGAACGGACAGGGATGTGATCAGGGCGATCGGTAGAAAAAAATGCCGCATAAAGGATGGTTTTATACAGCAAATGAACGAAAATTTATTGCAGGAACCCTTCTTTTTCATTTTCGCCAAAACCATGAACAGTCGCCTATATTCAAAAAAAAGGTAATATATTTTGAGGAATAATTTGCCCACACCCTATTTTACGGGCCCAGCCCTTTTTGCAGAGCCGCGTTTACCGGGCATTTGAGAATTGGCACTATATTTTGCTTATCAGCCATATGTTAACCTTAAAAAAAGGGAAAGGCTCCGGATCGGCTTATTGGTTAGTGGCTATAGCCGTGCTCGTCCTTGCCGTGATCGCATGGCAGTTCTATAAATACAAGCTGGTCCACAAGAATGTCAACAAGGCTGTCTCGGAGAAGACAGAAGGCCTTTACAATATCCATTACGAAGGACTTTCCATCGACGAAGTCAGCGGCATATTGCATGTAAAGAATATAGAAATAATACCCGATACCGCCGTTTACGGTCAGCTGGTTAGGGAGAAAAAGAACCCACCGATGCTGATAAAGCTTTTCATACCGGCATTGGATATTCTGGGAGTAAAGACGCCAAAGGCGCTGCTTACCAAGCAGATCCAGGGGCATAAGGTCGAGGTCTCCAATCCCACCATCGAAATAATGCTGGACCATTTTGCAAAGGACTCGACGGTGTACAACCCCTCCAGGGATGTCTATAAGGAGCTGCTTGGTAAATTCCTGAAGATCCAGATGGACAGCGTGGAGATTCTCCATGCAAAGGTAATTGTCCGCAACAGAGGTTCCGAAGCGATCGCCTTCAGCGGCAATAATGTTTCCTTTTTACTCTCCGATCTGCTGATCGACAGTGTTACCAATAAAGATAGCTCCCGGATCCTGTTTTCGAGGAACCTTGATATGGATTGCGATGAAATAGCACTCCCTTCCGGGAATAAAAAATACCGTCTGCGTGTGGAAAAACTCCGGTTTACGGGACGGGACAATTCATTTTATATCGGTAGCGTCAGGCTCATCCCACAATTGCCCGAAGCGGAATTTGCCCGGTCGTTTCCTGTTCAAAAAGACAGGTACGATTTTGCGATGGAAGGGATAAGCCTGCGGAATATCGACAGGGGAGGCATCTGGCGAAAAAGAATAGAGGCGGACAGTCTGATCATCGGTAAAAGCTCATTCAAAGTTTACCGCGATCTTTCTCAGCCACGCGATACGATCAGTATAGTAGGCAACTATCCGCATCAACTGCTGATGCGCTTGCCAATCCCTGTACATATCCGGAAATTGATCTTTCTGCATTCCTTTATCGAATACAAAGAGAAAAACGGTAAGAGCGACAGTGCCGGGAAAGTGCAATTTTTCGATGCGGGGGCGACGATCGATAACGTGACCAACGTGAAGGGGGCTATTGCGCGGAATAATAAATGTATTTTGTCCTTTACCGCAAAATTCCTCAATAAAACACCCGTGAATGCAAAAATCGTCATGTTGCTCAAGGACCCACACGGCCGGTTCTCCATTGAAGGAAATATCGGGTCCATCGACGCAGTTTCCCTGAACGCGCTTACACAGCCAATGGGCCTGGCAAGGATGGAGAAAGGGAATATCGATAAATTGCAATTCAATTTTAAGGCGACGGATTCCTCCAGTACGGGCAAACTGACGATACTCTACAGCGATCTAAAAGTTTCCCTGCTGAAGAAGGACAAAGAAGAGAATAAATATGATAAAAAAGGTTTGGCGAGCCTGGCGGTGAATATTATCATGAAAAAATCCAATCCGGTAAAAGGAGGGGATGCCAGGGTGGTGGATGTGCATTTCAACCGGATCCTGAACAAGTCATTTTTTAACCTCATCTGGAAAACCATTTTTGCCGGTATAAAGGAAACAGCGGGGCTTAAATAGAAGCCGGAGATCGAGTTATTTTATGCGACCCAATGACCCCATTTTTTAATACCATAAAAGCATTCTTTTCCCTGTTACGGGATGCCTTCCGGGAATTTCAATTGAATGACCCGCTGCGCATGGCTGCGGCCACCTCTTTTTTTGCCAGTTTTGCCTTGCCGCCGATCATGATCATCCTGACCGAGGTATTGGGACTTTTCGGGAATCCGCGTACGATCCGGCATGGCTTGATCGTACAACTGGGTATGGCCATGGATAAGAACATCGCCTTGCAGACCCGGGAGATCTTAAGGAACCTGCACAATTTAACCCTTAACCGGGGCATGCGAATCGCCGGATTTGTTTTCTTGTTGTTTGTCGCCACTACCTTGTTCGAGGTAATCAAGAATTCGCTGAACCAATTGTGGAAGATCAGGCTCAAAGAACATAGGGGGTTTGGTTTTTTACTTTTATACCGGGCAAAATCGATAGGAATTATCGTCATAGCCGGGCTTTTATTTTCAATGGTGTTGCTTGGGGATACAAAGGGATTATTGCTGCCGGGAAAGGCAAATGGAATTCTTTATCGTGTCATAACCCTGCTGGCATCGGTCGCCTGGTTCATATTGATCCTGAAATCCCTTTCCGATGGGCGGCCCGACTGGAAGACGGCTGTAGGAGGTGGGATCTTTACCGGCTTGCTGTTCACTATCGGAGAAGTGGTGTTGCACATGGTCTTTTCATTTAATAACGTGCAGACCATTTATGGGGCCTCTACTTCCCTGGTGTTGTTGCTGCTGTTCGTTTTTTACTGCTCTTTTATCTTTTATTTCGGGGCCTGTTTCACCCAGGTGCTCGCCATTCGCGCAAAACGGCCAATATTGCCCACCCGCCATGCGGTGCGATATATGCTGAAAAGCGTGGAATGGGAAGGGTAGCGCCATCACTCCCCTGTGAGGCATGATCGGGCATGATCGGGCGCGATCGGAGATGATCGGGCGCGATCGGGCTATGCCAATTGATGAACTTCTTGTATGGCTGCCAGCCAAAGCGTTTCGCTCTTTCCTTTAAAGGCAGGTTTATTTTTTTTGTAGGCCTCCAGATCTTCGATCAACATGAAGGTCACCGCCTGGGGGGCAGGGAACTGTTTTGTACCCTCGTTCGGTGTGGCGACGGCGGTTACGATCCCCATCCAATCCGTCCCGTTAACATGTTTGATCTTTATGGCCTGGCCACGATAATTTGCAAAGAACCCATTGGCAGTAGAAATATTCATCATAGTTTAAAATTTTTCGGCAATCGTTTTTATTCATCCGGAACAGTCTATCCTTCTAAATTTACTTCTTTATTTATAAATCCTGAAGACATTTGTGCTGAACAGCTTACTTTTGGCGTGGGTGTTCCGGCTAACCATCCGGACCGGATCAAGCGATAACTGCATGAAGCGATATGAATTATATGATGAGGCTCAACTGTTGTCCGCCTTTCAGGCCCAGGGCGATGTAGAGGCTTTTGAGGAAATATACAAAAGATATTGGTTCAAGCTCTATAACTGGGCATACACAAACACTTCCTCCCGGCAGGAGGCGGAAGAGATGGTTCAGGTGGTCTTTGAAAGGCTTTGGAAGAACCGGCACGAAACGAAAATAAAGAACCTGGGAGCCTATCTGGCTGTTTCGCTGCGGAATATCTTTTATGATTTTCAGCGCAGGAACGGTCAGCTGGAAAAATTCCGGCGCTCGTTTACCGATGCTCCCGCCAGCAACCAGACCGAAGAAGAGGTCAACCGGAAAATTTTGCTCGAAACGCTGGAAAACACGCTCCAGGACCTCCCGCCCAAGACCCAGACCATATTCCGGATGAGCCGCTATGAGAACAGGTCCCTCCGTGAAATAGCTGCCCAGCTCGATCTGACCGAAAAAGCGGTCGAATACCATATTACCAAGGCTTTGAAGCTGATCCGCACGCGGCTGAAAGAGTATCTCCATCTGTTTTTTTAAAAAAAACGTCTTCCCGGTTTAGGGATATCTCCCGTTCGTTCGTCAGGTATAGTACAAACGGATTGCATGAGCCAACACGAGTTTGATGACATTCTTCAGAAATACCTTGATGGGAAATGTACTCCCGCGGAGGAAAAGATCATCCTCGAATGGTATGAGACCTTTATCATGGCCAGCGAAATAACGCTCTCCGCAGACGAAAAACAGCTTCTCGAACAAAAGATCTGGGCAAATATCCGGTCCGGTTCTCCCGACCTGACCGGTGATCGCCAGACATTGGTGCGACCGTTTACGCGCAGGTGGCTACGGGTGGCCGCGGCGGCCTGTTTGCTGACGGCCCTGGCGGGAGGGTACTGGTACTTCCATAAGCCGGCCGAACCGGGCATCCGGGCCTTCAGCCGGATCAGCATACCCGAGGGATACACGGTGTCGTATAACCATGATAATATCGTCCAGGATGTTGCCTTAAGCGACGGCTCCAGGGTCGAATTACAGCCGCAAAGCGCCCTGTATTATCCGGCTAATTTTACGGGCGTTACCCGGAACGTTTATCTGACCGGCAATGCTTTTTTTCGGATCGCACACGATACCGCCCGGCATTTCATCGTGCACACCGACGAGGGATTGCTGGCGGAAGTCCTTGGCACCAGTTTCTACGTGCTGCATGACAAAATCACCAACAAGGTCGAAGTAGCCGTGGTCACGGGCAAAGTATCCGTTTATGAAGAAAAAGGGAAGGAGGCCGTCAAAATTGCACCGGAAAGCGGCAGGATCATCCTGACCCCTAACCAGAAAGTTTCTTACAAACCGCTCAACAACCAATTTATCACCTCTCTGGTAGAAGAGCCCAGACCTATACAACCGCCTCCCGGCGGCCGGCCTGAACTATCTTTTGTTTTCGAGGAGACGCCGCTTTCGGAGGTATTGAAGTCCTTTGAGACCACTTATGGGATCACCATTCAGACGGAAAATGACAAGCTCGACAATTGTCACTTTACCGGCGATATCAGCCGGCAGAACCTGTACGATAAACTGGACATTATTTGTAAATCGACGCAGTCTTCCTATGAGGTAAAAGGCACTGTCATCTATATGAGAGGGAAGGGATGTAACTAAGCCCCTCCAGACCATCACCAAAATTAATTGCCTATGTAATATTTCCCCCGAAACCTTCTTATTCAAAAAAAGGCCGGTAATGTAGGGCATTACCGACCAGGGAAGATAACCTTTTACCGAGGTTACCCGATTTTGTCCGCAACGATTTATTAACGAACAAAAAGCCATACAATGTATGAAAAAAAAGCGATTTGCTACCATAATTTATGCTGCCATGAGGATTACATCCCTGCAAATTATTCTGACGACGCTTTTCTCGGTTTCTCTTTATGCCAAAGAAGTACGATCACAGACTGTTCTGGAAAAAGTCATCAACATTTCGGTCAATAAGAAAGAAGTAAAAAAAGTGTTGCTTTCCATCACCGGTCAGACCGGGGTGAAATTCATCTACAGCAGCGATATGGTGGATATCCGGAAGAAGATCTCCTGTAATTTCGAGACCAGGAAATTGGGCGAGTTTTTCGAACAGGCATTGGCGCCCCTTGGCATCGGCTATAAAGTGATCGATGAGCAGCAGGTATTGCTGTTCCCTTCCACACCTTCAGCGCCGCAAGACCCTGCCTTCATCAACATATCCGGGAGGGTCGTCAACGAGAAGAATGAACCGATGACCGGCGTTTCCATACGCCTGAAAGGGTCTGGCACAGGCACTGCCACGGGCACGGATGGCCGATTCACCATTTCCGTACCGGATGTCAACAGCGTATTGGTGATCTCGCACGTAGATTATCAGGAGCAGGAGATCGTCATCGCCAATCAGACCTCCATCGAGGTGAGATTGATCGCTCTCAACAGCCAGCTCGACCAGGTCGTAGTGATCGGGTATGGAAGCACGCAACGAAAGAATCTTACCTATGCTATTTCCAAAATAGATGAAAAGGATCTGAAGGATATACCCATTACTTCCTTCCAGCAGGGCCTGGAGGGGAAGGTGGCCGGGTTACAGATCACCGCCCCAAGCGGAAAGCCGGGGTCTCTGCCCTTTCTCCGGCTGAGAGGCGTCTCCAGCGTCAACCTCGCCTCCGATCCGTTATATGTGCTGGATGGAGTGGTGGTCCTCAATCTCGACGGGTTGAATGCCGATGATATCGCCTCTGTCGAAGTCCTGAAGGACGCCTCTGCACAGATCTATGGCGTGAATGGCAGCAATGGGGTCATACTGGTCACCACCAAAAGGGGGAAGGACGGGAAGAACAAGATGACCTTTACGAATACGTTTGGAGCCACCCAGGTCACGCACAAGCTGAGCGTATTGGGCACGGATGACTACCTGAAGCTCATGAACGATGTTTATACCCATGCAGGGTTAAGCGTTCCGCCCGCCATCACCAACCCACCCCTCAGCAACACCGACTGGCAAAAGCAAACCTATCGTACCGCATTCTTCCATAATAACGAGCTGCAATTCTCAGGGGGTAACGGTAAGTTCAATTATTTCCTTTCGGGCGGCTACCAGCGCGAGGAGGGCATCATCTCCCCTGCCGATTTCAAGCGGTATTCCCTGCGCAGCAACCTTGATTTCAACGTATCCGAAAAATTTAAAGTAGGGACGAATATCGGGCTGACCAGAACTTCTTTTTTCAATGTACCCGACAATAACCGCGCTAACCAGGGAGGCGTGGTGCTGTCCGCCCTCACCTCCACACCCACGTCCGGCACCCAACCCAATCCGGACGGCTCTTATCCTTATGGCAACCCTACCCAGGCATTGGATAACCCGCTGGCCATCACCGGAGGACAGACCGATAAGACCTATACCTCCAAAGTAATCGCCAATGTTTTCGGCGAGCTTCAGCTCCCATACAACCTCCGGCTACGCTCATCGGTCGGTGTGGACTTCCAACAGAGCAAGAATGAGACCTTCACGGATCCGATCACTACGGGAAATGGAAGGGCCAACAATGGCCTGGGAGGGACAGCCAACAGCGACGAATTGATCTGGGTGAATACCAATACCCTCACCTATAACAAACACTTTGCGGGTAATCAGAGCCTGGAGGTCGTGGCGGGAACGGAAGCCCGCAAATCGGCCTATACCTATTCTGCCCTGAGTGTAAAGAACTATGGCAATGACATCGTCACTACCCTGAACAATGCCTCCACCGTGGTGAGCTTCGGCTCCACCAAATCCCAGTGGGCCTTCTTTTCCTATTTTGCCAGGGCCATTTACAATTACGATGACCGGTATATTTTCTCCGGCGCCTTCCGGGCGGATGGCTCCTCCAGATTCCCACCCGAGCACAGGACTGCCAATTTTTATTCGCTCAGCGGCGCCTGGCGCATCAGCAATGAAAGTTTCATGAAACAACAGCAGCTTTTCAACGATCTGAAATTAAGGGCCAGCTATGGCATTACCGGAAACGCATCGCTGGGTGATTTTCAATACCTGGCTACCTATGGTGCAGGCGCCAATTATCCTTTTGACGACCTGGTGAACGCGGGCGTCTCCGTCACAGGCATCCAGAACAACAACCTGAAATGGGAAAAGACCAAACAACTGAATATCGGTCTCGATCTGGCCGTCCTGCATAACCGGCTGAGCTTTACCGCCGACTATTATATACGACGCTCCGTCGATCTGCTGTTCAACAAACCGCTTCCCATCAATACCGGTTTCGCCTCCGCCCTCCTCAATATCGGTCAGCTGGAAAATAAGGGTATCGAGCTGAGCCTCACCTCCCAGAACATACGGTCGAAGAATGGCAGTTGGTCCACCACGTTGCTCTTTACCTCCAACCGCAATAAGGTGCTGGCCCTCGACGGCAGCGACCAGACGGCGCCTTTCAACAGTGCAGGCGTCAACAACGGGTTCAATATCCAGAAAGTCGGGCAGCCGGTCAGCAGCTTCTATGGGTATATCGCCAAAGGAGTGGATCCTGCCACCGGCGATATGATCTTCGCCGATATCAGCGGGCCTGCCGGAAAGCCCGATGGCGTCATCACAGATGACGACCGTACGGTGATCGGTAATGCGCTGCCCAAATTTACGGCCAGCATCAGCAATACCGTGACCTTGAAGAACTGGGACCTGTCCTTTTTATTCGATGGCGTCTTTGGGAACAAAATATTCGACGCCAGCCGTATCGAGCTGGAGGGTATGCTCGACTCGAGGAATTCCTTGTCTACTGTGCTCAACCGCTGGACGACGCCTGGTCAGCATACCGACATGCCGAGGGCCATTTTCGGCGACCCGGCGCAGAACACCCGCAATTCCACCCGCTGGATCGAGGATGGCAGTTTTGTGAAACTTCGTTTCGTAACGCTGGGATATACCTTTAATCAGCTCTCCGCCAAAAGCTTTTTAAAAGGGGCAAGGGCCTATGTCAGTGGCCGGAACCTGGCCACTTTCACCAGCTATTCGGGTTACGATCCCGAGATCAGCCGCGATGGGGGGAACAACAACCAGATGGGCATCGATTATGGCACTTATCCGCAGACCAGGACCTATGTACTGGGCATTAACCTGAATTTCTAATCTAAAGCGTCATCGACATGAAATATATATTCTATACAGCGCTGGCCGGACTCGGTTTGACCGGCCTTGGCAGTTGCAAAAAATTCCTCGATCTTCAACCCATATCGGATGTCACTTCGGCGGCTTATTACAAAACGGCGGCGCAGGCGGAGACCGGTCTGACCGGCGCCTACGATGCCTTACAGCAAAGCAATTACTATGGTTTCCATGAGTTCAATCTGAATGACGTCCAATCCGATAATTGCCTTGCAGGAGGAGATAGCCCCGATATTTTCCAGATCGATAATTTCACGGCCACTCCGACCAATGCCGTTTTGCTGCAATATTCCTATGTGTATCTGGCCATCGCTAGGGACAATGACGTTATCGATCATGTCACGGCAATGGACAATGCGCTCTTCACCGGTCAAAGGAAACAGCAGATCCTGGGGGAAGCCCGGTTCTTACGCGGTCTTAATTACTTCAACATCGTACGAGAATATGGGCATATCCCCCTACAGCTAAGCAGCGTGACCAAGCTGGACAATTCGGTGATCAACCTTCCCCAGAGCAGCCCAACCGACGTTTACAACGCCATTATCGGCGATTTCCAGTTCGCTGCGGACAACCTTCCGCAGGACATGGTAAACGGCAGGGCCACGAAAGGGGCCGCCCTCGGCATGCTGGCAAAAGTGTATCTCACGTTAAAAAATTGGCAGAAGGCGGCAGAC
>DATHHO010000152.1:0-4763 GCA_035317125.1 Puia sp.
CGGATATAGGCTCCATCACCACCATCCTGTCCCTTACACTATGGCCGCTCCGGCGCAGGCAAGGGCTGGTGCTGCTGTATGCGGTGGCGGGATTCGGGGCCTGCATTATTTTATTTGGATTGTCGCCATGGTATCTGATCTCGTTTATTGCCCTGCTGTGCAGCGGTCTGCTGGATGGGATCAGCGTGGTCATCCGGAGCACCATCCTGCAGCTGAAGACACCCGACGCTATGCGTGGACGGGTCTCGTCCGTCAATTCGATGTTCATCAATTCGAGCAATGAACTGGGACAATTCGAGAGCGGAGTGATGGCGAAACTGATGGGGGTGATCCCCTCCGTGGTATTCGGCGGGTGCATGACGATCGGCGTAGTGCTGGTAACCTGGTTCAGGGCTCCCAGCCTGCGGAAAATGGAATATTGATAAGTCTCTACGGATTTTCGTAGTAAGCGCCCCTGGCCCGGATCCCTTAACTTTAAACATCAATAACGAACTGCCAAAATAAATCATTTCTATGCAACGCAAAACCTTTCTCCGTAACGCATCGCTGGCCATGGGCGCCCTGTCGCTGCCCGGTCAGCGTTTATTTTCGTCCAATTTTTTTGAAGACCCCTGGAAAATGAAGCTGCTGCGGAAGGACGTGGGGATCTTCACCGAGAAAGGCGGCACCATCGCCTGGCTCTCTTCCAAAAGCGGCATCGTGGTCGTGGATGCGGAATTCCCGGAGCAGGCCGGACATCTGATCGGCGAGCTGAAGAAACAGTCCGATAAGCCATTCGAGCTGCTGATCAATACACATCATCACGGTGATCATACCTCCGGCAATATCGCCTTCAAAGGACTGGTAAAAAAAGTGGCCGCGCACAGCAATTCACTGGCCAATCAGCAGCGGGTGGCCGTCACGCAGAAAACAGAAGACAAGCAGTTGTACCCGGACACGCCTTATGGCGATTCGTGGGAGTATAAGATCGGACAGGAGCATATCAGGACTTATTATTTCGGCGCCGGACATACGAACGGCGACAGCATCATCCATTTTCAGCAGGCCAATATCGCGCATATGGGCGATCTCATGTTCAACCGCCGCTATGCGTTTATCGACCGCAGTGCCGGCGCCTCGGTAAAGAACTGGATCGTAGGGCTGGACAAGGCGATAAGCACCTTTGACAAGGACACGCTGTTCGTCTTTGGCCATGCATTCGATCCGGAGAAAGTAACCGGCAACAAAGCCGATCTGGCCGCGATGAAGGATTACCTGAGCAGGTTGCTGGACTTTGTCGGCCAGTCGATAAAGGCTGGCAAGCCGAAAGAGGATATCCTGAAAGAGAAAGCGATACCGGGACTGACGGAGTGGCAGGGGGATGGTATTGAATGGGGCTTGCAGGCCGCTTATGAAGAGATCACAGCGGGTTAGAAGACGGCGTTGGTCCGGTGATGAGCGCGAGGACCGGCGGATGAAACGGTCACAGCGGGTTAGCGATCAGTTTCTCCAGCACATAATACACGATGGGACAGAAAGTACTATTCTTCTGCGTGATGTACGGGCGTTTCAGGATGATGTCCTCGTCGGTATAGGGGAACCTTTCACAATCTGAGGGCCGCACGTCATAGATACCGCAATAATTATCCGCCCCTAAAAAAGGACAGGGCTTGGATCTCACCACATAATCCCCGTCTTCGTCGCGGAAAAGATATTTTTCGATGAAATCGCCTTCATTCATCTGCAGATGCTTTGCAATGCGTCTGATATCTGTGTTCTTGAACCTGGGAGAATAGTTCTTACAACAGTTGGCGCATTTAAGACAGTCTATCCGCTCGAAGGCCTCTTCGTGAAGCGCGGGCAATTGTCTGAGCACTTTGTTCTTGTCCGCCTTGTTCTTGTCCGCTTTCTGCAGAAAGTACAGATATTGCTTATGATGTTCGGCAGATTTTTGTTCCCAATTGTGCAATAAATCACTCATATTCCTGTTGGTTGACCAGCGCAAGGTACAAAGATTGGAAGAACGGGGATCGCTACTCCGGAAAATCAGCTAATTTTACACCGCTTGGAAACCCTCAGAGAACAGATACTCATCCTGGTCAGTACGCCGTTGTATATCATTATCATCGGGGTGGAGATCCTTTTGAGCAATTACGCCCACCGTAAATTGTACAGTTGGAAAGATACCCTTACCAATGTTTATCTGATGTTGCTGAACGGAAGTATCGACCTGCTGTTCCGCGTAGCATACCTGTTCGTCCTCGACGCCTGCTACCGCCACCACCTGATATCCATTACGAATGTATTCTCCTACTGGTTCCTGCTGGTGCTGGGGGAAGATTTCCTTTACTACTGGCTGCACCGCTGGGACCATGAGATCAGGCTGTTCTGGGCCGTCCATGTCACGCATCACAGCTCTGAGAAGATGAACTTTACGGTAGGGTTCCGCTCCTCCGTTTTTCAGCCACTGTACCGCTTTATTTATTTTATCCCGCTGGCATTCGCGGGGTTCAAGCCGCTGGACATCGTCTTTATCTATTCCGTCACGCAGATCTGGGGCATTTTTGTGCATACCGAGCTGATTGACAAGATGGGCTGGCTGGAATATATCCTGGTCACTCCCTCTCATCACCGGGTGCATCATGCCTCCAACCCCAAATATCTGGACAAGAATATGGGTATGTTCCTTATTATCTGGGACCAGTTATTCGGCACTTTCCAGCCCGAGCTGACCGATGAGGAATACCAGCCCCGAAAATATGGCCTTACCAAGCCGGTAGAGAAAACCGATGCTTATCACATCATATTTCATGAATGGGAGGGTATTGGAAAGGACCTGTCCCGCAAGGATATCGGCTGGAAGGAAAAATGGCATTATCTGTTCGGTCCCCCCGGATGGAGCCATGATGGCAGCCGGCTGACCAGCGAGCAGCTGCGTCAGGCGGAATCCCTTGAGCCGCAGAGGGAGGAAAGCCGGGATCACAACCGTCCCCTGCCCGCCGAATCCTGAGCGCAGGGTGCTATGGCCGGAACAAGGAAGGTTGTAAGAGCATGGGTTTTGCCTGGAGAGGTATCAGACTGGATGTCAGTAATCTATCAATTTTAATTAAGTTTTAATATGTTCTGCCGGCATTTGACCGGGGTTAGGGCTAATTTTGTATCAGCAAGAGTTCATGTTTACGCACACAAAAAAGTTAGTTTAGCATTAAGTTTTAGGGTTTAGGGGTTTTTAAAAAAAAGTCCTGGTAGAGAAAAATACCAGGGCTTTTTTTTGGGGCTAACGTCCCGTGACGGCGCTGCCGTCCGGGGAAAGTCCTGGTAGAGAAAAATACCAGGGCTTTTTTTTGGGCCAATGTCCCGTGACGGCTTTGCCGTCCGGGAAGGAATATCCTGGAACGGGCTTGCTTTTTCCTTCTATCGCCGTAACTTTGCACATCTTTTAGCGGACCTGGGTCCGCTAAAGGAAGGCCCATCATTAACGGTGCACCGGGGATGGGTTAATTTTCGGAACAGCCCATTCCCGGTGCACAATAAACGGTCAACCTCTTTACTTTTTATGAATCTATTCGAACAACAGGCGAATGAATTCGCTGGTCGGCATATTGGGCCCAATGAACACGAAACCGTACAGATGCTGAAAACCATCGGTATCCGCAGTCTGGCCGAATTAATCGACAGGACGATCCCCGCCTCCATACGTAGCAAAGAAGCGCTGGCTATTCCGGGGCCCGTCAGCGAATTTCAGTATCTCGCAGACCTCAGACAGGTGGCTGCCCGGAATAAGGTCTTCAAATCCTATATCGGCCAGGGCTATTATGACATCATCGTACCCAGCGTGATCCTGCGTAATGTATTTGAAAACCCAGGCTGGTACACCCAATATACCCCTTACCAGGCCGAGATCTCCCAGGGCCGGCTGGAAAGCCTGCTGAACTTCCAGACCATGGTATCGGACCTGACCGCCCTACCCCTTGCCAATGCATCCCTGCTCGATGAGGGCACTGCGGCGGCGGAAGCCATGACCATGTTCTTCAACATAAAGAACAAGGACCATGACCATATCACCGTTCCGAAATTCTTTGTTGACAACAATATTTTTACCCAGACCAGGGACGTGCTCATTACGAGGGCCAGCCCCGTGGGCATCGAGCTTGTTTTCGGGGATTACCGGGAGGCCGTGATCGACGGCTCCTTTTTTGGCGCCCTGATACAGTACCCTGGCAGCGACGGGTCGGTCGGCGATCACCGCCCTTTTATCCGGAAGGTACATGAAGCCGGTGGCTATGTGGTAACGGCCACCGATCTGCTGGCCCTTACCCTGCTCACGCCACCGGGCGAACTGGGGGCCGATGTGGCCGTTGGATCTTCTCAGCGCTTTGGTGTTCCGATGGGATTCGGGGGGCCGCATGCGGCTTTCTTTGCCGCCAGGGATGAGTTCAAGCGTTCGATCCCGGGCCGTATCATCGGCGTGAGCATCGACGCACAGGGCAACAGGGCGCTGCGCATGGCCTTACAGACCAGGGAGCAGCATATCAAGCGGGAGAAGGCGACTTCCAATATCTGCACCGCACAGGCCCTGCTGGCCAATATGGCGGCCATGTATGCCGTTTATCATGGTCCCAAAGGGCTGACCAACATTGCCAAAAGGGTAAGCATGCTGACGCAGACCCTGTCCTATGAGCTGGAAGCGCTGGGTCACACGAACCTCAACGAATACTATTTCGATACCATCCATCTCCGGTATCCCGATCCATCCCGGATCAAAGCCATCGCGGAAGTCCGGG
>DATHHO010000153.1:0-65225 GCA_035317125.1 Puia sp.
GCCCCTGATGCTGTTCAATCCCGTGATCACCCGCGACAGCCGGACCATGGTGATCAGCACACAGCCGATCAGCTTTCTGATGCGGCCAGCGTATGACAGCACGAAGATCCCACCGATCGATCCGGACGCGATAGATTTCGGCGCCTTGTTCGCCCGGCAAGACCCGATGAACCTGCGCCTGCTGAGCGCATTGCGCATGAACGCCACCTTCCCCTATGTATTGCCGAATGTATGGCTGCCCACCAATCCGGTCGTCGACGTCATGGACGCGGGGTTCCGGGACAATTTCGGAGAGCAGACGACGGTGCGCTTCCTGAACTCCTTCCGGGAATGGTTCAGGGAAAATACCAGTGGCGTCGTATTATTGCAGATCCGCGATCGCAAGACGGGAGGTTGGGAAAACCCTTATGAATCGGAAGACATAACGGAGATCATTTCCAAACCCCTCCTGTTGCTGGAAAACAACTGGTATAAGATGCAGGAGTATAATCAGGATGATCTGCTGAGCCTTGCGCAGAACGGACTGGGTTTTTCCTTTAATAAACTGATCTTTCAATATATCCCTAAGAGCGAAGATGCCGGAGCGGCCCTGAACTTTCATCTGACCACCCAGGAAAAGCTGAACATTGCAGGCGTGCTGGAAAGCGGGCAGAATCAGAAGACTTTTATGCAGTTCAAAGAGATGATGGCGCATTGACGGGGTCCGTCAGCGGAACAAGGCCGGTCATTGCGCGGCGGGATGGGTGAGGGGAGGAAGGGTCATCAGGGCTGGATAAGCTTGAATGCAAGAGGCACGATGCGGATGACAAATCTTTCCGAAGTCGTGCTGGGGTCGCCGTCGATATGGAGTGGGGCTCTCTGCGGATTATCGATAATTAGGGAGGAGGTCTGGAAATAAAGGATATTCTTCTTCCCTGCAGCCTGCTGCTCCAGTTCGGAGGTCTTCAGCACGGCATTGTTCCCCAGGATCTGGTTGAGCACCGAGAATACCAGCCTCAGCTTGTTCATTTTTTTTACGACCACGATATCGACCAGCCCATCATGCAGGCTCGCTTTTGGAGCGATGGTGAAATTGTTGCCAAACTGATTGCCGTTGGCGATGCTGATGAAAAAGGCATCGGCGGAAAAAGAATATGCCTGATCGGGGAAATGGATCCGGAACGACCAGGGGCTCACCCTAAAAAAATTTTTAAGAGAGACCCGGACATAGGTCTGAAGGCCTCTTCTTTTTTGCCTTGCGAATTCATAGGCGACGCTGGCATCGAAGCCTATCCCGCAGAGCATGCAGGAAAATTGGTCATTGATGGTAAAGCCATCGATAGCGGAAGCCCTGCCTGCGAAAACAATATCCAATGCTTTTGCCGGGGACTTTGGTATCCTGGCTGCAAAGGCCAGCCCATTGCCCGATCCCATCGGGATGATGCCGATGCGAACGTCGGTGCCCATCAGGGCGGCGGCTACGGCATTCACCGTTCCATCGCCTCCGCAGATAACGATGTCCGTTACTTGTTGTTTTTCGATGAAAGGAAGAAGGAAATCATAATCTCCTTCGGCATTGGTGGGCAGGATATCGAACTCGATATTTTGTTCCCTGGTCCTCCGGATGATCATTTCCTGCAGAGAGGATTTACCGCGCGTACCGGAGATAGGATTAATGAGGTAAATGATTTTTCTTGCCATGGCTGGTTCTGAATTCCGGGCCAAATATCCGCTATTTTTTTGTGCTGTCCGCCGGCGTCAGGTGAACGATGTCCGCGAGGAACTTCACTATCGCATTCTCCACCCCTTCTGCATCGTGCGAACGGATGGGAGAGCAGATAACATGCGTGCCCGCTTCGGGGAAAGCCTGTTTGTATTTCAGACCGGGCTGCGTACCGAGCTGGTCGAACATCCTGAGTATGGCGGATACTTTTACCGTGCTGTCCTGGTGTATGGGGTCCTTGTAATAATAAAAAACGCCCACGGGCTGGGCCACTTTCCCGAAGGTCTCTTTATTCATGGTCGTCTCCAGCAGCTCTTCAAGGGCAACTGCCCCTTCGAGACGATATTTCGGGTACCAGTATTGACGGTAAACAGGTCCATAGTCTTCTTTGGTAATGATATAGTCGGATCCCGCCACTTTGTGGGCGACCTGCAATCCCCAGTGATTATTCAGCACCCAGGCGTTGGGGTCGTTGATCTCGATGTTCGGAGAAAGGAGTACAAGGGCTGCAACTTTGTCCGGATAAGCGGCCGCCAGCTGGAGCGCCAGCGTACCTCCGGTGGAAGTGCCCACGAGGACGACTTTATTGCCGATCTGGCCGCCGATGGCCAGCGCTTGTTTCGCCGATTCCCAGAGACCGTCGGCAGAAAGATAGAGCATTGGCTCCGTCGTATCGATGCCATGTTCGGCGAGTCTCGACAGATAAAGGTTGCAGCCGAATTTTTTTGCGAGGTTCCGGTGAAGGGGGGCCCCTTCACCCTGAGAAGCGGAGAAGCCATGCAGGTAGACCATCGCATATTCCGTCCGCTGTCTGACGGGACCCACAGCGTTCAGCGAATCGCCCGCATGGTGATCGCCGGCTGATGCCCCCTTGCTGTCCGCCCAGATGATCCTGGCCTCGTTATCCGGCTTCAGCTTATGCGGGGCTTCATTATTCCGGATATAGGCCTCAAGGGCTGCGGGGTCCGTGGGCACCTGCGGAAAATCTATTTTATAGGAAGGAGTTGCCGGGCTGGGGCCTGCAAAGTAGAAGGCGATCAGGGCAATGGGGATCAGCAGCAACCATTTTTTGCGCATGGGTCAAATTTGGGCTGAATGTATAAAATAGTTCCGATATTAGGGGTAATTATGAACGCAATACAGCCCAACCAACGATTTCTTGCGCTTGATGTTTTTCGCGGAATGACCATTTGTTTTATGATCATCGTAAATACGCCGGGCAGCGGACTCTATGCATATGCACCGCTGAAGCATGCCGCCTGGCATGGGTTCACGCCCACGGACCTGGTATTCCCTTCCTTTTTATTCGCCGTGGGAAATGCGATGAGCTTTGTAATGCAGAAATGGGATGCGCTGCCACGGTCGAAAGTGCTGGCAAAGATTGCCCGCCGCACGGTCCTTATTTTCCTGCTGGGCTTTCTCCTTTACTGGTTCCCGTTCTTCCGGACCGACTCCACAGGTCATTTCGGCCTGATGCCCATTTCGCATACGAGGATACTGGGTGTCCTGCAAAGGATCGCGCTGGCGTACGGCATTGCCTCCCTGATGGTCCTTTATTGGAAACCACGGGTGTCGATGATCGTCGCCATCGTCATTTTGTTGCTGTACTGGCCCATCCTTTATTTTTCCGGCGACCCATCCGACCCCCTGAGCATGACGGGCAACGGCGTGCTGAAACTGGATAAATGGCTGATGGGCGACAATCATCTGTATCATGGCGAAGGGATCGCGTTCGATCCGGAAGGCTGGCTGAGCACACTGCCTGCCATAGCCAATGTGATCGGGGGCTATATTGCCGGCCGCTGGGTACAGCAGAAAGGAAAGACTTACGAGGGCCTGGCCTTGCTCATGCTGGCCGGTTTCGCCCTGCTGGCCGCGGGGTATTGCTGGGACCTTGGCTTTCCCATCAACAAAAAACTCTGGACCAGCTCCTTCGTGGTCTATACGGTCGGACTGGATTGTATCCTGCTGGCTTTTATCCTCTATATCGTAGATTTCAGGCAAAAAACGAACTGGACCCGGTTCTTCGTCATATTTGGGAAGAACCCGCTGTTCATTTACCTGCTTTCGGAAGTAGGCGCTATCGTGATCTATCTTCTTCACACCCCCGATGGCACACCGGTCCACAAATGGATCTATGAAACTGTTTTCCGGCCGGAGGGTATATTTCTGGGTTCCTTCTTCTTCTCGGTAGCATTTATGCTAGTATGCTGGTTAGTAGGCTATTGGCTTGACAGAAAAAAAATATACGTACGCGTATAGACCCGATGCCGGCTGTCCGGGAGATGTCTTTTGTGTTATTTCTACTGCGGCGGTGGCTTCAGGGTAGGAATTCAGGCAATTTTTGCGTACCTTTGCGGCCTCAAATTTGAGAGGCTTTTACTTATGCAAATCAGAAATATAGCTATTATCGCTCACGTTGACCATGGTAAAACTACCCTGGTAGATAAGATCTTACATGCCACCCATGTATTCCGTGCCAACCAGGAGACCGGTGACCTTATTATGGACAGTAATGACCTGGAAAAGGAAAGGGGGATCACAATTTTCAGCAAGAATGCCGCTGTAGAATATAAGGATACGAAGATAAATGTCATCGATACTCCCGGTCACTCCGATTTCGGAGGCGAGGTGGAACGTGTATTGAAAATGGCCGATGGGGTGCTGCTGCTCGTGGATGCTTTTGAAGGCCCGATGCCCCAGACCAGGTTTGTATTGCAGAAAGCGCTTCAGCTTAATCTGAAGCCGATCGTGGTCATCAACAAGGTCGACAAGCCCAATTGCCGTCCAGAGGAAGTGCATGAGGCGGTGTTTGAATTATTCTTCAACCTCGACGCCACTGAAGAGCAGTTGGATTTCCCTACTTTTTATGGCAGCGGAAAGAATGGCTGGTTCAACATTACGAACGAACAATGTGCAGATATTACCCCTTTGCTGGATGGCATCCTGCAATATGTGCCTGCGCCAAAGGTTGCGGAAGGACCCTTGCAGATGCAGATCACGTCGCTGGATTATTCTTCCTTCCTCGGAAGGATCGCGGTAGGCAAGGTGGCAAGGGGCTCGATCAAAGAAGGTCAGCAGATCGCTTTGATGCAGGCCGGGGGCGTGATCAAGCGTTCCAAGGTGAAAGAGCTGTACACCTTTATGGGCATGGGAAAGAAAAAGGCCACAGAGGTCATGGCCGGTGATATTTGTGCGGTGGTCGGTCTGGAAGACTTCAATATCGGCGATACCATCGCCGATGCGGAAAACCCCGAGGCCCTTCCGGTGATCAGCGTGGATGAGCCTACCATGAGCATGCTCTTCGGCATCAACAATTCGCCTTTCTTCGGCAAGGATGGAAAATTCGTGACCTCGCGTCACCTGCGTGACCGTCTGATGAAAGAGACGGAAAAGAACCTTGCCTTACGGGTAGAAGATACGGACAGTGCGGATAGTTTCCTCGTATTCGGACGCGGTATCCTGCACCTGGGCATTCTCATCGAAACCATGCGCCGGGAAGGGTTTGAGCTGACGATCGGCCAGCCTCAGGTGTTGGTGAAAGAGATCAACGACAAGAAAAATGAGCCTTTTGAAATATTGGTAGTCGACGTACCCGGAGAGTTCAGCGGCAAGGTGATCGATATGGTCACCCAGCGCAGAGGAGAAATGCTGGTCATGGAAAGCAAGGGCGAAATGCAGCATCTGGAATTCGAGATCCCGTCGAGGGGTCTGATCGGTCTCCGGAGCAATATGCTGACCAACACGGCCGGCGAGGCGGTGATGGCGCATCGGTTCCTTGAATACAAGCCCTGGAAAGGACCAATCCCCGGAAGGAGCAATGGTGTTCTGCTTTCGAAGAACCAGGACAAAACCACGGCTTACTCCATAGATAAATTACAGGATCGCGGCACTTTCTTTGTCGATCCGGGCGAAGAGGTATATGTGGGTCAGATCATCGCCGAGCATATCAAGCCAGGCGATCTGATCGTGAATGCTACGGAAGGTAAAAAACTCACCAATATGCGCGCCAGCGGCAGCGATGATTCCGTACGGATCATCCCGAAGAAGCAGATGACCCTTGAAGAATGCATGGAATACATCCAGCAGGACGAGTGTATCGAGGTGACGCCCAAAAAGATCCGTCTGCGTAAGACCATCCTTGATGAAGACGAAAGGAAGAGGTATCAGAAGATGCTGAAGACGGAAGAGGTGAGTTAGTAACGTATCTTTGTGTTTCAATCGGACAGCTATGTTAAAACGCAACCTGTTCTTGCTGATCCTGTGCATGGCACTGGCTGGTTCCCAAAGGGTGAAGGCGCAATGCTCCATCTGCACCCGGACTGCGCAGCAGCTTGGCGAAAAGCCCGCCAAGGCCCTGAATGCCGGCATCATCTATCTGGCGATGACCCCGCTGGCCATTTTCGGCCTCATCGGCTATCGCTGGTGGAAAAGCAACAAAGATCAGGAGTAGTCCTCAGGGGCCCGAACGGATGGACAGGCGTTTCACCGATTAGGGGTTCACGCCGAAGAATTCGGAAAAATACGAAGTGGGCTTCAAGCCCAGGAATTTCTCCCTGTTGGCCACAAAATCTTCAAAAGTAAATCGGGCGATCTGCTCTTTGGTGTAAGGTAAAGGACGATCGTTCTTCTGCTTGATGACCACTCCGAGCCCATGGTCGCAATCCAGCACAAAGGCGGTGAGATCATTTCTCAGGCTGCGAAGATGGAGGATGGTCCTCCAGACGTCCCCGTTCCAGATCCCGGTGAACTCCCGGGCCTTCCATTCCCCGAAGGAACAGGCATCTTCCTTAGCCTGGGGATTACAATCATGCAGGATAATAACGGCATTATCGTCTGCGTACCGGAGCGTGTTCTCTACGTCCCTCAGCGCATATTCATATTCGTGCATACCGTCGATAAGGCTCAGTTCTACTTTTTTCTGGGCGAAGACCTCGGCTGCGTCCTGGGCAAAGAAATCGTCACTTGTTTTTTGGAAATAGCGGTTATAGAAATTATAGGGGTTCAGGAAAATTTTTCCAGCTTTCCTGCTGTTGTCAAAAGCAAAACCCGGGTCCACCGCTATTTTAAAGCTGCTCCGGATGCGGAAAAAGATATGTCCGTTAAAAACCCCGATCTCGAGATAGTTTCTTAAATTTTTCTGCTGCATCAGCGCTTTTAGGACGGTAAGCCGGTTCATATCCTGGTTAAATACTTTGATGATATAAGGGAGCGTAAATGTAAAATTTATAACTGATTTACCAGTATAAATCATTTAATTTGAATCTTAATTCCACAATCAGGAGCTCCAATGGTCGCTACTATCCCTGTTCTTAAAAAAAGACGGTCCCCGAAGGACGGTGCGGTCTTTTCCATACTCATCCCGAGTTGGAACAACCTTTCCTATCTGAAGCTTTGCATCGGGAGCATCCGGAAAAATTCCCGGCTGCTGCATCAGGTGATCGTGCATATCAATGAAGGAAAGGATGGGACAAAAGATTGGGTAGAATCTCAGCCCGATCTGGATTATACCTTCAGCGAGCAGAACATAGGAGTGTGTTACGCGTTGAATATCGGCAGGGACCTGGTGACAACGGATTATATCGTCTACCTGAATGACGATATGTATGTATGTCCCGGCTGGGACCTGGCTTTGCTCGACGAGATAAAAAAGATCGGGAATAATTATTTCTTCCTTTCGGCGACTGCGATCGAGCCTGTAGCGTCCAGCAACTGCGTGATCCCGGCTGATTATGGGACGGAGATAGAGAATTTCCGGGAAGAAGACCTGCTGAAGGAGTATGCCACCCTGCCCATGCGCGACTGGCAGGGCGCGACCTGGCCTCCGAATGTCGTCCATAAGGATATCTGGGACCTGGCCGGAGGGTACAGCGTCGAATTCTCCCCGGGTATGTATTCCGATCCGGATTTTTCGATGAAATTGTGGGTACTGGGAATACGGTTATTCAAGGGCGTGAGTAAGAGCCGGGCCTATCATTTCGGTAGCAAATCGACGGGCCGTGTGGTAAAAAATAAAGGATATTATCGTTTTATCTCAAAATGGGGAATGACCTCCAGCACGCTGACCAAACAGTATCTCCGTCGCGGCGAACCTTTTGACGGGATGCTGGCTGAGCCCCGGCTCCCGGCCTTCCTGCTGCTGAAAAATCTTTTCAAGCGTTTGAGCGTCGCATGGCGGGGTTAAGCCGGCGACCCCCTGGCATGCGCCGGCCTGAGATCAGCCCTCTGCGGTGCATGCGCGCGTGGGACCGCATTATACGTATCCGGCTACAAACCGGTAAAGGTTGAATTCGCCTTTTGTAAACTCCTTTCCGATCTGCTCCAGCAATTCGTTCTTACTGATGGCCTTCATGCGCCGTTCCCGGATCAGATGATAGGCGCGTTCGGCCAGCAGCCGGTATTTGCCGGAATCCATTCGGTGTTGCCGTAAATGCTCTTCTATCTTCTCCATCAGCTCATCGAGCCCTTGTCTTTTGGAAGCGACCGTTGCAATGATGGCAGGCTGCAGACCGGGGCGATGGAAGGCGGGCGAGAGCATCAGACGCAGGTTCCTGAGAAAGAGGTCTGCTCCGGGGCGGTCGCTCTTGTTGACGACAAAAATATCGCCGATCTCCATAAGGCCTGATTTCATCGTCTGGATCTCATCGCCGCCTTCGGGGACCAGCACGACCAGCGTAGTATCGGCCAGACCGGCGATCTCGATCTCGCTCTGGCCAACGCCTACCGTCTCGATCAGTATATAATCGAATCCGCCGGCTTTCAGGAGGTCGGAGATCTCAAGGATCCGCGGGTGCAACCCACCCAATGACCCACGGGTAGCGAGCGAGCGGATAAATACATCCGGATGCAGATACCATTCGCTCATGCGGATGCGGTCGCCCAGCAAGGCCCCCTGATGAAAAGGCGAGGAGGGGTCCACGCACAATACCGCCGTTCTTTTTCCCTGGGCTACCAGCTTGCCGATAAGCGCGTCCGTCAGGGTGCTCTTCCCGGCTCCGGGAGGCCCGGTAATTCCGATCACCGGGGTGGTATCGTTATACGGCAGCGCCTGTAATAATTCCTCATGCCCGCTGACCTCGTTCTCCACAAGAGAAATGCAACGAGACAGTATGCGTATGTCTTTTCCCCGGATGGATTGCAGGCAGGTCTGCCAGCTTATGACGGTCGCAGGAGCGGGTTGGTTCATGATAAATCAAAAGTACGGAAATAGTGAGTAGCCAGCGGTTGAAGGTCGGTAAGCACTATTTAGTATTTTTGCTCATCAAATAATGGTATGACGAATTTCATTCCTATTTTTCCTTTGGGCATCGTGATATATCCGGGCGAAAGCGTGAACCTGCATATATTCGAACCCCGGTACAAACAACTGATCAGCGAATGTTATAAAGAAGACAAGCCATTTGGTATCCCGACGATCATCAACAATAAGTTGAACGAGATGGGTACCCTGGTGAAGATCACGGAAATGGTAACCATTTACGAAAATGGGGAGATGGATATCCGGACCGGGGGCTTTCGTGTGTTCAGGGTGCTGGAGATGATCCGATCGGTACCGGATAAATTATTCAGCGGCGCCATTGTGAATTATCCAGAAAATATTGAGGATGGTGGTAAGCAGGAACTGATGCAGAAGGTGGTAAAGGCCATACGCGAGCTGCACCGTCTGCTGGAGATCAGCAAGGATTTTGCAAAGCCCGACGAGGACCTGGTCAGTTATGATGTCGCTCATCATGCCGGTCTTTCTCTTGAAGAGGAATACGAAATGCTGGGGCTGGTGCGGGAAGAGCAGCGGCAGGAATTTCTTAAGCGCCACCTGAGCAAGGTATTGCCCGTAATTGCCGGGATGGAGTCGCTGAAGGAAAGGGTAAAATTAAATGGTCATTTCAAAAACCTATCTTCGTTCAAGTTTGAAGACTAAGCTGTATATGTCAACCACCCTCTGCTTCGATTTTGGCAATACCCGGATGAAATGCGCCGTTTTTATCAATGGTAAATTCCTTAAAGAACAGGTGCTGGAGAATGACCGGGCAGAAACGATCCTGGGGCTCATTCAGCAATACCATCCTACACGGTCCATCCTTTCCTCCGTCATCGATCATGATCCGGTGATGGAGGAGATCCTTGCGCGCGAAACCCGGTTCCATAAGCTTGACCATCATACCAGGCTGCCGGTCACCACGCCAGTAGGGAAGCCGGAGACCATCGGGGCAGACCGCCTTGCGCTGGTAGTGGCGGCGGTGACCCTTTTCCCTGGTAAGCATAATCTGGCGATCGGGCTTGGTTCGGCGATCACCTATAATTTTGTCAATAAATATAAGGAGTTCATCGGAGGAGGTATTTCTCCCGGTATGGAAATGCGCTTCCGGTCATTGCAGCAGTTCACGGCCAAATTACCACTGGTGAAGGCCGACTGGAATTTTCCGCTGGCCGGTTATGATACCCGGACCAATATACTCAGCGGAGTGATCCTGGGCATGGCCCGGGAGATCGATGGGATCATCGGGGCTTATGAAGAAAAGTATGACAATTTTAACGTGCTTTTAAGCGGGGGCGACGGCGTCTATTTCACCCGTCACCTGAAAAAGAAGATCTTTGCGGACCCCCATTTAATTTATAAAGGGCTATATGCTATCAGTGAATATAATTCGTAAACGGCCCGGGCGTAATGTCCAGGCGAGGCTGCGCTGGATGCTCTTTCCGGTGTTGTTGATTGGCCTCGGCATGGGAGGTTGCGAGAATAATATGAAAGACCTCCCCGGTTCGGGTAAAAAAAAGGTCATTCCGGAAACAGGCCGGCAGATCGAAAGTTATTTAAGCGAAGGCGCGAAAGTAAAAGGGAAGCTCTCCTCTCCTTATATGCTGCGTTATATGCAGGCCGACTCCCCCTATGTGGAGTTCCCCAGGACCCTGCATGTGGATTTTTATAACGATTCCCTGGTGATCGAAAGCCAGGTGGACGCCCTTTACGGGAAATATTTCCAGAACCAGAGCAAGGTCTTTCTCCGGGACCAGGTGGTGGTCAAGAATATCCTGAGAGGAGATACGCTTCATTGTAAAGAGCTCTGGTGGGATCAGAGCACGTCCAAATTCTATACGGATAAGCCTGTCCAGATCTATACCAAGGATAAAATCCTCTTTGGGACCGGTATGGAGGCCGATCAGAGTTTCCGGTGGTATACCATTAAGAAATTGACCGGATCGGTGCTTACTGCCGAACATTCCATGCCTAAATAGCACCCGCAACGCGAACAGGCCCCATGGAGGGGCCTTCCTGGCGGCATTCTCCGCTTAAGAATCTGCCTGTCTGAAAATAAAATTAATTAAACGTTTGTTTAATTCAAACGTTTGTTTAATTTTGTGCCCTTAATACATCTTTTTACATGTCTACAGATAAAAGAGAGCATATTCTTACCGTGGCGGAAGACCTGTTTGGGAACAACGGCTTTGACGGCACGTCTGTCAGGGATATCGCGAACATCGCCGGGGTCAATCTTGCTATGATCTCTTATTATTTCGGCTCCAAGGAGAAATTGCTGGAATCGCTGGTGGAGCTCAGGGCGGGTTATGCGTACGGGATCCTCGAAGACCTGAACAAGGATGAATCGCTGAGCCCCTGGGATAAGATCGAACGGCTGGTGGACTTTTATGTGGACAGGATCCTCAACAACCTCTGTTTTCACAATATCATGTATCAGCAGGCCAGCAACGCCCGTTCGCAGGAGATCAAAGACCTGATCATTTCCATCAAGCTGCGCAACCTGGACGTGATCATGAAGATCATCGCGGATGGCCAGCAGAAGCGGCTGTTCCGCACGGTGGATATCGCCATGACCGTAGGCACGATCATGGGCACCATCTCCTCTTATACCCAGTCGAGGACGCTTGCCTGCCGGATCCTTGGAATAGACGAGACGGATGATGAAGCTTACCGGACGGTGCTTTCCCCTCGTCTGAAGTCCCATCTTAAACAATTGCTGAGAGCCCATCTGGATATAAAAAATGAAGATCATTAAACAAATCAACAACATGAACTGCAAAGCACTTATGCACGTGAAAAAGTTAGCGGGGGCGATCGGCCTCTTACTCTTTGCTTTTTTTACCACTACTGCACAGACCCGGACCCTGAGCCTGAATGAAGCCGTGCAGTTGGGCGTTCAGAACAGCAAGCAATTAAAAAGATCACAGTACAAGATCAATGAGGCGCTGGCCCGGCTGGACCAGTCGAAGGACGCTTATCTGCCAAGCGCGACCGTGGGTTTTCAGTACCTCCATGCGCTGATGATGACGCGGACGGTGAATATACCCGGCCTTACGGATGCCGGAAAGCCGTTGAAGCTGCCTTTTGACTTCCCCGCTTATCTTGGCACCCTTGCCGTATCGGAGCCCATCTTCAAAGGCAATCAGCTGAAATATGCTCGCCAGTCTGCCGACCTGATGGTCCAGCTTAGCCGGCTGGATGCGGATAAGGACAAGGAGGATATTACCTACCTCATCATCAGCTCCTATATCAACTATAACAAGATCCTGCAAAACCAGCAGATCGTTACGCAGAACATGCAGGACGTTCAGAGCAAGCTGGATGAGATCGTCAAGTATGAAGGTCAGGGCCTGGCTACGCAGAATGACGTGCTGAGGTTCCGCCTGCAGAAATCACAGATCCAGCTGACGCAGATCGAACTGGAGAACAATCGCCGGATCGCCAACTTTAATATGAATATCATGCTGGGCCTTCCCGACTCGACCACGATCCAGTTGCCGGAACCCTCCTACAGACTGGACGAACATCCTGTATTTGCCGATTTCCTGCAGCAGGCAGAGGCCAACCGCAGGGAATTACAGGAGCTTGGCTATCAGGATAAGCTGGCGGGCATCAATATCAAAAAGATACAGGACCAGCGGCTGCCCACCGTGTCTGCGAATGTCGGAGCCTATTATATCAACCCTACCGGCAAGCCGATCCCGACCGGTCACACCGTGCTCGCACCGGTAACGCTCGGCGTCGGGGCCTCCTGGGATATCGCCACCCTCTATACGAACAAGAACAAGGTGAGGGAAGCCACGATCCAGAAACAGTCGCTGTCGAATGACAGGGAGGATGCCATGGATCAGATCAAAAAGGACGTGAATCAGTATTATATCGGTTACCTCCAGGCGCTGGAAAGGATAAAAGTATTACAGGATGCGGTGACCCAGGCAGCGGAAAATGAACGGATCATGGAATCTAAATTCCGCAACAACCTCGCCACTACCACGGACCGGATCGATGCGCAGACCCTGATCTATCAGTCGCGGGTAAACCTTGAGCTGGCCAAGTCGGATGCTACCATCGCTTATTACGACCTGTTAAGATCGACCGGACATATTCAACCCTGAACATAACTCATTATAAAATATTTAAAAGCAACAATATGAACGAGAATCAACCAAAGCGTAAAAGTAAAAAGCTCATTTTCCCCATCATCCTGGGATTGGTGCTGGTGGGCGCGCTGGTCTTTACTGCAAAGGAATATATCTATTATCAGAGCCATGAGGTGACGGATAATGCCCAGGTGGATGCGGACATCAGTCCCGTCGTTGCCCGGGTCGGAGGCTATGTGAAAGAGATCCGGTTTGTGGACAACCAGCATGTAAAAGCCGGGGACACCCTGGTGGTCCTGGACGACCGGGATTATCTTATCAAATTACAACAGGTAGAGGCGGCACTCAGTTCGGCCCGCCAGTCCGTCGATGTGTCCCAGTACCAGGTGTCCGAGGCTAAGACGAGCATCGTCACTGCGCAAGCCAGTGTAGACGCGGCCAAGGTAAGGGTATGGAAGGCGACCGAAGATTTTAACCGCTATCAGAACCTGTATAACGACCACGCTATCACCAAAGCCCAGTTCGATGACGCCAGAGCCGATAAGGATGCGGCCGATGCTGCGCTGGTGGTTGCCCAGACACAGGTCCCGACACAAAGCAGGAGGGTCAGCACAAACGAACGGCAGGTTGGCGCTACTGCTTCTAACCTGGCTTCGAGACAGGCCGATATCGACTTCGCTAAATTACAGCTGACCTATACCGTTATTACCGCACCGGCCGATGGCATCGTCTCCAAAAGGAATATCCAGCTGGGACAATTGGTACAGCCCGCTCAGACCCTTTTTGCTATCGTGAACGATAAGAACATTTATATAACGGCCAATTTCAAGGAAACCCAGATGGAGCATCTCCGGATAGGAGAAAAAGTGGATCTGATCGCCGATGCTTATCCTGACAAGACCGTACAGGGGTCCGTCGAATCATTTGCCGGGGCCACCGGAGCCAAGTTCTCCCTGCTGCCTCCCGATAATGCCACGGGCAATTTCGTGAAGGTCGTGCAGCGCGTGCCGGTGAGGATCAAGCTGGAAGCCGACTCTGCCTATACTGGTCTGTTGCGTCCGGGCATGAGCGTCCAGGTGATCGTACACACGAAATAATGCGTCGCCCGATCCGCCCTATGAATCCGTGACACTGCGGATCCGGCCCTGTGAATTTAATTGTAGTATTCAAAATTGTGCGTCATGGCTGAACATGGATTTAGAAAATGGATCATCACCATAACGGTGATCCTGGCCTCCTTGCTGGAACTGATCGATACCACGATCGTGAATGTCGCGCTGCCGCAGATCATGGGCAACCTGGGTGCTACGCTGGAAGATGCCGGCTGGGTAGTGACAAGCTATGCGGTCGCCAACGTTATCATATTACCGATGTCCGGCTGGCTGGGCGATCGGTTCGGAAGAAAGAACTACTTTATCACCTCGATACTGGTATTCACCTTTGCCTCTTTTCTCTGCGGGAATGCCCATAGCCTGAGCGAGCTGATCGCCTTCCGTGTGCTCCAGGGCCTTGCAGGCGGAGGACTGTTGTCCACGGCGCAGGCCATCCTGATGGAGACCTGGCCCCGCGAAGAGCTTGGCATGGCTACGGCCCTTTTTGGGCTTGGCGCCGTGGTAGGCCCCACGGTAGGTCCGACCATCGGGGGATTTATTACCGATCATTTCAGCTGGCCCTGGATATTCTACGTGAACATACCCGTAGGCGCCATCGCGGCCTTCTTTGTATCGACCTTTGTGCGGGACTCGCCGAGATATGCCAAGGGTAAGCCCATCGACTGGTGGGGGATCTTATTGCTGGCTGTCGGCGTGGGCAGCCTCCAGATCGTACTGGAAAAAGGAGAAACGGAGGACTGGTTTGCCACGCCCTATATCTCCGTGCTGATCTTTACCACCGTCATGGCGGGCATCGGCTTTATCTGGAGGGAGCTGACCACCGATCATCCCGTAGTGAATTTCAGGATCCTGAAGAACAGGAGCTTTGCCATCGGTATCGTCACCTCATTCGTCCTTGGCTTTGCCTTGTATGGATCGGTGTTCGTATTTCCCGTCTTTTGTCAGAACCTGCTTGGCTTTTCGGCCCAGCAGACGGGGATCATCCTGTTCCCCAGCGGCGTGGCCACGATCTGCCTCATGCCTTTTGTAGGGATGATGCTGAAGAGAGGGGTGCCCGGGCAGTTCATGGCCACGGGCGGCTTCTTCTTATTCTTCGTATTCACCTGGATGCTGTCGAACTCTACCCTGGAATCGGGGACCAGTGATTTCTTCTGGCCCCTGGTCATCCGCGGGATCGGCATGGCCATCCTGTTCGTTCCATTGACCACCCTTGCCCTGCAGGAGCTCAAAGGGCCCGATATCGGGCAGGGAGCGGGTCTTAACAATATGATGCGCCAGCTCGGAGGTTCATTCGGCATTGCGATCCTCACGACCCTGATCCATATCCGGTCAGGACAGGTACGTACGGCGCTGATCGAAAAGATAAATCCTTATAACCCTGCCTATATACAGCGTAACGGGGCTGCGGTGCAGAATTTCATGAGCAAGGGGCATTCTGCCATCGATGCGCAGGATATGGCCAACAGGGCCATGGAGGGGACGGTGGTCAAGCAGACCCTGCTGATCACCTATGATAACCTTTATCTGACCATCGGGCTGTTCGTCCTTTTCTGCATCCCGATCGTCTATCTGCAGAAGTTCAAGAAAAACGTAGCCATGCCGGTAGATGCGCATTAGGCATACGGGCATAGTGGGCCGGTAAACCGGCGAAGCGGCAAAAGATATTCAAAAGATGCTTAGGAATAGTCGGACAGGAAGGAAATAGTAAAAGAGAAGAATCACCATTCTGGAGTTCGTGCTAAAAGAAAAGCCCTGATTTTACTCAGGGCTTTTTCAATTCTTTTGTACGATACTTAACCAACAGCTTCTGGCCATCAATAGGTACAAATTTTAAGTTGGCTTCTTCTTAGGATTTGGATCTGCTTGGATTTCTGGATTTTGGATTTTCCTGATAAGTTTGACCGATGACGATTAAAGGTTTTTCAGAATGGATTTGGATGGTTTTTCAGGACTCTTTGGATTGGTTTTTCTTTGGACTACTGGACTTGGTTTTTCAGGATTTTACATTCATTCGGCTTTTCTCAGGAACATTGGATCGGGATCGTTCGTCAGTCATACTTAACAATACAAACATACAACACTGTTAAAGGTATCACAAGAGCAATAACGCTGATTTTCAATAGTACAGTTTTTACCTTTTTCGTCGTAGATCTACGTGGACCGCTGTGGTACATTCACCCTATTTTTTTGGCTGCATCATAAATTAGCCTATTTTGTAGTTTTTAAAGCGGTATCATTCACAAGTCTATGAGTTTTGAAAACAAAACGGTCCTTATCACAGGGGGCTCCCGGGGGATCGGTAAAGCGATCGCGCTGAGGCTCGCAAGGGAAGGGGCTAATATTGCCATAGTGGGCAAGACGGCTGAACCCAATCCCAAACTGGAAGGAACGATCTATACGGCAGCCGAAGAGATCGCTGCCGCAGGGCCTGGAAAAGTGCTGCCGCTGCAGGGCGATATCCGCTTCGACGATCAGATCCGCCATATCGTGGAGACAACGGCATCGACATTTGGTGGCATCGATATCCTCGTGAATAATGCCAGCGCCATCAATCTTTCCCCCACTACGGACACGGAACCCAAGCGGTATGATCTGATGCACAGCATTAATGTGCGGGGGACTTTTTTTATGAGCCAGGCCTGTATCCCTCACCTGAAAAAAGCGCATAACCCGCATATACTCAATCTCTCCCCCCCGCTGAATATGGACCCCCGCTGGTTTGCCCCACACATGGCCTATACCATGAGCAAATATGGAATGAGCATGGTGGTGCTGGGCCTTTCGGAGGAACTGAAGCAGTATCGAATTGCCGCTAATGCCTTGTGGCCCAAAACGATCATCGCCACGGCCGCGGTGAAAAACCTGCTGGGCGGAGATTTCCTTATGCAGAGAAGCCGCACCGTGGAGATCGTGGCCGACGCGGCGTATTATATTTTACAAAAACCTTCTTTTGAAACGACGGGCAATTTTTTTATCGATGAGGACGTTTTACAGGGGGAAGGGATAACGGATCTCGGCAAATATGCCGTCAATCCCGAGCAGAAACTGATGAACGATCTTTTTTTATAAAGGCATACGCTTACTTACGCTCATTTCAGATAAGCAATTAATCTTTTTCATTTTTAATCCTGGGTAAAAGGCAACAACCTCCTCCCGTTCAAAGACGGGAGGTTTTTTGCTATGGGCGAAGCGTACTGCGGGCTATCCGGAGGGGCGGATCTGTCAGAATACTTCCGGCCGCATCTGTGGGAACAACAGCACATCCTGGATGCTTGGCTGATTGGTCAACAGCATACAGATCCGGTCGATGCCGAAGCCTATGCCGGCGGTGGGAGGCATCCCGTATTCCAGTGCGCGCAGGAAATCCAGATCGATGAACATCGCCTCGTCATCGCCACGCTCCATCAGCCTCAGCTGTTCTTCAAAGCGCTCCCGCTGGTCCAGCGGATCATTGAGCTCGCTGTAGGCGTTGGCCATCTCCTTTCCGTTCACGATCAGCTCGAAGCGTTCTACGAGGCCCGGCTGGCTGCGGTGCTTTTTGGTCAGCGGGCTCATTTCTATCGGATAGTCGATGATAAAGGTCGGTTGTATAAAGTGATGCTCGCATTTCTCACCAAAGATCAGGTCTACCATTTTTCCCAGGCCCATGCTGGCATCGGGGTGGAGGCCAAGCCCGTGACAGGCATCCCGCAACTGTGCTTCGTCCATTTTGCTGATGTCGATGCCTGCATATTCTTTTATGGCATCGTACATCGTGATCCGGCGGTAAGGCGCCCTGAACTCGATCTCCTTGCCGTCAACCATTACCTTGCTGGTCCCATTGGTCGCCAGGGCGGCCGTTTCCAGCAGCTGTTCCGTCGTCTCCATCATCCACAGGTAATCCTTGTAGGATACATAAAATTCCAGGACGGTGAATTCAGGGTTGTGGGTACGGTCCATTCCCTCGTTACGGAAATTACGGCTGAACTCATAGACCCAGTCAAACCCGCCCACGATCAATCTTTTGAGATATAATTCATTGGCTATCCGGAGATAGAATGCAGTGTCCAGCGCGTTGTGATGGGTAATGAATGGCCGGGCGGTCGCTCCACCGGGAATGCTCTGCAGCACCGGAGTGTCTACTTCGAGGGCCCCTCTTTCGTTGAGGAAGCCGCGGATGGCATTGATCATCTTTGTCCGTCTGATAAAGGTGTCCTTTACCTGCGGATTGACGATGAGGTCGGCATATCGCTGACGATAACGGAATTCCGGATCGGTGACCGCATCAAAGGTCTCTCCCTCTTTTTCTTTGACAACCGGCAAAGGGCGTAGCGCCTTGGTAAGGAGGACCAGCTCTTTTACGTGTATGGATGTCTCGCCTGTTTTGGTCGTGAAGACCCAGCCCTTTACGCCGACGATATCCCCGAGATCGATCAGATGTTTCCAGACATTGTCATACAGGGTTTTATCTTCTCCAGGGCAGATCTCATCCCTTTTGATATAGAGCTGGATGCGACCGCTGCCGTCCTGTAACAAGGCGAAGGAGGCCTTGCCCATATCCCGCTTGCTCAGGATCCGGCCCGCCAGACAGGTTTCGGTAAAGGCATCCTTATTCTCCTCTCCTTTATAATGTTCTTTTATATAGGCTGCAGTGATCGAGACAGGGTACAGGGGTGCAGGATAGGGGTCGATGCCCAGCTTTATCAGTTCTGCCAGCTTCTCCCGGCGAATGATCTCCTGCTCGGATAAATGTTGTGTGCTCATATTCAGATATGCGATTGCAAAAATTGCTGCAAATGTAAATGAAATGATTTTAGTGTACAGTATTAGAGATAGGAATCCGGAATAGCTGAAATCTGGACAAAATCGATTATGAAATGTCCAGATTAAACAAGACATGCGCTAAATTAAGGCCAATCTGGACAAAATGTCCCGATTATTGTCCCGATTATTTAGCGTGTGAAAAATATATACCTTAAAGAAGGCCCTTTCCCTTTTGTGATAGCTAGTTTAAGATTCCGGAATTTGGATAAATGACGCTGAGCTTTTTTGGGATCGAATTTAAACTGTCCGGCATACTCTTTTTTGGAAACAGCTTCATTGTTATGTAAAAATAAAAGGCCTGATCTTTCTTCTTCATTCAACCCCGAATACAGCTTTTCGCCTATAATCTCGGTTAGAAAATTTCCTGTTCGTGGGAAAGCGATTTCAAGATAAGGTTCATTCATTTTTATATCGGGAAGAGGAAGTTGGTACCTGGTGGGAAGAGACTTCATCTCTCTCATGCCAATGCCTCTTTCTTCCACAAAGGCCATTTGGTTAAAGACGCTCATGATTTTAGGATTGCGACTTAATGATGGGGCTCTGAAATTTCTAAAATCATCCCAATTAATGGGTTTAACCGGGGCGCCCGGGCTTTTGACAATAATTTTATCCTCTTCAACTATAATATAGATTTTTGCTTGTGGTATATCATAGTCTCTATGCACAATAGCGTTGAGTATTGCCTCTCTAAGTACGGATATAGGATATTCGTAATTTTCTGAACGAGCAAATTGCTCTCTTGAAATTGTAGAAGGTATGATTCCTTTAAGCCAGTGCTCTATTTTTTCTGGTAATAAGACCAGAGGTTCGTTAAAGTCTTTGATCTTTGGCTCGGCATTTTTGTGTCTCGCCTCAACTTTAACTATAGCTTGAGGATAAGTTAACCGAGGGTTGTTTCCAAATAATAGAAGTCCCAAACCACTAGGCTTTAATCTATCAGATTCTTTGTCATAAATAAGTAATTCCTGCCTTTTGAGGAAGTCGTGAAACTCATCGGAGTCATATTTATAAGGAAGATTGGCCCTGGCAATATAAAATTGTAATGCATCCTTTGATAAATTTTCAATTTCAGTATTTGGAGCTTGATTCTCAAGCGGAGACAGGATAATCTCCTTAGGAAGCGCGGCCTCTTCACCTCTTTTAATTGCATGAGCTAAGAATATCTTGTTTTCTTGCCTTATCTCATCCTGGAGGTCTTCATCAAACATTTCTACCTCAATGTTATTTAGTCCGAGATATAGAATTCCTTTTCTATCGACTGTTGGATCCGGATCTTCAATTCCAATCCAAACTTTTGCAATACGGGCATTGACGATTCTTTCCGCGCAGGCTAATTTCGGATTGCGGCGAGCGCCTGGAGCGCATGGTTCTAAAGTAGCAAAGAGGTAATATCCAGTCAGATTTTTGTCCCTGTGCTTTCTTTCCAGCAAGGTAAATTCTGCATGATCTCCTTCTCGTAATTCTCCTCTGAAAGCTGTCGAAATATGCTTTCCATCGGGGGAAACCAGCACTGCACCAACTTTGGGACAAGGTTTTCCATCAGCCCGGGATTCTGCAATAGATTGTTTCATTACGTCTACCGCCAATTTCATATATTTCTTTGGATTGATCGCCATAGGAAAGCTAAGACGGCAAATTTCCAATAAATAAATGAAAGATTTCTGCAAACTTAATTCAGCGCCAGCAATACCTGCCAGGCTGCCTTTATTTCTCCCCGCCCAACCAATTCCTTTGCATAGACATGCAGTTCTTTTTCCATCTCTCCGGGGCTTATGGAATAATATTGAAAAATATTCCGGAGCCTGTCGTCATCAAAGGAAGGGTCTATGACCGGCATCTCCTGGACATTTGCCAGCTGGCCGAGATCATTGCCGCTGAGGATCCTGCTGTTGCGGATGGGTGTGGGCAGGGAATCCACGCCGATGCCCGTCTGCGTATTGGGTTTTTCCACCTGGAACAGGCTCCCGGCATCCACCCGCGAGTACCAGTTGCCGCCCAACCTTGCTACATGGTGGATGAGGCGCTGGTCGATCATCTTTTTCTCATCCAGGATCGTATCGTCTGCGTGCATGCGCAATGCTTCGCAGATGACCAGGTTGCCCGACCCGGCCTGATCGCCAAGGGATTTTATTTCGATCACCCTGCATTCGATCTTTATCTTGCTCTCTTTCACCATCGGGGGCCGGACCAGGGTGGCGGGCTGCTCGGTGAGACCGGCCTTGGCAAATTCATTGACCTCTTTGCCATATTCGCAACTGGCGAGGCTGGCCTGATGAACCAGGTCGTAATCGACAATATTGATCACGACTTCCGGGACTTCCAGTACATTTTGCAGGCTATGCTTGGTGGTATTGTCCCTTACTCTCCGGGCAGGGGAAAAGATAAGGATGGGAGGAGTGGAAGAGAACATATTGAAAAAGCTGAACGGGCTCAGGTTCACCCGGCCTTTGTGGTCGATCGTACTGGCAAAACAGATCGGACGGGGTGCGATGGCATACTGGAGATAATTCTGCCGGTACATGGGCGACAGGCTTCCCAGATCGATGATCATATATTCTTCTTTTTCTTTAACAGGGAAAATGCTTCTTCGCCGGTCCCCATTTCTTCGCCGGAGTCCGCTTCTTCGCCCGAACCCGTTCCTTCACGCTGGATCGTGTTTTCCAGGATCCCCAGTTCCCCCACCTCCAGCTCGATCCGGTCATTTTCCTGCAGCCACTGAGCGGCATATCCCGGGTCATTCAGCCTGCCCGTACCGTTCAGCTCGAGGAAACAACCCGTTCCCACCGTCCCGCTGCCTATCACATCGCCGGGATAAAGGTCTGCCCCATAGGAAGCTCTTTCTATGATCTCGGCAAAGGTCCAGTCCATATCGGCGAGGTTTCCATCGCTGACCTGGATACCATTTACCCGGCATTGCATCCTCAGGTTCCAGCTGAGGCCAGTATGGCCCTCCTTACAGGGCGTCTCAAATGGTTGCAGTTCATCCAGGGTCACAAGCCAGGGGCCGGTGCAGGTAGAAAAATCCTTTCCTTTGGCTGGTCCCAGGTTTAACAGCATTTCTTCCATCTGGAGCTTTCTCGCGCTCATGTCATTCATGATCATGAGGCCCGCGATATATTCGTCGGCTCTTTCCACCGGGATATTCCGGCCATGCTTTGAAATGACGATGGCCACTTCCAGCTCGAAATCGAGCTGTTCGAAATGGTCCGGCATACAACGCACGGGGCCGGGTCCCTGGATGGAGTGGTGGTTGGTAAAATAGAAAATAGGGTATTGATCGAATTCCGGGATCATGGGAACTCCCCGGTTGCGCCTGGCCGCTGCGACATGCTGGCGGAAAGCATACCCATCCCGGCAGGATGGGGGCGAGGGAACGGGCGCCAGTACCTGGACATCTCCAATCGCTACCGCCTTCCCGGGCCCGATATGGCCTTCCCGGATGGCCAGGTCGCCAGCCTGCGCCAGGGGCAGCAATTCATCCCAGTAATTCAGAAAAAGGCTGATATGGCCAGGGATATCGGGATGGATAAGCTCCATGTCGTAAAGCAGGCCGTCCACAAGGATAGCCAGCTGATCGTTTTCTTCTTTCAGGTAAGATACCAGCTTCATATCGGCAGTCTTTTTTTAAGCGGATGTAACGGGTTAACTTTAAGGCGCCAAAGGTAAAGGAATATGCAAAATTTCAGAAGATTGCTTATCGGGCCTGGCTCCGGAGCCGGGGCATTCGGATGCTCCTATGCTCCAGGGGTATTTTAGTCCCCTGCCCATCCGGGGAGCCAGGTGATGATATTCCCCCTGATCTTCGTATTTTTGTAGTCCAACAGGTAAATAATGAAGTTCGAAAAAATACATAATAAAGGCCAGGCACAGCTGTTCAAGAACCAGTACCTGGAAATGCTCACCAAGACTCATCCGCTGGTGATCTGGGGCATGTATATACCTATTATCGGTTATGGGCTGTACTATAGCGGAACCAGGCTGGGTTATTCCATATTGTGGGTGGTGCTGACCTTTCTGGCCGGTATGCTTTTCTGGACTTTTTTTGAATACCTGATGCACCGCTTTGCCTTTCACTGGGTGGCAGAAAGCGAGAAGGCTAAAAAAGTAGTGTACGTCATGCATGGGAATCACCATCATTTTCCCCGGGACAAAGAGCGTTTGTTTATGCCGCCGGTCCCCAGCCTGATCATCTCTTCCGTTATTTTTTTATTCATGTACGTATTTATAGGGAACCTCACCTTTATGTTCTGGCCCGGATTCATGCTTGGCTATCTCATGTATGGCAGCATGCATTACGCGATCCATGCCTGGAACCCTCCCTTCAGATGGATGAAGCCCTTATGGCGCAATCATCACCTGCATCATTATAAGAACGACCACCGCGGCTTCGGAGTCAGCAGCACGATCTGGGATCATGTATTTGGCACCATGTTCGATCTGACCAAAGAAAAGGAGACAAAAGAGGATAAAGAGAAAGTGAGAGAATTGATGTATTAGAGCCTGTCGGCATCCGACCCGTCGGCCCCTTCCCCTGACCCCCTGAATTGCCTGCGGCTCAGGATCTTCTGTTGCTGTCTTTCTATGATCAGCCTGGCAATGATCTTCCCGGCGTCTTCCACCGCATTTTCCTTCAGCAGATCCCGGAGCCTGGCCTCATTGATATCGATCCGGTAAAGAAGCCGCACCAGGGCAGAAAAATCGGACTGGATCAGCGCGTTGAGTTTCTCAGCCAGCACGGTTTCGAGCTGGGCAGCCCCGGTGTTCTCCGTCAGCTCAAGGTCCCAGACCCGGTTCAGGTCTTTTATCATTTCTCTGCCATCTTCGGGATTATCCATATTGAAGTATTTTCGATCCTGGCTCCGTCGATCCTCCGGCAGGCAAGGTCCGCATCATGGGCCGGTTACTGCTTCAGAATTTTTCCATCACGCCCAGCCCGAACAAAGCAAAATCATATTTCACCGGATCGTCCTTGTCCAGAACAAGCAGCTGATCGGTCAGCTCCTGGGCAGCCTGCCAGTCCGTTTGTGTACGGGTGAGCAGGCCGAATCGTCTTGCCACCCTGGCGACATGCACATCCAGCGGACAGATCAGGCTGGATGGGGAGATTTTTTGCCAGATGCCGAAGTCCACGCCCTTGTCATCCTTGCGCACCATCCAGCGCAGGAACATATTCAGGCGCTTGCAGGAGGAATTCTTTTCCGGGGACGCAATATGTTTATAGGTGCGGGGAGGCGCCTGACCGAGGGAAAAGAAATAGTGGTAGAATCCCGTAAGCGCTTCCTTGCCGGTCGCTCCCAAAAATGCATCCTCCAGCGAATCATGGCCCGTATAGTGCTGTTTGAAGAAATCCACAAAATACAGGAGGTCGGTGGCGTTGAAGGTCCGGTGCCGGAAACCCAGGAGCTTTCGCAGGTCGTTTTCCCCATGTTGCAGGACGAACTGGTGCGGCGCATTGTCCATCAGGGCCATAAGCTCGCTCGTTTTGCGGATGATGATGGTGCGGTGGCCCCAGGAAAAAATAGCTGCAAAGAAACCGGCGATCTCGATATCCTGCCGTTTGCTGAAACGATGCGGTATGCTCACCGGGTCCTGGGCTATAAAAGAGGGCCGGTTGTATTCATCCGTTTTCCTGTTCAGGAATTTTCTTAAGTCCCGTTGATCCATTGATAGCCTGATTTTAAAAGCTGGGATTGCCGGTCATCTGTTTTCCGACGGTCGGACGGTGGAAGGATCATCTGTTATCCGAGGTCTGTCCGCCGGTCGCTGACTACCCGATGGCCTGCCGCAGGTCATCGATGAGGTCATCGGCATCCTCGATGCCTACGCTGAGCCGGATCAATGAATCGCTGAGCCCATTCTTTATCCGCTCTTCACGCGGTATCGAAGCATGGGTCATGGTAGCCGGATGATTGATCAGGGATTCGACGCCGCCAAGGCTTTCCGCCAGGGCAAACAGCTTTGTAGAGGACAGCACTCTTATCGCATTCTCCGGACTATCGTCTTTTAACGTGAAGCTCATCATGCCTCCAAAGCCGCGCATTTGTCTCTTTGCTATCGCATAACCGGGATGATCTTCAAACCCACACCAGTAAACTTTCCCTACTTTGGAATGGTCCCGGAGAAAGAAGGCGATCTTCTCTCCATTGGAACAATGCCTGTCCATACGGACATGCAGGGTCTTCAATCCTCTCAGGACGAGAAAGCAATCCTGTGGTCCGGGCACGGCCCCGCAGCTCTTCTGGATAAAATATAATTTCTCCCGCAGGTCGGTATCGTTCATAACCAGACATCCGTGTATGACGTCACTATGCCCCCCGAGGTATTTGGTGGCGGAATGGAGTACGATGTCCGCTCCCAGGTCCAGCGGATTCTGGAGATAAGGCGATGCAAAAGTATTATCGACGCATAAGAGGATGCCCTTGCCCCTGGAAATAGCGGCCAGTGCGGCAATGTCGATGATATTCATCAGGGGATTGGTCGGCGTTTCCGCCCAGATGAGCTTTGTATTCTTGTTGATGCGAGCTGTCACGTTAGCCGTATCCTGCATATTCACGAAGTGAAATCCGATCCCGGACCTTTCAAAGATCTTCGTGAAGAGACGATAGGTGCCTCCATACATATCATTGGCTGCGATCACCTCGTCGCCCGGCTGCAACAAACGGAGCACGGCGTCGGTAGCGGCGACGCCGCTGCTGAAGCAAAGCCCGTGTTTCCCGTTCTCGATATGCGCCATCGCGCTTTCAAGGACCTTTCTGGTCGGGTTCTGCGAGCGTGCGTATTCATATCCTTTATGCTGGCCCGGAGCGGTCTGCACATAAGTGGAAGTCTGGTAGATCGGCGTCATGATGGCGCCTGTAGAAGGATCGGGTTCTATGCCTGCATGGATCAGTTTGGTCGAAAGTTTCATTACGATAGATTTTGGTTTATGATGGGCGCTGGCCAGGCGCAAAGGTAGTATTTCCTCATCTTGAAATCCGTTATTCCAGTTTAACAAAAGCTTAACCCGGAAAAAGCAACATGCGATTTACCGTTTCACACCTTATTTACAAGGCTTCGCAACTCGTTTTACAGCCTTTGGTACATTCCTGTTTTATGTCTCCGCTTATGGAGTGAAAAATTTTATACCGGACATGTATATTGGCTTGACACGAAAAAGAAACCTGGATAGTTTTACGTTATTAATCAAATCTGCATTTATCATTTTTTAAAAAATAACAGCCATGAAACCGAGCCCGATTCTTTCAATCACCAGCCTTAAAAAAAGCCTTCTCATTTTATTCTGCCTCCTGTCCGTCTCCGCCGGCGTGTTTGCCGATAAAGGCGTCACCATCAGCGAGCAACTGTTGCAGACCTTCAAACAGACCTTCCCGAATGCAGAGCAGGTGAAATGGTTGGAGCTCTCCGATAAATTCACGGTCAATTTCAAAGACAATGGCATCCTTACCAAGGTGGACTACGACCGTGATGGTAATTTCGTAAGTTCTGTCCGGTATTATTATGAAAAGAACCTTCCCGTGAATATCATCTGCAAGCTGAAGAAGAGATTTGCCGGCAAGACCGTATTCGGCGTTACCGAAATGACTACGGAGTCTACCGTGGAGTATTATATCAAATTGGAAGACGAGAAGACCTGGACTACCGTTAAATCGAATATAGATGGTAACATGGAGGTCATTGAAAAATATAAAAAGTCCTGACAGGGGACCGCTCTGATCTTATTTACCTGTGAGACAGGCCGCCGTAACCAGATACCTCCAATCCTGATTTTCAGCCGCATGAGCATTCTGCGGCTGAATTTTTTTATTCAGGACCGTAGCCTTCAGAATATCCTCCCGGACGAGGCTTCTCCTGGCCTCCTGAATATAATCCTGCAGAACAGGGTGCTGCATCCATACTTGCTGGGGCGGCTCATAGCCGGTCTTGTCCTTTCTCCATACGATCTCCTTCGGGAGGGCTTTTTCCATGCTGGCTCTTAGCAACCATTTTGTCCATCCCTCCCGGATCTTGAAATAGGAAGGGAGCGAGAACAGGAATTCTACCAGTTCATGATCGAGAAAAGGTAGCCGGACCTCCACCCCGAAAGCCATGGAATTGCGGTCGGCATACCGGAGCAGTTCTTCCATTCCATTCATGAACGTATTATAATAAAGGATGCCGCTCAGCTTATCAAAATGCGGGATGTCATAATATGAGGTGCCATAGCTGTCGACAAAATCCGCCGACAGATCCTTATTCCTTCTTTGCCTGGCCGTTCTTTTTTTCCGGAGGAACAAACCTGCATACACGGGCAGGTTGGCTACCAGCTTATTCCGCCAGGACCAGCGGTCGTCTACACCCGATTCACGGGCCGCCTCCAGCTCCAGCGCAAAGGCCTTTTTGTCGTTGCGGTATAATTCCTGCCAGTACCAGTGATAATATTTATGATAACCGGCCAGCAGCTCATCGGCTCCTTGCCCGTCGAGCAATACTTTTACCTGGTGTTGACCGGCCAGCCTGAATACTTTGAACTGTGCGTAAATGCTGGACGAGGAAAAAGGCTCTTCCTGGTGCCAGACCAGTTTCTCAAAATCACGGATCAGCCCGTCTGCATCCGGCGTGACCATATAATTATCGATGGGAAAACGCCTGGTCATGTGCCCGATGAACGGGGATTCATCTTTTTCAAAACCCGGGAAAACGGCGGAAAAGGTTGGTAGTCTTCCGGAAAATGCCGGCTGCTGCAGGATCGTGGCCACTACCGAGGAGCTGTCCAGTCCTCCGCTGAGGCTTGTCCCAAGAGGGACATCGCATCTCAGGCGCCTGTTCACCGAGCCGCCGAGGAGCGCGGTGAACTGTCCGATCGCAGCCTTTTCGCTGATGGGATTGGTGTTCTCTATTTTTATATCCCAGTAGACGGATACCTCCATTTCCTGCCTTACCGCATCATAGACCAGGTAGGAGCGGGCCGGCAGCTTAAAAATACCGTTGTAAAAAGTTTCGGAGGGATTGGCTGGGTTCTGGGTGTAGCCAATGGTAATAAAATTGAAGACCAGCCTTTTGTTGCTTTCTTTTTTTACGCCGGCTACCCAGAGGGATTTCATTTCGCTGGAAAAAAGGAACTGTTCTTTATCCCGGTAGAAGAACACCGGCTTTTCACCAAAGCGGTCCCTTGCGAGGAACAGCTTTTTTTCTTTTTCATCCCAGATAGCGAAGGCGAACATGCCATCGAAATATTGCAGGCAATCTGCGCCGTAGTGGTCGTAAGCGGCCAGTATGGTCTCGGTATCCGAGCGGGAAGAAAATTGATAGCCTTTTGATTGCAGCAGGCTCCTGAGCTCGGTATAATTATAGATCTCCCCGTTGTGAACGATCGTATATCGGTCCAGGTAGTGCATGGGTTGCGCGGCTGCATCACTCAGGTCGATAATGGACAGCCTCCGGTGACCCAGGCCTATGAGGCCTGAGCCGCTGATCCAGCCCCCTTCACCATCTGGACCCCGGTGCGCAATGGCGTCCGTCATTTTTTTCAACCGTCCAACAGTGATTTGGGCCGGATCTGCCGATATAATGCCTGCAATGCCACACATGTGTAAACTTAGTGAATTACCAACTGATGGGCAACTCTACGGATATGTCGTCCCAGGTGATCATCAGTTTGGCGCCGCCCCTGGTTTTCTCGAATTCCATGGAAAAGATCTCCGCAATGCCGGCGCTCTTCTGCACCGGAACGGTAGTCCGCAAAATGTCTTTCTGCATGTCATAGCGGAAAGCGCCCCAGGTGTCCGTTTCCTTATTCAGGATCAGGGTCCATTTTTCCGTATCGACCAGCGCATAAAGGGTATAGCGTCCTTTTTTTACTTTTTTGTTATCGATCTCTACATCTCTGAAAAATTCGATCTCCGTCGCTTCATTGGCCCCAAGCCTCCATACCTGGCCATATTCCACCAGCTCCCCGAACAGTTTTCTTCCTTTTTTCTGAGGACGGCTGTATACCACCCGGGCGACCAGGGCTTCGGTGATCTTATCCTGGATCTTTAGAACGGGATAATTTGCCGGATAATAACTGATGTCAAGCGGAGACTTATCTATGGAAGAGGGGGGAGATTGTGCCTTTGTGATATGCATACAGGCAAGAAAGACCGCAATGGCAACAAGTTTTTGCATCATATTAAACATTTTCACCCGACAAAGTTAAAGGAATCGGGGTCCCTCAGCAATTGTTGCAGGAAATTAAAGGCGAAATCTTTAAGGGCGGGAAAAAAAGCGGTATAGCAGGCTCCCAGCTCAAGATAGCTGGCTTCGAGGATCCTTCCGGCCATAGCGGGGGCGGACATATAGGCGGCCCTCCTCGCCAGACCGGCGAAGCTGTTGACGATGCCTTCCTTGAACCGGTAATGGTAAAGCCAGTTCTGCGATTGCATATAAGGGAACATCCGGGCAAATTTTTCAGGGAAAACAGCCCGAAAGGGCCCGAGCTGGCTATAGGTCTTTTCAGCGAACGAAGCCAGCATTTCCCCCGGGAACTGTTTCGGGTCATTGGCCAGAAAATGGTCGTAAACGACATCCACCAGCGGGCCGGCATACAGGCCGTAATCCTTTCTGAAATATGCTTTTGCCTGTCTGGTGATCTCATGGCTGTCGGTAAACCCGTCGATGGCCCGGTGAAGGGCGATGCCCTGCTGGATGCCCGGAAGAAAATCGTATTTCTTTTTCCCTTTGACGAAATCGCTGATCATGTTGCCCACCAGCATTTCGGGGTTCTCAAAAGAAAGATACGCGTGCGCTAAGTAATTCATTATAGCAAAAATACGCATGAATAACGGGCTCTGCAGCATAATCTCACCAGCTCCGATACCGGAAAATTATTTTAACATCTTTTAAGACGATTTTAGTATTTTATTAAGAAATCGATCCAAACCCTTGCCAGCAAAGGGTCCTGTAGGACCAAGGGACAACGGCATTGTTAATGCGACGCCGCTCCCGTCAACACCCGATAACATAACATGCCATTGATCACTTTTGGCTTGCAACCAGCCTGTAACATAAATAGCTTTGCTGCGTCAAAGGGTAAGTTCTTATTATAAAGAGGCAATCGGCAGAAAAGAAAAAAAATATTTTTTTTAAAATCTGCAACATCGGAGAAAACCCCGCGTCTTATAATAGGTAGAAAAATAAAACACGAAACTTACAAAATAAAAAACATGAAAAAGATCATTTTATCCCTCGCTACGGTGCTTATGATAGGACTTAGCGCATTTGCCGACAAAGGCACAGAAGTGAACCAACAAGCTGTAAGAGCTTTCTCAAAAGATTTCGCAAGCGCCAAAAATGCCGTTTGGGAACAAAAAAGAGACTATGTCAAAGTAACTTTTTCCTTTAATGAACAGGTATTGTTCGCTTATTATAATAATAGCGGCGAGCTTCAGGCAGTGGTCCGGAATATCCTTTCAGACCAGCTTCCCATCAGCCTGCTGACCCAATTGAAAAAAGAGTACAGCGGATTCTGGATCTCCGAATTATTCGAGATGGCCTCTGATGATCAGACCACCTGGTATGTAACCCTGGAGAACGCGGACAAGACGCTGGTGCTCAAATCCTCCGGTGTCAGCAACTGGGGCGTTTACTCCAAGACAAAGAAAGAAGTAGAGTAATAGTATAATGATTTCTTAAGTTGGTTTTTAGTTGGAACACGAAGCTGTCTTTTTTCAAGGACGGCTTCTTTTTTTACCGGAATACAGCAACTTCATAACTGCCGAAAAAAATCATAGTTTTGCGGCTCCAATCCGGATAGCCGGCTAAAACACGACAATCATGAATAAAGGTCCCGTCTCGCAGTTCATAGAACATCATTACCGTCATTTTAACGCGGCCGCCCTTGTGGATGCAGCAAAAGGATACGAAACGCATCTGCTGGAAGGAGGGAAAATGATGGTAACGCTGGCTGGCGCGATGAGTACAGGCGAGCTGGGCATATCGCTTGCCGAGATGATCCGGCAGGATAAAATAGATATCATCAGTTGTACCGGGGCCAACCTCGAGGAGGATATCATGAACCTTGTCGCCCATTCGCATTATAAACGAATTCCGCATTATCGTGACCTGACGCCTCAGCAGGAATGGGAGCTTCTGGAAAAAGGACTCAACCGGGTCACCGATACCTGTATCCCCGAAGAAGAAGCCTTCCGGAAGATCCAGCATAATATCGTGAAGATCTGGAAGGATGCCGATGCGAAGGGAGAACGCTACCTGCCGCATGAATTCATGTATAAATTATTGCTCAGCAAGGTGATGGAGAAAGATTACGAGATCGACCCCAAACATAGCTGGATGATCGCGGCCGCCGAAAGGAACCTGCCGATCATCGTTCCGGGATGGGAGGACAGCACGATGGGCAATATTTTTGCTTCTTATGTGATCAAAGGGGAGATCAAGCCTACTACGATGAAAAGCGGCATCGAATATATGGTCTGGCTTTCCGATTGGTATCGTAAGAATTCGGGCGGAAAAGGCGTAGGGTTCTTCCAGATCGGAGGCGGGATTGCCGGGGATTTCCCCATCTGTGTCGTGCCTATGATGTACCAGGACCTGGAGTGGCACGATGTTCCATTCTGGAGCTATTTTTGTCAGATATCCGATTCGACCACTTCGTATGGATCCTATTCGGGGGCCGTGCCCAATGAGAAGATCACCTGGGGCAAGCTGGATATCCATACGCCGAAATTTATTGTTGAAAGTGATGCCACGATAGTTGCCCCACTGATCTTCGCGTGGGTATTGGGCTGGTAAACATGGAACGAGGCCGTTGAAAAACTTTTAACACATGAACGCAAATTCTGAAGAGCTGTATCTGGAGGCCGAGGCCGATATCAAGAATAACAACTACGCCGAGGCATTTAAAAAATACGAAAGCATTCTGTATGAAGAGCCGGACAGCGCTCCTGCGCATAATTCGATGGGGTGGCTCTATAAGACACAGTTCGATGATTATGCCAAGGCCGAAAATCATTTTCAGGCCGCTATCAAGTGCGATCCAATGTATCCGCACGCCTATTTTCACACCGCAGCCCTGCTGATGGATATGGAACGCTTTGGGGAACTGGAGCTACACCTTGAAAAATGCCTCCGGACCCGCACGATCGACAAGTCCTGGGTCTATGGCCGTTATGCCCTGATGGAGGAGCTGAAGCAGAATTTCGAAAAGGCGGTCTATTATTTTGAAAAGGCCATTTTAGCCAGCCAGAACGATGATAAGATAAAAGACTACAAGCAGGATATCGAAAGGGCCGAAATGAAAAGAGAGATCCGTAAGAAACACGCAGAATAACTTCCTGCTCACCTTACCCCCCCAAAAAAAACAAGCACTCCTTGCGAAGTGCATTGTTTACTCCTAACTGACCTATGAAAAAAAATCCCCCTCAAAAAGATTGACGAGTGACAATATCTTTAAAAGACTTCAGTCAGGCCATTTGTCTTTGATAGAACAAATTTGAAGAAGAAGGAGGAGGATAAAAAGAAATCGGGGCTGTTTAACCACGGGTTAACATTGGTTAACGTAGATCTGCGGCTTCGGGCGGCTTTGCTCCAGGATCACCGGGCAAGGCTCCGGCTGGCGATCCGGCCGCCCCGCCTGCCTATTTCAGCACTTTCAGCCGGACCATTTCGATCCGTGTATCGCTTACCTGGAGTATTTCGAATTCATAGTCGCCGATTATGATACGCTCTTTAAGGCGGGGAATGGTCTCGTGCTCGTTTATGATATAACCCGAGAGGGTCTCCGATTCATTCTCGGGCAATTCCAGTCCATATTTTTCATTGAGATAATCCAGCTCCAGCCTTCCCGAGAAAATGAATTCATCGGTCGATAATTTCTTCTCTTCGAATTCTTCCGTATCGTATTCGTCGCGGATCTCGCCGAAGATCTCTTCGAGGAGGTCTTCCATGGTTACGATGCCGGCCGTGCCCCCGAATTCGTCCACCACCCAGGCAATGCTTTTTCTGTCCCGGCTGAACTTATTGATCAGGTCGGTAGCGCTCATGCTTTCCGGTACGGCGGGAATGGGCAGCAGGATGGATTTGATGAGCGGAGGCCTTTTGAACAGGTCGAGCTGATGGACGTACCCCGCGATATGATCGAGATTGCCGTCATAGACCACCAGCTTGCTCAGCTTGGTCTCCACGAACTTTTTCCTCACTTCTTCAATAGGCATGTTCAGGTCGATGCCCTCGATCTCTTTGCGTGGCACCAGGCATTCCCGCACTTTGACCTTGGGCAGGGAGAGGGCGGCCTCGAAGAGGTCCTTATTCAGGTCCTTCGAATCTTCCTCATTATCGTTCTTTGGCTGCTGATAGAAATGTTCGATATCGGCCTGGGAGAATGGGCCTTTGCGGTCGTCCATCCGGACATTGAAAACATATTTCAGGACCCATTCCGATATGGTCACGAAGAAGTTAGTGATCGGGTAAAAGAAGCGGTTGAAAAATTCCGTCGTTCTGGCAAAGAAAGACAGCAGGCCATCGCTCTTGGCGCGGAACAGGGCCTTTGGAATAAACTCTCCGAACAGAAGGACAAATAAGGAGGCTACCAGGGTCTCGGCAAAAAGACGGAAAGCATTTACATAGCTGCTTGGAAAATGGATCCTGGTAATGGCCAGGCTCCAGAGGGGTGCAAAGGTCTCGCCAACCATCAGTCCGAAGATCACGAGGAAAATATTATAACCGACAAGGGTAGTGCCGATGAACTGCGCGGGATACTCCATAAAATGGGAAAGGATAATGCCGCTGCGAAGACCCTGTTTTTTCTTCAGTTCGATCGCCAGTTTGTTAGCGCTCACAAAGGCCACTTCGATCCCCGCAAAAAATGCGATCATGATCCAGGCAACCACGATCCAGACAAGGGTATAGGTATTGATCATCATACTGACTACGAATTTAACCGGAAAAATCGAAAATTCTAAATTCCGGGCGATTTAGCTAACGCGGGCGGCGGCGGTCGCCTTCGATGCCGGGGACAGCGGAGTAAGGCCCCTATAAACCCAGAAACTCCCCGATAATGGCGTCTGCTTGCCTGCAGGCGGCCTCCAGTTCGTTATTTACGATTATTTTATCAAAATGGTGCTTGAAGGAGATCTCGTAGGCCGCCTTGCTGACCCTTGCGTGAAGGGATTCATCCGTCTCCGTTCCCCTCCTTTCGAGGCGGCGTTTCAGCTCGTCAACGGAGGGAGGCTCGATGAATATGGATAAGGCCGACCCCGGATATTGCTCCTGGATATGGATCGCTCCTTTTACTTCGATATCGAGCAGGGGCGTCCTTCCGGAATTCCATATGCGCTCCAGCTCGCTTTTCAGGGTGCCATAATACTTCCCTTCATACACCATCTCCCATTCGGCGAATTCGCCATTCACGATCTTTTGCTTGAAATCATCGAGGGGTAAGAAATAATAATCCACGCCGTTCTTTTCATGCGAGCGGGGTGGGCGTGTAGCCGCCGAAACGGAGAAAGACAGTTGCGGGTATTTTTTCAGCAGGTAGCGGGTGATGGACGTTTTTCCCGCACCGGAAGGGGCCGTAATAATGATGATCTTATGGTCTTCGTTCATATTACAGCCGGAGCTTGTCAGAATCTTTTCTTTTTGAATTTGCCTCCGCCACGATCATTATTCCGGTCATTGCGATCGTTCCTGTCATAGCGGTTGCTGCCTCCTCTGGGCTGGAATTTCTGATTGCGTTTGTTCCGGTTATCCCCATATCCGCCGCGATCTCTGTCCCTCTCTCTGTTCTCGCTGGGACGGAAACTCTTTACATAAGGCGTATTTGTAAATTCCAGCTGACCGCCTGTGAGGACTGAGAGCTCGCTCTGGATGGCGTCATCGTGAACGGTCTCTTTATGCCAGTTGTTATAAGCAAGCTTCATATAATAAGCCACTGCATTTGCGAAGCCATTCCTCTTATCCGGATTTTCTTCGGCCAGCGCCTTATTGATCACGATCTCCAGATTTTTTCCCAGGTGGGAGAATTTCGGATAGCGTTTGGGGTATTTGAGCGGTTTAGGCCTTGCTTTCAGTGTTTCGCGGGTAGGGATCGGATATGGCGAAGCCACTTCGAGCTGAAAGTCGGAGATCAGGAAAAGATGATCCCAGAGCTTATGCCGGAAATCCTCCACATTTTTCAGATGGGGATTGAGGAATCCCATCAACTCTATCACCGCATACGCATTGCGCTGACGCTTCTCTTTATCTTCGAGGGTCAGCAGATATTCGATCATTTTCTGGATATGCCGCCCGTATTCACGCATGATGAGGTGATTCCGCGTGGTATTGTATTCCATACTTTCCATATTCAACATAGACTACGAAATTACAGTAAAAAGCTTAACAGACAAATTATGATGCCAACCGGGGGCCGGAACAGGCCAAATAAACACTCCCCGGCAAAATACCGTAAAAAAGGAAAAGCCTCCGTTGTGGAAGCTTTTCGCAGGATGGATTTATTGTTTTTTCACAGGCTATTTAGTTGTTATTGCCCGGCCCGGTGAGCCGCCCGGCCACTTTTACTTTATAAGTACTTTGGTCGTATAATGCAACCCATGCGTCAGGTCCTGTGTCCGCAGGTAATAAAGCCCTCTTGGCGGATGCGGGCTCAGGTCGAGCCGGATCTGACTGGTGCCGGTAAGGGTCACTGCCTTCTGCAGGACGATCTGTCCGGCCGTATTGACCAGTTCCAGCATATAACGTCCGGTCTGGTTGGTATCGAACTGGAAGAACAGGCTGTTGGTGGCGGGGTTGGGATAAGTCTGATAGCTTATCGGCTCATCGCCCGATCCGCCCGGCCTGACCATAAGGACGGCCGAATAGCTTATTTTTCCGGCTGCATTAGTCTCCTTGATGCGGAACCAGTATTTGCCCATATCAGCCTGATCAAGGTTGTATTGATATTGGTATTTTGCAGCAGAACCTGTTGTAGCAGGGTCGCTTTCTGCCTGTCCGAGTGGGGTGAAATTTTTCCCGTCTGTGCTGATCTGGATTTCATAGTTTGAATTGTTTTGTTCATTATCCGTTATCCATTGTAAAAGGATGGAATTGGCATAATGTATGGCCGTAAAATTTTTGATGGAAATGGCCAATGGCGCAGCAGGGCACCAATAATAGGTCAGGCTGAAGTCTCCCCAGTAGCTGGTCTGGATCTTTTGGCTAAAATTTAGTCCTCCTTCAATCGTACTCAGCCCACCGCTGATGGAATAAGAGAGGTTGATATTTCCCGTGCCAAGGTAAGCCGAATTACCGCCGAAATTCTTGGTGCCGGTGATGCCGTTGAGCACATTATCCGGACCATAAGTAATGGTATCGTCCGGTTGACCATAAGCGCCAAGGGAGTCGGGCCCGTAGGTAGTGTGATAGGGTTTGGTGATATTCAGGCCCGGTCCGCTTATAATGGCGGAGGTAAGCAGGTCGAATTGGTATTCCAGTCTGCCGGTTGGGCTATATTGGGCGTTATCTGTGGGTAATAAGGCTGTGGAAGGCGCCAGGTTGCGGACCCCGGTGACGCTTTGCGCCGATATCTTGTAATCAAATGTAATACAGGCTAAATCCCCGACGCTCGGATTCAATTGTGGGAAAGTGAGATTGGCACTGGAGCTGGAAGTAACGGGGAGAGAGAAAGTATTGACCACAGGAGTGGCTGGAACACCGCCCGAACAAGTACATTGACCAAAGGATGCGCCAGGAGCAATTGCCGTCATGCATATACAAACAGCAAGCAAGGATGGGTACACACGTTTCATAGGCACTGATTTTAAGAAGTCGGATTAAGACGGATTAAAGAGTATGTCGGATTAAGAAACAAAGTTATATAATGACAAGAAGGAACACAAAGCAGTTTTACTTAAAATGAATACACGGTAAAAACCACATTTCATCTACAGAAAACTACGTAGGCGCCATCATCAAATAATTGATTATCAATAATTTAAGGCTTTGTTTTTTTTTAGAGACCTGCGGAACTACCTTTGGACACTTATATATATGCGCATTTTATTGGATTGCAGACCGTTGATAAACGACCGGTCTGAATTGGAACGAATTCATATTATCATTTCCTGTGTCAATCTGCTTACGGAGAAACAGGGTATTGAATGGCTATTGCTGGTGGATGGGGCAGGCCGGGAGGGTCTGTTGCCGGGTATTCCGGCGCATGAACTGCTGATCCGGGCGGCGCTGCCCGGTAATATGGGCTGGAGGGTCTGGTATGACTGGCAGATCCCCCGGATAGTCCGGAAATACAGACCGGATCTGCTTATGACAACCGGAGGCCTTGTTGCCCCGGATGTGGGAGTGCCCCAATGCGTGTGGATGCCTGGAAAAGCGGATCCGGCGGCATGGGTGCAAAAGAAAAGCTATAGGAAGATCTACCGGAAAAGGCTGGTCGGGAACCTCCGGGAGGCCGGAACGATCTTCAGTTTTTCGGAAGAGGACAAGTTGTTTCTGGAAGAGAGTCTTAAAAAAGGAAGACCGGCGGGTGGAGGTAGCGATGGTAAAAGGATCGTCGCCGGAAATGTCGGAAAAAAAATTGTGGTGGTGGAAGGCGGGGCGGATGCAAGGTATGCACCACTGCCTTTGGAAGAAAAAGAGACCGTGAAAAAAGAGTATGCACAGGGAAAGGAATATTTTTTAACGATCGCAGAAAATGCGCGGCCCGGTGAGCTGGTCAGTCTGCTGAAGGCTTTTTCCGGGTTCAAGAAAAGACAGCAGTCCAATATGCAGCTTGTTCTAATCCGGATGGGCGCGGGGCGGGGCATCGTCTTTCCGGATGGCAGGCTGGATACCTACCGATATCGTCAGGACGTCCATGTTTATGATAATTTTCCGGAACAGGAAATGCCCGGGCTCGTGGCTGCCTCCTATGCATTTGTCGCACCATTCAGGGGGGAAGGTCTGGGATTGCCGGTGCTGAATGCCTGGAAGGCCGGGGTTCCGGTCATCACCACGGTCACGGGCTTTCCACCGGGATCGGCGGGTGACCGGGTCCTGTATGCGCAGCCGGACGACCCTGCATCCCTGGCCGGCCAGCTGATGCTGCTGTATAAGGATGAGGGAATGCGCAGCGCGCTTATCGGGAAGGCTCTTTCGCAGGCATTGCCGGTGGGCTGGGAACAGGCGGCTATCAAGGTCTGGAATGGGATAGAGGCGGCCGTAAGGGATTTCCCAGGATCGGTAATTATGCCCTAACTTGCGGCTTGCTAAATTTTTTATATGCAACAATCTTCAATAAAGATCGATGTGCTGCTGGATGATGGAAAGGTACCGGAGCAGATCAGCTGGAATGCTACCGATACGACTGCCGAGACGGCCAGGAAGGCCAAGGCCATGATGCTGTCCTTCTGGGATGGAGCAGATAAGACGGCCATGCGCATAGACCTGTGGACAAAAGATATGATGATAGATGAAATGGCCGATTTTTTTTACCAGACCTTTATGACGATGGCTGAAACCTGGCAGCGCGCAACGCAGGATGCTGCCCTGGGGAATGAAATGAAACAGTTTGCCAAAGATTTCTTTGGTAAATTCCGGGAGCAGCAATTAAAAGTAAACAAAGTATAAACGCTAAATTTACAGGTATGGGATTGGAACAAAAAGTAATGGGCGAACTGAAGACCGCTATGCTGTCAAAGAACGAGGGAGCATTGCGTGGTCTCCGTGCGATAAAGGCCGCTATCATAATAGCCAAAACGGCAGAGGGTGCGGGAGGAGAATTGAAAGAGGAGGACGAGGTCAAAATGCTGCAGAAGCTTATCAAGCAGCGGAAAGACTCACTGGAGATCTTTCAGCAGCAGCAGCGTGAGGACCTGGCCAAGAAAGAGCTGGAAGAGATAGCCGTTATCGAAAAGTTCCTTCCGGAGCAGATGGATGCGGGCAAGCTGAAAGAGGTACTGTCGAAGATCATTGCAGAAACAGGAGCCTCCTCACCCGCCGATATAGGGAAGGTGATGGGCGTGGCCACAAAGCAGTTGGCCGGACAGGCAGATGGAAAAACGATCAGTGCCCTGGTCAAAGAACTATTGTCTAAATAAATGATTAGCCAGGCTCTTCATGCTGATCGATATTCTTTTTCTCCTGATTATGTTGATGGCCGTCTTTTCCGGATTGAGGCGGGGCCTCATCTTAGCCGTCTTTTCCGGATTGGGTTTCGTGGTGGGTCTCGCAGCAGCCATTAAGCTATCGGCCACCGTTGCCGCCTGGCTGAAAGATAGTATGAATGTTTCGGTGCGCTGGCTTCCGGTGCTGGCGTTTGCAGGCGTGTTCGTGCTCGTCGTGCTGCTGGTGAGATGGGGAGGAAGACTGCTCGAGGCGGCCATCGACCTGGCCATGATGGGCTGGATCAACAAACTGGGGGGCGTTCTTCTTTATGCGGCGTTGTACAGCATCGTACTCAGTGTGCTGCTTTTTTACGCCGTGCAGGTAAAGATCATACCGGTGCACACCATATCTTCCTCGGTGACTTATCCTTTTATCAGGCCCTGGGGCCCGGTAGTGATCGACGGATTTGCCAGGGTGCTCCCTTTTTTCAAAGGAATGTTCACCCAGCTGGAAGATTTTTTCGGTCGCCTGTCAGGGGGGAAACAGTAAAAAAAGTGCAGTGGATACTCGCTGAGGCCAAAGCGTGAACTAATTAAAATATTATCGGTCATAGATATTGTAAATTTGCTTTGCAAGGAGAGATTTTTGCATTAAATCGTTTATTTTAGCGCATAATTATTGGTATAGAACTCATTAGCCGATGCAATTGATGCAATACGAAATCAAACAAGACGATAAGTTCAGATTCCTTGAGGAAGGGGAAGGCGAACCGCTGGTGTTATTGCACGGGCTTTTCGGAGCTTTGAGTAATTTCATGGATCTGATCGAGTATTTCCGTCATCATTACAAGGTTGTGGTGCCCCTGCTCCCCTTGTTTGAGCTGGACCTGCTGCACACCACGGTAGGCGGTCTTGAGAAATTTATCCATAAGTTCCTGGAACATCGCGATTATAAGCAGGTCAACCTGCTTGGCAATTCGCTGGGCGGCCATGTTGCCCTGATGCATGTGCTCAAGCACCCGGAACGTATCAAGTCGGTCACGCTTACGGGTAGTTCCGGTCTGTTCGAGAATGGAATGGGCGATACCTATCCCAAGCGCGGGGATTATGAGTTCATCCGGAAAAAGACCGAACTGACCTTTTATGATCCCGGTATTGCCACAAAAGAGCTGGTGGACGAGATCTACGAAACGGTCAATATCCGCATGAAGGCGATCAAGATCATTTCCCTCGCCAAAAGCGCGATCCGGAACAACCTGGGAGAGGAGCTTAATCAGATCAAACAGCCTACCTTGCTCATCTGGGGCGCCAATGATGCGATCACCCCGCCGTTCGTGGGAAAGGAATTTCAACGGTTGATCCCCAACAGCGAGCTGCATTTCATCGATAATTGCGGACATGCCCCGATGATGGAAAGGCCCAATGAATTCAATGTGATCCTTCATAAATTTTTGAGAAATCTGAATGAGCCGGCAGCGGTAGCCTGATTTATTTCGTCCTATATATCGTGTTGAACAAAGAAGTCATATCTGCTACGATCCCTTCATTACATCTGAATGACCCTGTTTCACAGGCATTGGATCTGATGGCGGATTTCCATGTCACGCACTTGCCGGTGCTGGTAGAGGACAAGCTGGCCGGACTGATCGGGGAGGATGACCTGCTGAATGTGGAAGACGACTCTACCAGGCTTTCCCAGCTGCAATCCCTTTTTTCCAAAACGGTGGCGCATGCCGATGCCCTGCTTTTCGAAGCCGTTCAGCTGGTGAACGAATTCGGCCTCACGGTCCTGCCGGTCGTTACGAAAGAAGGAGAATATGCGGGCTCCATCATTGCTACCGATCTTTTGAAGCATCTGGGCAAGGTCACCGGGGCCGCCGATACGGGAGGCGTGATCGTCCTGGAAATGGAAAAAGTCAGCTTTTCTTTCTCTGAGCTCAGCAAGCTTGTAGAGACCAACGATGCCCAGATCACACAGCTAAATACTTACGTGGATGCTCTCTCCGGTAACTTTTATATTGTTCTTCGGATCAACAAGCTTGAAATTTCCGATATTGTCGCTACGTTTCAACGATATGAGTATCAGGTGAAATACTATTTCGGCGAAGAATTGTATGAAAATGAATTGCGCAGCAATTATGATCACCTGATGAATTACCTGAATATCTGATCAGCTAACCTCTTTTTAATACATCAATTAAAGACTTGCTGCAGCATAGCTTTATGGCCATAAATAAGGTCTTGAAATATTGTCTGATCCTTGTGCCTGCATTTATGTTCCATTATTCCTATGCGCAGTTTGCAGAGAGGATCCCCGCCCGGTCCGATACGACGGGAAGACGATCCGATACCTTGCCACCCGCCTCTCCTTTTGTCATCGGCAAGATCATCATAAAGGGCAACAAGCAGACAAAGTCCTATATCATCGAGCGGGAATTGTCTTTTAAGCCCGGGGATTCCCTCTATCTTCCGGACCTGGTCAAATCCTTTGAAGCCGGTCGCTCCCGTCTGATCAACACGGCATTGTTCAACGAGGTCGTTATCTTTCTCAAGGGCTTCCGAGGATATATAGCCGACATCGAGATCGATGTAAAAGAACGCTGGTATATTTTCCCAGTCCCTTATTTCAAGCCGGTAGACCGAAACCTGACGGCATGGGCAGAGAAACATTACAGCCTTTCCCGTGTGGATTACGGCGCGAAATTCTCACATTTCAACTTCACCGGCCGCAACGATAATCTCACCGCATGGCTGATAACCGGTTATTCCCGGCAGTTCGAGTTGTACTATAACCAGCCTTATGCCGATAAATCCCTGAAACATGGTTTCGGGATGGGCTTTTCGTATGCCGCGCTGAAAGAGGTGGATGTCATAACGGTGGCCAACAAACAGGGATTTATAAACGCCGACACGATCCCGTATGCGGGAAAATACCTGAACAGAGAGCTGACCTTTTCCCTGCGCTATTTCTATCGTCCCTCACTCACAACCCGTCACCAGCTCCGCCTGAACATCGTTGACGTTCAGGTCGACAGTGCCGTCACAGTATGGAATCCGCATTATTTCAGCAATGGCAGGAACCGGATCACTTATCCGGAGTTATCCTATGGCATGAATTATACCGATGTGGATTATGTGGCTTATCCCCTGAAAGGGATCATTTTTGAGACGGGGATCAACCGCAGAGGGATCAACAAGGATATGAATGTCTGGCAATTCTATGCCAAGCTTACCAGAAGCTGGCAGCTGGCCAGAAAGACATGGTTTGGCTTCCAGAACTCGAACTCGCTCAAATTGCCGCTCAGCCAGCCATTCTATAACCAGCAGCTGGTCGGATATGGGGACCTGTTCATCAGGGGGCTTGACCGGTATGTCATCGATGGGGTGGCGGGCGTGGTCCTGCGCAATACCTTGTTCAGGGAATTGTTTAATTTCAACATACCTTTCCTGCATGTGCCTTCCCATGATCATATCCCTATCCGGATCTATGCCACGGCTTTTTCCGATTATGGATATGTTTATAACAAAGACTTCAAAGATAATTCGTTGGTAAACAAAATGTTATATACCGCGGGCTTTGGCATCGACCTTGTTACATTCTATGATATCAGCTTTAAGTTTGACTATAGCTTTAATCAGTTAGGACAAAACGGGTTATTTTTACACATAAAGAATGATTTCTGATGAACCGAAGGTCCGTCCGGGCATCTGACCCCGGACGAACTTTTACCCGGACGACCCCTAAAAATAAAAATTAACGGATGAAAGTAGCCATATATAGCCGGATAATTGAATATGAGCAGCAGAGCGGGGTACAACGCCTGTTTGACGAGCTGATACGCCAGGGCCTTCAGCCCGTCATTCATCAGCCATTTCTGGATAAAATAGGATCTGCTTTCGTGCTGCCATCCGATATCACCAGTTTCCGGGAATCGAAGGACCTGGATGAGTCCATCGAGTTCCTGATCAGTCTGGGAGGGGATGGTACGCTGCTGGATACCGTCTCCCTGGTACGGGATAAGAACATCCCTGTGCTTGGGATCAATTTCGGCCGTCTGGGCTTTCTGGCCAGCATCGGCAAGGAAGAGTTGGTGACCGCAGTGACCTCTCTTGTCAACCGGACCTTTATCGTGGACAAGCGATCGCTTATCCACCTCGATGCGAACAGGCCTCTTTTTGGAGACGTGCCCTACGGACTGAATGAATTTGCTATTCATAAGACCGATACCTCCCCGATGATCAAGATCCATACGTATCTGAACGGGGAATTCCTGAACACCTACTGGGCGGATGGACTGATCGTGGCCACTCCTACCGGCTCTACCGGCTATTCGCTGAGCTGTGGCGGCCCGGTGGTATTTCCGGAATCCACCAGCTTTGTAATCACGCCCGTAGCGCCCCACAATCTGAATGTCCGCCCCATCGTAGTCCCCGACAATAACATCATCTCTTTCGAAATAGAAGGACGTGCGGACAATTTCATTTGCGTCCTGGACTCCCGGAAGGAGATCGTGGACAAGCAGGTGCAACTGGCAGTCCGCAGCGAGTCTTTTACCCTCAGCCTTATCCGGCTTAACGAGAACAATTTCCTGCAAACCCTCAGAGGCAAGCTCTCCTGGGGTCTGGATACACGCAATTGACCTCCCTGATCATGGCCGGAATGATCCTTTCCAAAAAATTTCACGGATTTGCTCCCTGGAACGGGGTTTGCACAGGCTCCTGGGTAATTTAACATATCATTAAAAGGGCCGCAAACGAAAAGGGTCTGTTTTTCGTTTACGGAGTAAAGGAAATTAGATATATGCTGATGAGGAAGATGGCGTTATTGACGGGTATAATACTTTTATGGGGTGCTTCGCTAAGGGTCCTCGGACAGGAAAATGCCATTACCCAGACAGGGGAGATCGGCATTTCGTTCGGGGCAGCGCATTATTTTGGGGACCTGAACCCCGACTCCCATCTCAATCGTCCAAAGCCATCAGTGAGCGTTTTTTTCCGCAAGCAATACGGGAACTATGTGGCGCTGAGGGTAGCCGGTCATTTTGCCCAGCTGGGATATTCCGATATTTATAACACGCAGAACCAGTTCGAGCTCCAGCGGAATCTGAGCTTTAACACGAATATCTTCGAGCTCGCCGTTCAGGGTGATTTCAATTTTTTCAAATATGTGCCCGGCAGCGAGAGCAACCGGTTTACGCCCTATACCACCTTTGGCATAGGCGTCTTCAATTACGATCCCTATGCTTATTATCATGGCAAGAAAGTATTTCTGCGGCCACTGGGAACCGAGGGACAGGGGTCTGCGCTTTATCCCCAGCGTAAGGCTTATGGGAACATGGCCATTTGCTTCCCGCTTGGCGTCGGGATCAAATATTCCCTGAATCCACGCATGAACCTTGGCTTTGAAGTGGTCTACCGGTTTACTTCCACGGACTATATCGACGACGTCAGCAAGACCTACGCACCGGACGCCCAGCCGCATTTCCTCCCCGACGGTACGCCAACCCTCTGGTATGCCCTCCAGGACCGGTCCTACGAAACGGGCACTCCGATAGGCATAAAAGATCGTCAGAGAGGCTATCAGAACCAGAAGGACGGCTATGTGCTGGCCGAGCTCATGTTCACGTTCAACATCACTTCCTACCGCTGCCCCACGGCAAATTAGCCGGAACCATCGCTGGATTTCGCCGGTAACCTGGTTGGAGCTGGGTTCCTCACTTTAATTTTCTTATCTTCGTGCCCTTTAAAAAAGCTTTCTATGGAGTCGGATAAGGGGAAAATAGATCTGCAGAGACTACCCCGTCATATTGCCATTATCATGGACGGCAATGGCCGCTGGGCCCAGGAAAAGGGACAGGACCGCCTGTATGGCCATTTTCATGGCGTAGAAAGCGTGCGTACCATCGTGGAAGCCTGTGCGGAACTGGGCATCGGCTACCTGACCCTCTATGCTTTTTCAACGGAGAACTGGGACCGGCCGGCTTATGAGGTCACCGGCCTTATGGAATTGCTGGTGGAGACCATACGAAAAGAGGTAGAGACCCTGAACAAGAACAATATCCGGCTGCACGTGATCGGCGACATGAACATGCTCCCCGATTATGCCCGCGCAGAGCTGAATGAGGCGCTTGAGATCACCAGCAGGAACGGAGGCCTCCATCTGATCATGGCCCTGAGCTACAGCAGCCGCTGGGAGCTGGCGGAGGCCGTGAAGGGTATCGCACAGGATGTCAGGGCGGGAAAACTGGACCCGGCCGCGATCAACCAGGACACCCTGCAGAAATATCTCTGCACCAGGGATTTCCCGGACCCGGAGCTCATGATCCGGACCAGCGGTGAATATCGTATAAGCAACTTCCTCCTATACCAACTTGCCTATGCAGAATTGTATTTTACGAATGTACGCTGGCCCGATTTCCGGAAGGAAAACCTGTATGAAGCCATCCTGGATTTCCAGGGCAGGGAAAGGCGCTTTGGCAAGACAAGCGCACAGATACGCGATGAAATAAGCATCTGAGGCGCTTTTTAACAAAGACTTTTATATAATTCACCTTAATTTGCCGCTTTAAAAACCGACTGGATGCAACGAAGATCACTGTTTTGTGTTTTTTTACTAACTACTTACTGCTTACTGAACATAAATGCTGCAAAAGCCCAGGTGACCGATACTACCCATCCAGCCGTTGCCGATACGATCCATCATCCAGCCGTTACCGATACCACACATCCAGGCGCTTCCGTAGACCCCGAACTCGTCGCTTTATCTACCTCAAAAACTCCCAAAGACTATACGCTCGCAGGCATCAAGATCACTGGAACCAAATATCTGGATGAGTCCCTGCTCCTCTCCATCTCGGGATTGACGGTTGGAGATAAGATCATCATACCTGGAGGGGATAATTTCAGTAAAGCTATAAATAACCTCTGGGGTCAGAAATTGTTCTCCGATATCACGATCTATTTTACCCGGCTGGCGGGAACAAGCATCTATGTGGAAATTGCCGTGACCGAAAGGCCGCGCCTGTCTAATTTTTATTTCAAAGGAGTCAAGAAAGGGGATGGGGATGATCTGGGACCAAAGAGCGCACTGGTGAAAGGAAGGGTCGTGACCGAGAATATGAAACGCTCGGCGGTGGAAGCCATCAAGAAATTCTATGGGGAAAAAGGATATCAGGATGTAACGGTGAAGATCGACGAGAAGAGAGATGCATCCGTAGCCAATTCCGAGATCCTGACCTTCAATATCGATAAGGGCCCCAAGGTCCGGATCAGCCAGATCAATTTTTTCGGCAACGAGGCCATCTCGGAACCGAAGCTAAAGAAGCAGCTCAAGGATACCAAGGAACTGAGCCGGCTTACGCTCTTCCCTCCCGATAACAAGAGCCCATATGGCGAGCACACGCCCGTATCGATTAAGCAATACATCAACAACTGGGGCTTTCTTTCTTTTACCAGCACCAAGGAATTCCTCGATCCATATTTCCGGTTTAAATTATTCAGTTCGGCCAAATACAGCGCCAGTAAATTCGACGGGGACAAGCAGAAAATACTGGCCTATTATAACTCTCTTGGCTATCGGGATGCGGCGCTGGCCGGCGATACGCAGGTCATTAAGAATGGCCGGATGACCATCGATATCAAAGTCGAAGAAGGCCATAAATATTATTTCGGGAATATCGCCTGGAAGGGGAATACCAAATATTCGGATTCGATCCTCAGCCTGATCATGGGCATTCATAAAGGAGACGTTTACAATCTGGATATCCTGAATAAAAAACTTGGCAAGCAGATGAACCCGGAAGGCGGCGATATCAGCGGCCTGTATATGGATGACGGGTATCTTTTCTTCCGTGTCGATCCGGTGGAGACAGCGGTGTACAATGACACCATCGACTTCGAGATCCGCATGACCGAAGGGCCACAGGCTACGATCAAGAACGTGACCGTTGCCGGTAACGAAAAGACCAAGGAGTATGTGATCCGCAGAGAATTGAGGACTATCCCGGGCGATAAATTCAGCCGGCAGGACCTGATCCGTTCGCAACGAGAGATCGCCAATCTCGGGTTCTTCAACCAGGAAAAGATCACCCCCGGCGTCAACCCCAATCAGGAGGACGGAACGGTGGATATCAACTGGAGCGTGGAAGAAAAATCCGCAGATCAGCTGGAACTGTCCGCTGGCTGGGGTGGCGGTATCGGTCTGACGGGTACGGTAGGGGTTACCTTCAATAACTTTTCTATCCACAACATATTCAAGAAATCGGCCTGGGACCCTTTACCGAGTGGAGATGGGCAAAAGCTGAGCCTGCGTATACAATCGAATGGCAAGGCTTACCAGTCCTACAACTTCTCGTTCACCGAGCCATGGCTTGGAGGCAAAAAAAGGAACTCTCTTACGGTGAGCCTTTACCGGAGCGTTTTCCGGACCGGCGGGTACAATTCCCGGAGCAACACCTATGCCTTCAGCGATACCAACTCCCTGAAGAACTTCGGGGTCACCGTCGCGCTGGGCAAACAGCTGAAATGGCCGGATGACTTCTTTACCCTTACCTATTCCGTCAACTATACCCAATACGATCTGACCAACTATCCCTTGTTCACGCAGGCTTTCCGGAATGGGTTTTCCACGAATTTCAGCTTTAAAGTGGCTTTGAGCCGGTATAGCCTTGACCAGCCGATCTATCCAAGGAGCGGGTCCAATCTGCTGTTAAGCGTCCAGTTCACGCCGCCTTATTCGCTGGTCGATAAAAATATCACCCAGGCAAACAGCTATAAATTGCCGGAATTCCATAAATGGAGATTTACCAGCGACTGGTATCTTCCGATCGGGAATGCGATGGGTGCGGATAAAAGCCGTCAGTTCGTGCTGAAGGCGTCTGCCAAATACGGATTTATGGGACGATACAACAGCTCCCTTGGGTTCTCGCCTTTCGAACGCTTCCAGCTTGGAGACGCAGGGTTGACCAATAACTTCGGTCTGCTGGGTTATGACATCATTTCTCAGAGAGGTTATCCCGTTTATGAGAACTCCGATCCAAAGGTGAACCCCGATCAGCAGCAGGCCAGCCAGTTCTTTACCATTTTCAATAAATATACCCTTGAATTACGCTATCCGTTCACGACCAACCCCAGCAGCACCATTTACGGTCTGACCTTCTTCGAGGCCGCCAACGGCTGGTATAACTATTCGGATTACAACCCTTTCCGTCTGCGCAGGAGCGTAGGGGTGGGCATGCGGTTCTTCCTTCCGATGTTCGGCTTGCTGGGCTTCGATTATGGGGTAGGTCTCGACCGGATCCAGAATGGCTCCATAAAAGGCGCCACCCGGTTTACATTTATGTTAGGGTATGAACCGGAATAATGATTAATTTCCAATCTCCAAAAAGAGAGGTTATGAAAAAAATAGTATGGCTCGCCTTTTCCTTGCTGGCCTTTGCCTTTGCAGGTCAGGCACAACATATCGTCATCGTTGACACAAAATATATTCTTGATAAAATGCCGGAATATAAGGATGCGCAGAAACAGCTCGATCTGGTAAGCGCACAATGGCAGAAGGAGATCGATGACAAGCAGGAGGCCCTGAACAAGATGTACAAGGATTACGATGCTGAACAGGTCATGCTGAGCGATGACCTGAAGAAGAAAAGACAGGATGAGCTGTTCAATAAGGAAAAAGAGGTTCGCGACCTGCAACGGAGGCGGTTCGGCTTCGAGGGAGATCTGTTCAAAAAGCGACAGGAGCTCGTTAAACCCGTACAGGACAAGGTCTACAATGCCATCCAGCAGATCGCCGTTAACAGGATCTATGATATTATTTTGGACAAAAGTGAAGGAATTACCGTTATATTTGCCGACCCAAAACTGGATATAAGCGAAGCGGTGCTGAAAGCGCTGGGGATCAAATAATTGCTTAACAACTAAAATACATAAAGAACATGAAGCCGTCTCCGGATGTTTCATGGGCCATCAAAAAAACAAACATGAAAATGAAAAAGATTGTTATTCTTGTAGTAGCGGTTATAAGCCTCGCAGCGGCAGGCAATAAGGCTCAGGCACAAACAAAAATCGGGTTTATCAGCCTGGCGGACGTTATTACCGCTATGCCAGAATATAAAAAGGCAGATACTTCCCTGGCCGACTTCCAGACAGCGTTGGGCCAGAATTATGACGATATGCGGAAGGAATTCAGCGAACAGGACAGCTTGCTGAACTCAAAGGATACAGCTAAATACACCAGGGCCCAGTTGGAACTGAAAAGAAAGAACCTGGGTGAAATGTACCTTAAATTACAAGGCTGGCAACAACAGGCACAGCAGATGTACCAGCAGAAACAGCAGGACCTGATCGCCCCAATACAGAAGAAAGCGGTAGAAACAGTACAGGCAGTGGCCCGTGAGAACGGATTCACGTATGTGCTGAGCAAGGAGGCCTTGTTCGTTTCTCCGCCTGCGGAAGATCTTCTTCCCCTGGTGAAGAAGAAGCTCGGTCTTAAATAGCCGGGATTTGTTGTGAGCTGCGTTTATCTTATTTATATCAGACGCCAGGAGTTCAGCTCCTGGCGTTTTTGAATTTTACATTATGCCTTCTTCGCAACAACCTATCGGTGTTTTTGATTCCGGCTACGGAGGACTGACCGTCCTGAAAGAGATCGTGGCCAGGCTGCCGCAATACGATTATGTCTATCTGGGTGACAATGCGAGGGCGCCATATGGAACAAGGTCTTTCGAAACGGTGTATCAGTACACCCTGGAATGTGTAAAATGGTTATTCCGCAGAGGATGCCCTCTGGTGATCCTGGCCTGCAATACCGCCTCCGCAAAAGCCTTGCGGACCATCCAGCAGACCGACCTCCCAAAGATCGCCCCGGAGAACAGGGTACTGGGCGTGATCCGGCCTACCACCGAAGTGATCGGGAAGTATACCCGGACAGGAAAGGTAGGGATTCTTGCTACCCGGGGCACCGTATTATCGGATTCCTATCCCATCGAGATCGCCAGATTCTTCCCGGAGGTAAACGTTTTCCAGCAGGCCTGCCCGCTCTGGGTACCCCTTGTGGAGAACAACGAGCATGACAAGCCCGGAGCGGACTATTTTGTAAAAGAGTATATGGACCAGCTGCTGTCGCAGACTCCCGGAGATCTGGACACGGTGCTCCTGGCCTGCACCCACTATCCCCTGCTGAAGGAAAAGATCGGAAAATTCCTGCCTGCTGGCTGTAAGCTGGTGTCGCAGGGGGAGATCGTCGCAGCGAGCCTGGCCGACTATTTCCAGCGTCATCCCGGGATGGAAAGCCGTTGCAGCAAGAATGGGCAGCTCCGGTTCTTTACTACCGATTCCACGGAGGATTTTGATAACCATGCCAGTACCTTCTACGGGAATACGCTGAAGTCCGAACACCTGGCGCTGTCCTGAGCCCCGCCGGCCATCCCCGCCCGACCATGCTTCCCCGACTCCGACCCCGCCGGCGCCTATTTTTGGCCAAAATTGACATTTCCTATTGCCGATTTGCGATTTTTCCCTAATTTTGCCCTCCCTTTCACTGGTTATAGAATTGTTTCGGCCGAAAAGGGGTAACTAAAAAGACAAAAAATCAGCAATGAAACGTACATTCCAACCACATAGACGCCGCCGCAAACATGTTCATGGTTTCCGTCAGCGTATGCAGACTGCCAATGGCCGCAAAGTATTGGCAAGCCGCCGTAAAAAGGGTCGCACGAAACTCACCGTTTCCGACGAATCTAAACTGAAATAATATTCCGGGGCGACAGGCCGCAGGCCTTCCGCTCTTTTCAGGACTAATAAATAACCAGTGAAAGGGACCATCTCATTTTTTCTTCTGAGACGGCCCCTTTCTTATTTTGAAACATGAAATGTACGCTCGGGAAAGAAGAAAGGCTGAAAAGCCGGAAGCTTATTGAACGGGTGTTCCGCGAAGGGAAAAGTTTTGCCCTGTTCCCCTTCCGCGTATTTTATCTTTCCGGTGGATTGCCGCCCCATATCTTCCTCCAGGCCGGATTTGGCGCAGGTAACCGGAATTTTAAAAAAGCCGTCGACCGCAATCGTATCAAGAGATTGACCCGGGAGGCTTACCGCCTGCAAAAACACCCGCTCGAAGCTCATCTCAAAGAAAAAGTTCAGCCCCTGGCCGTATTTTTTATTTATACAGGGAAAGAGCTTCCTGATTACCAGACGGTGTCGGGAAAGATCGGCTTAGCTTTGCAGAAACTGTTAAAAGAAACCGATCATGTGCGCTGAAAATGAACTTGAACGGGATAGAGCTGCATCGAAACACCGGATACTGACAAGGATCAGGTATATATCCGGCCTTCCATTTGTGGCCCTCATCAGGGTCTACCAATGGGTGATCTCGCCGCTGATCGGCCCCAAATGCCGGTTTACTCCCACCTGCTCGCATTATGCCATAGAGGCGCTGAAAAAATACGGCATCTTCAAAGGGGCATGGCTTTCGCTCAAACGGATCGCCCGTTGCCATCCATGGGGTGGTCATGGGGTTGATCCCGTGCCCTAGTGCCTGGATGCTGCCCGTTGCCCCGTCCGGCCCTGATCGCGTGCGCTCCAGCCCGCCCTACACTTTCTTGCCAATGGTCATTATCGTAAGCTTGTTGATGATCTCCCAGATCTCTTTATTCGTGTAGAATTTATAGATCTCGGGGACCGATCCTGCATCGAAGGATCCTGGGATCGTAGTAAAGGGACCGAATACCCTTGCGCGGGTATCGGCCGTGATCTTTGCTATCTTGCCGGGGACGATAAAATAATTCTTGTTGGCTGCATTCGCGTTCGTTCCGGCAACCAGCTTCTGCAGGCTGTCCAGTTTTTGCTTCAATGCATCCTGAGTGATCCTTGAGTCCCCGCTCTCCTCTCCTACATGCTGGAAGCTGCCTACTACCGTATCATTTTTCAGATTGGCAATATAGAGACCGTCATCCGTTGCCTCCAGCGTATATTTCCCCGTGGGGGACTGGATGTTCAGCGTCACGGGATCAGCACCCTGGAAATCCAGCTCCTGCTCGTGGTGCGTGGTCCCTTCGGTGACGGTAATGTTCTTCTGGGTATTATCGACCTCTATTTTACTGCTGGCGTAGATGAGTATTTTTTTGTTGTGCGCCTTGCAGGCCGTCAGCAGACAGACGGCGACCAGTATGAGAGAAAATGAAAATCTTTGCATAGGTGATTTTTTTATTTGGCGGCTGCATAACGCTCTGCCACTTTATTCCAGTTCACGACGTTCCAGAAAGCGGCCAGATATTCGGCGCGGCGGTTCTGATATTTCAGATAATAAGCATGTTCCCAAACGTCGACGCCGAGAAGGGGAGTACCTTTAACTTCAGTCACCTCCATCAGGGGATTGTCCTGGTTGGGAGTGGAGCTGATCTCCAGCTTGCCGTCCTTTACGATCAGCCAGGCCCAGCCGCTGCCGAAACGGCTTATGCCCGCAGCGTTGAATTTTTCCTTGAAGGCGTCAAAGCTGCCGAATGTAGTATGGATCTCGTCGGCCAGCCTCTCAGCAGGAGCTCCGCCGGCTTTGGGGGCCAGGCTTTCCCAGAAAAAACTGTGGTTCCAGTGACCCCCGCCATTGTTGCGGACCGCGGGGCTGATGCTGCCAGCCTTCTGCACCAGCTCTTCAAGGGATTTGCCTTCATTCGGAGTGCCGGCGATCGCTTTATTGAGATTGTCTACATAAGCCTGATGATGCTTGCCATGGTGGATCTGCATGGTGGTCGTATCGATATGTGGTTCTAATGCGTCGAATGCGTAAGGCAACGCCGGTAATGTAAATGCCATAAAAAATGTTTTTAATGTTATTTAAATAGGTGTTGTTAATGGCTGAAGGGATGGCAAACCTACGTAAAAATGATAAACAAACGGGCGGACAAAGGTCATTTTTCAGTAACTTTCTGCTCTCCATAAAATCGTGCTTATGTACACAAAGATCGTGGGTTTTGTCCTTGTCATCATGCTGCCGCTGTACTTCTCCTTTGGGCCTGTCGCAGCGCCTTCCTCTGCCGCTTCGCCGGTACGGGCGAGCGAATGGCGGATGGGCGGACAGGATAATGAACTGACGGCAGCCGAAAAAAAAGCGGGCTGGATCTTGTTGTTCGACGGAAAGACCACCGCAGGCTGGCGGGTTTATAAGAACATGCCTTCAACCGCCTGGGAGGTTGTGAATGGCGAGTTGCATTGTAAACAGGACACGGCTGCACATCATGCGGACCTCGTCACCAATGGGGAGTATGCGAGCTTTGAATTGCAGGTGGACTGGAGAATAGACAAGGGCGCCAACAGCGGTATCCTGTATCATGTGGCCGAGACGCATGCGCATCCCTATGAAACGGGACCGGAGTATCAGCTGATCGATGACCTCGGTTACCCGGGGAGGTTAGCCGACTGGCAGAAAAGCGGCGCCGACTATGCCATGCATCCTCCGATGAAAATAGCATCCAGACCGCAAGGCGAATATAACCATACGCGCATAGTCGTGGACGGTGATCATGTGGAGCATTGGCTGAATGGGATCAGGGTGGCCGATTTCAGGGCCTGGACGCCCGGATGGCATCAACTCAGAACGACGGGCAAATGGAAGGATTATCCTGATTATGGCAGCACGCATACCGGGCTGATCGATCTCCAGGACCATGGAGGCGGGGCCTGGTTCAAAAATATAAAGATCCGGGTGATCCATTAGCAGTATGCGCGGGGGATATCGTTAGTGGTGAGCACGGACGGGTATCGGTTCCCGTATCCGGCAGCCTGCTAGCGTTTCGACTGAAAGAATTCCTTCATCAGACGGGTGCATTCCTCTTTCATTACGCCTTTCACGAGCTCCGTTCTGGGATGGAAAGGCCACGCTCCCTGAACAGGAAGGTAGGTAGCCTGCGGGAGCGCTCCCGTCGGGACCATCCCCTGTGGAGTTCCTTCCGGCAACCTGTTCTGCTGCAACCCTCTCCGGTATCCGTTCTTTTCATCTTCCGCGCCATAGACTACGCGGCCGATCTTGCTCCAGTACAGCGCGCCGGCACACATGAGGCAGGGCTCCACCGTAATATAGATCGTGGCATCGGGAAGATATTTGCTGCCGAGAAAATTAAAGGCGGAGGTCAGGGCGATGATCTCGGCGTGCGCGGTGGGGTCGGTCAGCTTTTCGGTCTGGTTGTGGCCCCGGGCAATGATCTTATTTCCCATCACGATCACGGCGCCGATCGGGACTTCGTCCTCATCCCAGGCTTTCTGAGCCTCCTTGAGCGCCTGCTGCATATAATATTCGTCGGTCATGCGGGGGCAAAATAATCTAAATACCGTTAAATTTCAGGAAATTGCTGGTACAATCATGACAGCACCCGATCATCAGCAAGACCTGCAGGCCATGCGGCAATATTTCCAGACGGGAGTCACCCGGTCTTATGACTGGCGCAGGCAACAATTGCTGTTGCTGAAAGAGGCGGTGACCGGATATGAACAGGATATCGCCGCGGCCCTCTATGCCGATCTGAAAAAAAGCCCCGAAGAAGCCTATGGGACCGAGACGGGCCTTTTGCTGGCGGAGATCACCACTGCCGTGAAGAACCTGCGGAGCTGGATGCGCCCGCGCAGGGCGAGGACCAACCTGCTCAACCTGCCTTCTACCTCGAAGATCTATCGGGACCCTCTTGGCGTAGTATTGATCATCGCTCCCTGGAATTATCCCTTTCAGCTGTCGCTGATCCCTCTTGTAGGTGCCATCGCCGGAGGCAACTGCAGCGTAGTAAAACCTTCCGAGCTGGCGCCTGCGACCGCCACGATCGTTGAAAAAATACTGACCGGCATTTTCGCGCCCGAGTTCGTCCGCGTGATGCAGGGCGAAGGATCGGTCGTGCTGCCTTCCCTGATAAGCTCATTCCGCTTCGATCATATTTTCTTTACCGGAAGTATTCCTGTCGGCCGCGCCATTTATCAGCTGGCCGCGAAGGAGCTGGTCCCCGTCACCCTTGAGCTGGGAGGCAAGAGCCCGGGGGTGGTGGAGAATGATGCGCAGATCAGGACAGCCGCCAAACGGATCGCCTTTGCCAAATTCACCAATGCGGGGCAGACCTGCATAGCTCCCGACTATCTGCTGCTGCACGCGGATATAAAGGACAGGTTCCTTGGTGAGCTGCGGGAGGCCATCCGCCAATTCTATGGGGAGCAGGAGGACCGGAGTGATGACTATGGCAGGATCATAAATGAAAAACACTTCGACCGGCTGATAAGCTATTTGCCACAGGGAAAAATATTGTTCGGTGGCCGGTATCAGCGGTCTGAGCTATTCCTGTCCCCGACCATCATGGACCAGGTGGGCCTCGATACACCGCTGATGAAAGAGGAGATCTTCGGTCCCCTGTTACCGGTATTCACCTACCATACCATGGAAGAAGCCATGGCGGTCATCCGGCGGAACCCCGATCCGCTGGCCTTTTACCTGTTTACAGGAGATGCCGAAAAAGAAAAAGCATGGATGGGCAAACTTTCCTTTGGCGGCGGCTGTGTAAATAATGCAGAGTGGCATTTTGCCAATCATCACCTGCCTTTTGGCGGGATCGGCTACAGCGGGATGGGGGCCTATCATGGAAAGTATAGCTTTGACAGCTTCACGCATGCCAAGCCCGTGATGAAAACGCCGGTCTGGATCGATCCATCCATCAAGTACCCGCCTTTCAAAGGGAAAATGAAATGGTTTAAATTGTTCATCCGCTGATCAGTAAGCGCAGTCTTCCACCTGGCTTTGGGCAAATGTGGCGGACAGCCGTTCCGGAACAAAATCCTTATATCGCCCCTGCACCTGTTGGAGGATCTCCTCGATCTCTTCCACGGATTTTTTTTGCACGAGCTGGTTGCGGAATTCTTTGATATGGGGGAACCCCTTCAGATAATTGGTATAGTGGGATCGCATTTCGAGGATGCCTACTACCTGACCCTTCCAGGCCACTGAGCGGGAAAGGTGCTCGCGAATAGCGGCGACGCGTTGTTCGATCGAAGGAGGTGGCAGGTGATCTCCCGTCTGCAGGAAATGCCTGATCTCGTTAAAGATCCAGGGGTAACCGATAGCTGCGCGGCCGATCATGATCCCATCGACGCCATATCTTTCGCGGTATTCTTTTGCTTTCTCCGGCGAATCGATATCCCCGTTGCCGAATATCGGGATCCGGATACGCGGATTTTCTTTCACCTTTGCGATAAGGCTCCAGTCGGCCTCTCCTTTATAAAGCTGGGCGCGGGTGCGGCCATGGATGCTCAGCGCCTGGATACCGGTATCCTGGAGCCGCTCGGCCACCTCTTCGATATTTTTGGAAGATTCGTCCCAGCCAAGCCTTGTCTTAACAGTCACGGGCAGGGCCGTGCTTTTTACAACGGCGGCCGTAAGACGGGTCATAGCGGCCACATCCTTCAATACGGCCGCGCCCGCGCCCTTGCACACGACTTTTTTGACGGGGCATCCGAAATTGATGTCCACCAGATCGGGCTGTACCGTATCCACGATCCTCGCGCTCAAGGCCATAGCCTCCTCATCGCCGCCGAAGATCTGGATGCCGAAAGGACGTTCGTATTCCAGAAAATCCAGCTTCTGTCTGCTCTTGATCGCATCCCGGATCAGGCCCTCGCTGGAGATGAATTCGCTGTACATGAGGTCTGCCCCATGCTGCTTGCATACATAGCGGAAAGGGGGATCGCTCACGTCCTCCATGGGGGCCAGGAGGAGCGGAAAGTCAGGAAGTTGTATATTGCCGATTGTTATCACGATGAACTCACAAAAATACAGCATTATCGCGGATTTTTCTATATGAGCTATAATCGGAAGATCTCCTCACCCCGGGCACAAATGGGCCTTTTCCTCTTTCTTCTGGGAGCTGCATGGCTGATAGCCAATCTGTTCGCCGGGGCCCTTCTGGTTGCAAAAGGGTTGGTCTCGCCGGGGGTACACACCCTGAACTTTAGTGATCCACAGATGGCGGGGACCATAAAATTCATGCAGGCCGTCTCCACCCTGATCATGTTCGGGGGACCGGCCTGGCTCTATTCCCGGATCACTTTCCGGACCGGATCCCTTCATTTTCTCGGCTTCCGCCGGGCGGAAAGAAACAGTTTTTATATACTGGGCATCGCTCTGTTGTTGTTGGCCTTCCCCCTGGAGGGGTGGCTGGGCCAGATCAACCATCATATCCCACTTCCCGGCTGGATGATCGGTGCGGAAAAGGACGCAGAAAAGCAGATCAGCGCCCTGCTCCGGACAAATTCGGTATCAGATCTCTTTATCAATATATTTATTATTGCCATCCTGCCTGCTGTCTGTGAAGAGGCCTGTTTCCGGGGAGCTTTGCAACGCATTCTTATCCAAGGCTTTAAAAGCCCATGGGCAGGTATAATCCTCTCGGCTGCCTTGTTTTCCGCGTTTCACCTGCAGTTCCAGGGATTTCTTCCCCGCATGTTCCTGGGCATCCTGCTTGGGGCGCTTTACTGGTATAGCGGGAGCCTGTGGACTTCCATACTGGCGCATTTTTTCACGAACGGCATTCAGGTGGTCGCCGTAACTTTCTATCCTCGGTTCATCCATGAAGATCCCTCTGTGCCCCTATATGCGGCCTTGATAAGTATGGCAATAGTCGTAGGTTTGTTGTCTGTTCTCCGCCGGCAATCCTCGGCGAGCTATGCCAGGGTATATGAGGAAGGGCAGGCGGATGGCTATAAAGAATCCCTTGACTGACCATTCTTTATTTATTAATTTTTTATCATGGCGCTGAACCTGACCATATTCAAGACCAGGACGCTTACGGCTGCAGTATTTGTAGTGGTAATGCTAACTGGTCTGCTATGGAACCAATGGAGTTTTTTTGTTTTATTTTCCATTATACATTTTGGCTGCTGGGTAGAATACCAGAAGATCATAACGCTGATTGATGCAGAGTATGCGAGGATCACTCCCTTTCACCGGTACGGGGTCATGATCGCAGGCTGGTGTCTGATGTGGTATTTCACCAATGTGGGATACACAATAGGCGGGACCTCTTTTCACGCGATAGGATGGTGGGTGGGCCTGCTTTTTTTGTTCGTGCTGCCTGCCGGCGAAATATTGCTTTCCCGCAAATTAAACAGCAAGAATATACTGTATTCGGCCCTGGGCCTTCTTTATATTTCGGTGAGTCTTGGACTGCTCACGCATATGAGGACCCTGTTCTACGGCAATCTTGTCAATTTCTGGGGTAGGCTGCTTGTGCTGATGATCATTTTCTCGATCTGGATCAACGACACGATGGCCTATATCGTGGGGTCGCTGATCGGCAGAACGCCTTTCTCAAAGATCTCTCCCAAAAAGACCTGGGAAGGCACCCTGGGCGGCATCCTGTTATCCGTGCTGGTCATGGGAGTCGCAGGCTATTATCTCAACCTTTATCTGAACGATTCGACCGACTGGGACTGGATAGCGCAGTGGATGCTGATTGCCGCCATCGCATCGGTTGCGGGCACTTTTGGCGATCTGCTCGAAAGCAAGCTGAAGCGTATGGCCGGTGTGAAGGACAGCGGTCATCTGATGCCGGGACATGGCGGTTTTCTCGATCGTTTTGACTCCTTGCTGGTGGCCACCCCCTTTGTCTGGCTTTACGTCATGTGGATCATACGATGATCTTTTTGCTTAATTTTGACTTTCAATCATGATGGACCAAAGGTCCATCATGATTGAAGGCCCATCATTAGCCCTTATGCGTCCCAGGGTTAGTTTTGGATAGAACCCTGGGACGCATATAAATGTAATGACAATTCACAAAGAAGGTTATAAATCGATTGCTATCGGAATGCTCGCTTTCGCCCTGATCAACCTTCCTTCTTTTTACTTTATCAGTTCTTACCTGCTCTGGCTGAGCATGGTCATCTTTATTCTCACCCTTGGCCTGTTGTTATTCCTCATTTCCTTTTTTCGGGTGCCCAACCGCAGGCTGACCACCGGTGAAGATCTTGTGATCTGTCCCGCAGATGGGAAAGTAGTGGTCATCGAAGAGATAACCGACACGGAATATTTTAAAGACAAACGCCTGCAGGTCTCTATTTTTATGAGCCCGGCCAATGTCCACCAGAACCGCAACCCGATATCAGGCGAAGTGGTATACAATCAGTATCATAAAGGCAAATATCTGGTGGCCTGGCATCCCAAATCTTCGACGGAGAACGAACGGCACAGCGTCGTTATACAAAACGGCCACGGCGAGGTGCTGGTCAAACAGATTGCCGGGGCACTGGCCAGACGGATCGTGAATTACCTGACGGTGGGGCAGAGAACGGAACAAAGCGCAGAAATGGGCTTTATCAAATTCGGTTCACGGGTCGACATCCTCCTCCCGTTGGGTACCCGGGTGAATGTGGAGTTGAACCAGGTAGTTCAGGGCGGCGTCACCGTATTGGCGACCTGGTAAGGCGAGGATCCGGCCGGCGAGGTCTGCGGACAGGGGGATCGGTATGCTGCAAAGCAAAGATCGGTGGGGTTGCCAATCCGGGTTTTATAGCTATCTTTAAGCAACGATAAAAAAAGTATATGAAAAAAATATTGATATTGGCCACCGCCGCTTTCCTGGTATCGGGTGTTAGTTTCGCTTACAATGGCGGAGACAAGGGCAAGCCCAAAGCAAAAAAAACCTGCACGAAGAACTGTCCGGGCAAGGAATGTGGTAAGAAAAAAACCACTGCAAAAGCATAACACGCTCAGAAAAGATCCTCTAATTCCCGGAGCGAATACACGGTATAGGTAGGCCGTATAGACGGCTCCTTTCGGAGATGGTTTACATATACCTGGTCGATGCCGGCATTGATGCCCCCCTGGATATCTGCTTCCAGACTATCTCCGATCATGATACTTTCCTTCTTCTCCGCGCCCGTGACCCGGAAAGCATATTCGAAGATCTCTTTATGCGGCTTCAGGCTGTTCGAGCCCTCCGAAGTGATCACTTCCGTAAAATAACCGGATAGCCCCGCATGCTCCAGCTTGCTATGCTGGGTCTTTTCGAAGCCATTGGTGATCAGGTGCAGGACATATCCCTTCCCGGTGAGATAGTTCAGTATTTCCAGCGTATGGGGGAACAACAGACGGCGGGTAGGCAGAGCGTCCAGGAACAGCACATCCATTTTTCTTGCCAGCGGTTCATCGCCTATCTTAAAATCCAGCAGGGTAAGCCACATACGTTTCCAGCGCAGCTCATCCACTTTGATATTCCCGTTGCGATAGCGTTCCCAGAGCCTGTCATTGTGAATGAGATAATTCTTATGAAAAAGATTGAAATCGGATATTCCCCTTTCCCTCAGCTGGAGCGTGTGATACAGCTCTTCGAGGGTTAGCCGGCTGTTGGCCTCAAAATCCCACAGGGTATGGTCAAGGTCGAAGAAAAGGTGTTTATATTGCATAGTGTGCAAATATTGCATGTTGCAAAATACGAATTATGAACATTATCATTACCGGGGCATCGAGGGGACTGGGGAAGGCCATCGCCGAAAAATTTGCGGGAGCTGGCTGGCATTTATGGCTCTGTTCCCTTAGAGGAGGGGCCTTGTCCCGGACCATGGCGGAATTACAGGCAAAATATCCCGCAGTGAACGTCAGCGGCAAGGCCTTCGATCTGGCAGAAAAAGGCCAGGCCAGGCAGTTCGGGCAGTGGATCCTCGGGACTGGCATCTCCGTGGATATCCTGGTGAATAATGCGGGTCAGTTCATACCGGGAAATATTTCCGACGAAGAGGATGGGGTGCTGGAAAAAATGATCGGCGTGAATCTCCTCAGCGCGTATCATCTGACCAGAATGTTGCTGCCCAAAATGATGGAGCAGCGGAAAGGCCATATCTTCAATATCTGTTCCATTGCGTCCCTGCAGGCCTATCCGAACGGGGGTTCTTATGGCATCAGTAAATTTGCGCTGGCGGGATTTTCAAAGAATCTGCGGGAAGAAATGAAGCCACATGGGATAAAAGTGACCAGCTTGTACCCTGGGGCAGCCTATACCGATTCATGGGCCGGCAGCGGAATAGACCCACAAAGGATCATGGAGGCGGAGGATATCGCGGCCATGGTCTATGCTGCCACACAACTCTCCCCGCAGGCGACGGTGGAGGATATCCTTCTGAGACCACAGTTGGGGGATCTTTGAGGGCGATTTAACTGAGTTTTAACCCAGGCCAGACAGGGGCGGCCGGGAATCAAATTTTATATTTGCAGGTGGTTACAATTATACGTTCCTCTCTTATCGTGCTGATCGCATTGCTTCCCGGCCTTCTGGTTTCCGGGCAGGTGAAATTCACTACGATTGCCGACCGGCAGGAGATCGGCCGGGGCGAGTATCTGCAGGTGGAATTCGTCGTAGAAAATGCCAAACAGATCGATCAGCTTAACCCACCGGATTTTCCGGGATTCCATGTTGTCCAGGGGCCGATCCAATCCAGCGGGATGAGCATCGTAAATGGCAATATGTCCCAGTACAAGGCGTTGTCTTTTATATTACAGCCGGTGAAGACCGGAAAATTCACCATCGGCGGGGCAGGGGCAGTGGTGGATGGCAAGCCTATGCGATCCAATTCCATCACGGTCACCGTCAATGCCTCCGCCGGCAACGGATCTTCCGGTAATAGTGGCGGTAATAACCCTTCCAGTGGCGGCGTCAACCCCAATACTATTTTCCCTCAGATGAACTGGCCGGATCCACCGGGCGGAGACCCCACGGATATCGACAGGGAATATATGCTGAGGCCGGGCGATAACATAAAAGAAAAGATCCGTAAGAACTTATTTGTAAAAGTGCAGGTCGATAAGACCAGCTGTTATGTAGGCGAGCCCATTGTGGCGACCTACAAGCTCTACTCCCGCCTCAGCTCCGAATCCCGGGTGACGAAGCGTCCATCCCTCAATGGCTTCAGCGTTTACGATATGGTCGATCCATCTTCCGACGCCTCTTCCATCGAGAAGGTGAACGGCAGGCCTTTTACGGTGCATATCATCCGTAAAACGCAGCTCATCCCTCTCCAGGCAGGGACCATCGACCTCGATCCCGTGGAAGTGGAGAATACCGTTCATTTTGTCAAGGGCAGCAGACAGGACCATGCCGGCGGCGGCAACTCGCTGAGGGATCTGTTCGACCGTATGTCCGATGATAATGCTACCGGTCCCGAGCTTGAAGAAAATGTGGTACTGGATACCAAGCCCCTCGCCATAACCATAAAACCACTTCCGGAAGAGAACAAGCCCGCGGATTATAATGGGGCTGTCGGAAATTTTTCCATACTGGCATCGCTGAGCAACAATAAGAATATCAGCGTCCGGGATGATGCAACGTTGAAGGTGGTGGTAAAAGGGGGAGGAAACCTGCCCATTATCAATGCTCCCTCCGTAACATGGCCTTCCGGCATCGAAGCCTATGAACCCACCGCCAAAGAAGACCTTAATAAGACAACCGTTCCCATGAGCGGATCAAAGAGCTTCGAATATGTATTCAGTCCAAGGGTCGCAGGTCGATACACGATCCCATCCATACCCTTCTCCTATTTCGATCCCGCCTCACATACCTATAAAAAGGTCCAGAGCGCCCCGATCGACTTTCAGGTGGACGCCGCCGTAAAAAAGAACGGAACTTCCGCCAGACTTGCCCCCGCGCCTGCGACCGTGGCTCCCTCGTCCGGCGTGAAAAATTTTATTCAGCAACACCTCGAATCCCTGTTTGCCATACTTATCCTTTCGGGTCTGGCTTATTATCTGCTGCGGCAAAACCTTCGCCTGAGGACGGCGGAAAAGCAACAGCAGGCGGCGGCTGCCGTACAGGCGGTTACGGCGAAACACCCAACTCCTTCCAGAGAAGGAGCGTTGGCCAGAGAAGAAAAGGGCTATTATTCCCGTCCCGTGATCGCAGCGGACCCGTTGCAGGACTCAAGGCTCTTACTCGCGAACGGCGATTACAAGGGCTTTTACCGGGAGCTGAACCGGGCCGTCTGGAAAGCCGTGTCGGAAAAGCTCAATCTTCCCTCAAGCGAACTGAATAAATACAATATGGCGAAGCAGCTGCAGGCAAGAGGATGGGATGCGGATACCACCCGCTCACTGGACAACCTTCTGAATGAATGTGAAATGAATTTATACACGCCTGCTTACGATCCTTATAATATGCAGCAATTGCTGAGACAAGCGGAAACTTTATTCAGTGTACTTATAACCAACTCCTCTTACTGAATGAAAATGTTTTGGGTTACGGCTGTCCACCTCAAAATATTTCCGGAAGCTCAGCACGAAATTATCGATGGTGCGGGTAGTCGGATAGACATTATAACCCCACACGGCCTGTAATATTTTTTCCCGGGTGACCACTTCATTCCTGTTCTCGATAAGCAGCTTCAGCAGCATCGCTTCCTTCTTGCTCAGTTGTATGCGCTCGCCTGTTTTCGTGGTGGCTTCCTGGGCCTTGAAATCGATCGTGTTCTTTCCAAAAGAATACATATCGCCGACCGAATCTTTCTCCTGCATTTTTTTATTCTTTTCGATCAGCTTCTGGATCCGGAGCAACAGCTCTTCCAGGTTAAAGGGTTTGGTAAGGTAGTCGTCGGCGCCTTTTTTAAGACCCAGGATCCGGTCAGCGCTGGCGTTCCTGGCGCTGAGGATCAGGATGGGCACATCATTATTCTGTACCCGGATGGTCTCGGTGACGCTGATCCCATCCACACCGGGCAGCATGACGTCGAGGAGGATAAGATCGAAATATTCCGATTGAATGGCCTTCAGGGCCTGGCTGCCGTCAAAGGCGGAAGTGATCTCATAACCTTCCAGTTCAAGATTCAGCTTCAGGGCTTCGTGAAGATTTTCCTCGTCTTCGACCAGGAGTATGGAAATTTTTTTATTCATTGATTTAGAATATCACCGTGAAAATGCTTCCGGCAGGCGAATTATCCGATACGCCGATGGAGGCTTTGTGGTCATTGGCAATTTTCCGGCACAGATATAATCCGAGACCTGTTCCCTGCGTGTTCCGGGTCTTTTCGTTACCGCTGCGGTAAAATTTGGAAAATATTTTTTTCTTTTCTTCGTCCTTTATTCCGGCCCCCTCATCCTTTATCAGCAGGACGGGATGGGCCCCTTCATTTTTTAAAGTTACGGCGATCGTGCTTTCCCGGGGTGAATACTTGATCGCATTTTCCACGAGGTTGTTGATCAGCATCCGCAACAGGAATGGATCTCCCAGGATGGTGAACGCGGGCCCGGTGGCGAACTGCCATTTTCTTTCTGGGAAGCGGCGGATGAAATCCTCCATAGTGCTTCCGACCAGCGTCGGGAAGTCCAGCTCTTCTTTGGCCTGGATATATGCTCCTCCTTCCATCTGCGAAGCGACGAGGATATTATTGGCCAGGGCATCGAGCCGGTCCGTTTCCTGCAGGGCAGAACGGATGATCTTCTGTTGTTTCTGCTCATCCAGCCGGTGTTTCTGCAGGGTCTCCAGGTTCAGTTTGGTGACGGCGATGGGTGTTTTCAATTCATGGGTGACTGCCATCATGAAATTCTGCTGCTGGACCTGCAGCCTGATCTGCCTCCTTACTTCTCTGTACACAAAGATGGCCCCTACGAGGATCACAAAGAGAAAGGTGCTGCCTTCACCAATATACTGGGCGGTCTTGCGGTCTTCCTCGGCGCTGATGGCATTTAACCTGGCCTCATATGCAGGATCGTCCATCTTGAGCTCCAGCAGCCTGTAATTGCTCATTTGCCGGCTCTGCGTCTGAAGGGCGATAAACCACCAGAGCAGCAGGGAGATGATATAGACCAGCAGCACCCAGTAGACGGCGGTGGCGATGAACAGTCGTTTTCTTTTGAACAGGTTCATTATTACGTTGAGGTTCTCAATTTTGAGGCGGAGACGCCTATTGCGCCTTTTCTACGCGGACCCCGACATTCAGCACGTGCTTCAGCGGATCTTCGCGCATGACCTGTTCGAGCATAAAGGAATAGGTGCCGGGCTTTCTGAATTTCGTTCCCGGCTGCACGAGGACACGGTGCTCATAGATATCATCCATACCGCTGCCCAGCCAGCCTTTCTCGTTGGTGGCCAGGACAAGATCATAGCGCTGGCTTTTGAGGACGGTGTCCCCGGGCTCCTGTACGGTGCCCTTCACCCATATATTATTGTAATTGTAAGCATCGGAATGCCTCAGCACCAGGTAGAT
>DATHHO010000154.1:0-10621 GCA_035317125.1 Puia sp.
AAGCCGGCGTGGGCATGTTCATACGCGTGGGTCCCATCGGCGGTTCCTCCAGCCGGGGACAGGGTTCCGTCCGGATTTCTGACCAGGCCTTTTTCCTCCAGCGTATGCGGCGCATGGTCGGTGGCGATAAGGTCCAGACGATCATCCAGCAGGGCCTTCCACAGGGCTTCCCGGTTGTGCGGGGCCTTGATGGCCGGGTTGCATTTTATCCGGTTGCCCAGCACCGCATAGTCATCACTGGTGAAATGCAGATGGTGGACGCATACTTCGGCCGTGATCCTTTTCTCCGCCAGCGGCAGGAGATTGCTGAACAACTGCATTTCTTTTTCCGTGGACAGATGGAAGATATGCAGCCGGCTATCGTATTTTTTGGCAAACTGGATAGCCGTCAGCGAGGATTCGAAGCAGGCTTCCTCATCCCGGATGACCGGGTGGTCCGAGGCCCTGAGCTCCCTGTTCTCCTTCTTCAGCCTTTCCAGGTTGCGGCGGATGATCTTTTCATCCTCGCAATGCGTGGCGATCAGCACCCCGCTTTCGCGGAACAATTTGTCCAGCGTAAGGTAGTTATCCACGAGCAGGTTGCCCGTGGAGGATCCCATAAAGATCTTTATACCACAGATATCTCTCCTTTTGTCATTGGTCCGGAGGGCTTCGTCCGCATTCTCATTCGATGTGCCCATGTAGAAAGAATAGTTGGCCAGCGAACTATTGGCCGCCCTGGCGTATTTCTGTTCCAGCAGATCCTGGGTGAAGGCAGGCGGCACGGTATTGGGCATTTCCATGAAGGACGTGATCCCGCCTGCGACGGCGGCTCTGGCCTCCGTATAAATCGTGGCTTTGTGCGTCAATCCCGGTTCACGGAAATGCACCTGGTCATCGATGGCTCCGGGCAATAAATATTTTCCTTCTCCGTTGATCTCCGTAACGGCGAAGGAGGGTTTGATGCCGGTTGCAATTTTTTCGATCCGGCCGTTTTTGATGAGTAAATCTGAACTAACGGTCTTACCTTCGTTAACTATGGAAATGTTCCTGATCAGGTAATTCTGCATAAGAAAAAAGTTTGCTGCGAGTGGGTGCTATCTTTCGGAAACCCGGTTGCGGCTAAATTAAACGCCAATATGACGCAATTTATAAAAACTGCTGTAAGACCCTCTATAATTTTATTCCTGTCTGCATTCATCCTGTCCCTCCTCTTTCCAGTCTTCGGTTCCGCTCAATCCACCTTTTTACCGCAGGGCTCGAAATTCGATCATTTCCTCGACCGGATGGAGATCCTCCAGCAGACCGATCCCGAACTGAATATCACCACGGCCAAGCCCATCAGCCGCAGACAGGCCGTCCGGATCTCCGAGATCGCGGATTCCCTGCATAAATTCTATCCTTACGATGAACTGTACCATCTGTCCAAAGTGGACATGGCCAATCTCCACTCGCTCCTCCTGAATAACAGCGAATGGGTAAACGGTAATAAGGACAGCTTTCAGAGCAAGCGGCCTTTGTGGAACACGTTCTATACTACAAAGGCAAATTTTTATGAGGTCAACGAAAAAGATTTCTTTCTGGCGATCAATCCCGCCATCCAGCAGACCCAGTCCTATGAAACGGGCAATAAAGCAAGGGTCTTTCTCAATTCCAAGGGCCTGACCCTGCGCGGCATGATCGCGGGCAAGCTGGGATTTTCCGCTTATCTCACGGACAACCAGGAAAGAGGTCCGGGCTTCGTGATGGACCGGATCGCGCGCTTCGACGCCGTTCCCGGGGCGGGATATTACAAGAACTTCAAGACGACTGCCGTCGACTATTTTGACAACAGGGCCTCCATTTATTTCAACGCCTGGAAATATTTTGATTTTCAGTTTGGCTATGACAAGAACTTTATCGGTAACGGATACCGCAGCCTGTTCCTCAGCGATTACAGCGCGCCCTATCTGTTCCTGAAGTTCAATACGCGGATCTGGAAGCTGAATTACCAGAACATCTTTATGGAGCTCACCAACCAGCACCATCTGGGCGATTATCAGTACCCCAAAAAATACGCCGTCATTCACCACCTGAGCTATAATGCCACGCCCTGGCTCAACCTGGGGTTATACGAGAATGTTGTCTTCCATCGGGCGGACCATTACGATTTCTCCTATCTGAACCCGGTCATCTTCCTCGTGTCTGCCCAGCAGCAGAATGGCAGCCCCGATAAAACCACGGTCGGATTCGACTTCAAGGCGAATATCGGACATGCCACACAGGTCTACGGGCAACTGCTGCTCAATGAATTCGTGCTGCATGAGGTCCTGCATTATTCGAATGGCTGGTGGGGCAACAAGCAGGGCCTTCAGCTGGGATTGAAATATATCGATGCCTTCAACGTCAAGAACCTGGACCTTCAGTTCGAAACGAATATCGTGCGGCCCTTTACGTACCAGCATAACGACACGGTGTCCAATTATTCGCATTACAACCAGCCTCTTGCGCATCCGCTGGGCGCGAATTTCACCGAGGTCCTTGCCATCATCCATTATCAGCCCGCGGCGAAATGGAATCTGGAAGGGAAGATCATTTATTACAAACAGGGCCTCGACTCTGCGGGAAAGAACTTCGGCAGCAATGTTTTCGAGAATTATGATACGCGTCCGAGGGAATATGGATTTGGCCAGACCTCCGGGGCGCAGTCGGATTGCATGAACATCTCCGGGCTGCTGTCTTTTGAATGGAAGGAAAACCTTTTTCTGGAATTCTCCGCGATGTACAGGAATTTTACGGTCGACAAATCTGCCCCGGCCGGCTACAAGAACGGCAGCTCGGCCACCTTCACAGCCGGGGTCCGGATAAACATGTTCCGCAGACAATATGATTATTGAGGGGTCCGCTTTGCTCCGAACTTCGTCGGTAACTTCATTTCTCCTCGTTCTTTCCCATCGCTCCGCTCGTGAACGTTCCTTAACCTTCGAAGATCAGCGAGAATACGATCATTCTCGACCTCAGCTTGTCGATGACATTGGAGTATTGCAGGTTTGCATCCCGGGCGTGAACATTCAGGATCCCATCGCTGATCTTGAGCTCGGGGGACAGAATGAATACGGGGAAATAGAACTGGAAGCCGATGCCGGCCTCCACACTCAGATCGTGGGGATAAAGCTTTACCAGATTTTCAGCCTTGCGGGCAGCCGAATTGGACGCCAGATCATACCGGTAATTGAAGCCACCCAGCATATAGACCCTGAAATTGTTGATCCGGTCCGAAAGGAATTTCACCTGAGCGGGAAATCCGAGTAAAAGGGATTCTATCTGCTTGGTAGCCAGCACTTGCTCACCGTTGGGCGGATATTTGATATGGTAGGAGATCCTGTTGGAGTTGAAGATAAATTCGGGAAAGGCGAACCTGAATTCGAAATGCTCGGAAAGCCGGAACGTGAACATACCTGACACGCCAAAGCCTCCTGTATTTAAAGGATTGACATACAACACACTATCACTTTGTAAGAATTGAGGATGGGGGGTAACCTGGAGATGGGACGTGGTATACATGAAACCGATGCCCAGATAATACTTTTTGCTGTCATGATCGGGCAGGTTAAGGTAGTCCCGGAGCTGAGCCGATACTCCCTGGGAGCTGACCAATGAAATGCACAGGAACACCCCAAAAAAGATAGCCTTTCTTTTTGTCGACAAAAATGCTTTGATCTTCATAAATGCTTTAAAATCAATAATTTAAATCCGTTCTTTCTTACAGGCTTGCGTTACGAGAGTAATAAATTATCAATAGGCATTCTTTGAGGTGATGAATAAACGGCAAATAAAGGGATTTAGTGCGAAAACCGGGCCTTATAACAAGATTTTAGCACCGCAATAGACCGTACATATGCCCAGACTGAGCTTTTTAGAACGGGTTTGGGTATAGCCGCAATTTTCGAGGATGCTGACAAAAGCATCCCCCTCGGGAAAGGCCCTGACGGACTCATTCAGGTATTGATAAGCTTCGCCATGTCCGGAGACCATTTTCACCATGCCCGGGGCTATCCGCCGCATATACAGGTTATACAGCCGCCGGAAAACATGCTGCCGGGGTCTGGAGAATTCAAGGACCACCAGCCGGCCACCCGGTCTTAATACCCTCAGCATTTCCTTTAACCCTTTTTCGAGGTTTTCGAAATTCCGGACGCCAAAGGCAACGGTGATCGCATCGAAGCTGTTGTCCGGGAAATGAATGGCCTCGCTGTCTCCGTTGTGCAAGGCTATCCTTTCGTCCAGATGCAGTCGTCCGATCTTTTTCCTGCCCAGGTCCAGCATCCCTTCTGAAATATCTATGCCAGTTATCTTCGCCTGCGGCAGGTAACGCGTCATCAGGATAGCCATATCGGCGGTGCCGGTGGCGACGTCCAGGATGGTCTGGGGCGGGTGGGTCGCTGCGCCGGCCATACCGGCTGCCCCACGGATGTCATGGATTGTGCCGGTCGCGGAAAAGGCTCCGGATCCCGCGGCTCCGGAAATGCCGGTCGTTTCGCTTCGGCTGGCCCGGTCCCTGGTCAGCTCCCGGATCGCCCTTTTGCGCCAGTAAATATCGATTCCCCCGGAAAGGAAACGGTTCAGGAAATCATACCGGAACGCGATACGGTCGAACATGTCGGCAACCTGCTGTTTCTTACCCAGATGCGAGTCTTTAAAGGGAACGATCGTATCGTGCGAGTATTTTGCCATAACGGCTGCAAAGGTAAGCGCAAAAGGAATACCTTCGCGGTTTGCCGCCAGCCGGAGAAAGACCCCGCAAACATCCCGGCGCGCAGCCAGGAATATCACGCGTCAACTATGGTCATCAATTCATCCGCCTATATCGTCAGCAGTCCAGATTACACGGCCTGTCCCAAGCCCGACAAGCCAGAATATGCCTTTATCGGCCGCAGCAATGTGGGAAAATCCTCCCTCATCAACATGCTCACCAACAACGAAAAACTGGCCAAGACCTCCAATACTCCGGGCAAAACGAAGCTGTTGAACCATTTTATCATCGATAACAAATGGTATGTCGTGGATCTGCCGGGATATGGCTTTGCAAAGGTCTCTTTGTCGGAAAGGAAGCGGTGGGAGAAAATGATCGAAGACTATCTGCGGAAAAGAGAGAACCTCGTCACCGTCTTCATACTGATCGACAGCCGGCATTCACCTCAGAAGCTGGACCTTGAATTTGTAAACCAGCTCGGCAAATGGGAAGTCCCCTTCTGCCTCGTCTTCACCAAGTCCGATAAGGAAAATCAGCGTACCGTCGCGAAGAACGTCAAGGACTTTCTGGATAAGATGCGCGAGACCTGGCAATTCCTGCCGCAGCATTTTGTGACCAGCGCCGTAAAAAGACTGGGGAGGGATAAGATCCTGCACCTCATTGAGGAGATGAATGCGGAATTTAAAGAGAATATCCTTCCACCGGGTCAGCAACCCGGAACGAATCCTTCGAGAGGATATACCCCGCCCCAGGGTTGACCCGGGGGCTTTTTATTGATCCGGGAGTTTGATCAGTCTGCCACGTTGTTCTCGTCAGTTTACTACCTTGTTCGCACAGCTGCTGCTCGCAAAGGCTTCCGGCTTGGCCTTGAAGGCAAAGCCCATTCCAAGGATATAGCCCATTGCTTCCTTGAGGGCGTCATTGCTCTTGAAACTGGGATTGGTGTTGATGTCTGCGTGTACTTCCATGTCTACATTGTACTTCGAGAACAGATTGCAGAGCTCATACGCGATCTCGATACTCTTGGCAACTTCCACCAGCATGCGTTCCTTGATCGTGTACTGATGTCTGGTCTTTTCGTTGTGGATGAACATGAACCCGCCGTGACCTTCCCGGAGAAAAACGATGACGGTAGCAAACTCGGTCTCCAGACCTTTGACCTGTGAGTCCGTGCCGATGCACACTTTCAGGTGATAACCTCTCTCGGTCTCCCGCCTGATCGCGTTTTCAACGGCATCGATTATGGGCAGATCGATCGTGTCGCCATTAAATTTTCGCCATAGCATATTAAAAAGGATTTTTCGAATATACCTAAAACCCGGCTATTGACAAAATCGTTTATGGGTTAAGGTTTTATTAATTCAGTACTGTCCGGCGTGTCCGGCGATGAGATTATTCGACACTGTCCGGCAGGGATTATTCAATATTGTCCGGTGCCGAGCATAACGAGCGTACAGGCCTCCAGCGGCTCGATCCCATTGGCCCTGGCCAGATCCGACAGCTCTTCATTTTCCGCACCCGGGTTGAAGATGATGCGCCGGGGATGCAGGGACAGGATATAATCGTAGTATTCTTTCTGGAGTCGGGGACTGAGGTACAGCGTCACCGTATCGACGCCGCTGACCGCTTTTTTGAGGGTATCGATCTCGACGTCAGCCACGGTCGCCTTCCTTTTTCCGATGGCGATCACCTGATGGCCTTTACCGCGAAGCCGGTTTACCGCCAGGTAACTATACCTGCTGGGGTTATCGGATGCGCCGATGACCAGGGTTTTTTTTGGAGGATCTTGCATAGCACATATATAACAGCGGGACCCGGTATTTTGTTGCCCGTCCTAGTACCGGCTTTCTTTCGGGCAATCGTACTGCTTGTCCACTTTGTCGGCGAAACCTCCTCCTGACCTGATGACCAGGGCAATATAACCGCCTCCGTTCTGTGTGCTGCTCTTGCTGAATACATTTGCCCAGTTATGTATTCCCAGTAGTAAGGGACCTACTTTGAAGGCGCCTCCGATCCACAATTTTCTTTCCGTCGTATACTGAATGGGCAGATAGAACCCCCAGCGTCTGGTCTCCCATCTTGGCGTCAGGATCAGCACATTCATCTCCTGCACACTCAGGTTTTTGCCCTTGTTGGAGCCCGTGAGGTTCAAGGAATAATTGGCATTGACGGAGAAATTGTCCTGGAGTGGTTTATCCACATTGATGACCAGCCGGGCGGGATTACGGATATTGAAAAAACCGGTCAGGGTCTGGAAATTATTTACGAGTGTGTTAACGGTGTCGTTGAAGCCTGCCAGGCTTTGTATGCCCTTCCGGAATTTTGCGTCGAGCACGGCATCGGCTGCGGTGGGTTTAGGATCGCTGGCAAATCTGCTCTGCGTACCATACCTGAAGGTGTTCTGTCCGATATCCAGCAGGGACACTCCGAACTTCCATTCGTATTCATTGTATGGTGCCGGACTGGAGTAATTGGTCACGGCCTGCGTTTTTACCAGGTATTCTGCGCCAAGGTCGATCGCCAGACCCCCTCGGCTGTTTACGAGAAGATCTTTTACATTCTGGGATGTGCTCCTGTCTTTCTGCCACAGATCGTAATTGGAGGAATATCCATATTTGCCGGTCCCACCGTGAAGGGTATAAATGGTCTGTGCGCCCGTTCCTGTCTCGGTGACGGAGGCGTCCTTAAGCTGTACGAAACCGCCGGAGATGCCGCGCATGGCTTTCAGCGTGACGCCTGCGTTCAGCCGGCCATATTCGTCATCCCGGATGGTCTGAGCATAGGTTGCAAAAAGTTCGATCCAGGCGCTGCTGGCTACGTTTGCTTGAAAAGGGAAATCTCCTTTATTGATCGTGAAAAAATCGTGGATGCTGTTCAGCGAATCGTTATAGTTGAACCGTCCGGTGCTTCCGATCCCATATCCCCGCACATTAGCCCCGAAAGCGATCCAATGCCGCCGGTTTATGGCCACTGTGGCATTCAGCAGATGAATGTTGAAATTAAAATTAAAGAACCGGGCGGAATTCCCGTTATTGAAGGCATATCTTGAGCTATCCACTCCGGACAGGAGGGAGTAGTTGGATATGGTGACGGCGTTAGTGGAATTTTTGAGCTGGAATGAGAAAACGGTAATATCCCAGGGGTAAGGCGAAGACACGATGGAGGCCGGATTATTCGCAACGCCCAGGCTGCCGGCAAAAGGCGAGCCCTCCACCGCATGGTAGTTCTGTCCATGGACGGAATGGACGGAAAAGACCCCCGCCAGAAGGAACAAAACCATGCATTTAATAGTCCTAAAATGGTTGACCATGCGTCTGACGGATTAAAAATGAAACCACCTTTGGAAAAGGCTTCAGCGAATGTATTAAAAAATTACTACCCGACTCGCTGCCGAACAAACGCTGCAAGACCCTGCCCACCCATAACCGCCTGCCGAACTGCCGGCGCCACTGATCGGTGTATTCCTGTTCCATTTCATGCCGGGCGATCTCCTTGCGGAGAAAGGAATCCATACACCGGTATGCGAGCTTGCTTCCATGCAGGGCCATGCTCATGCCATTGCCTGACAAAGGGCTGATCATACCCGCTGCATCGCCGATCAACAATATATGATCTTCCACCTGTGATTTCTTTTCAAAGCTGATCTGTGAGATCGTGAGCGGCTGATCGTACAGGCGTGTGACAGAAGAAAAAATCTCTTCCAGAAAAGGATTCTGCTGTAAAATGTTTTTTTCCATTGCGGGGATCGAGTTACCATTCTCCTGCAAATTTCTGGCCGTAGTCAGATAACAGAGGCAATAGCGGTCATCCTCTATTTTTGAAATACCGCAATACCCATCCCTGAAATTATGCAGGGCGATCATGTCCACCGGGAATTCCGTGCGTATATGATATTTTACGCCGATATAATTATTCAGCTTGCCCCGCGCATGCCGGGTAAAAGGCCGCTTCCATTTTATATCGAGGTTGCTCCGCTTCCCAAAGGTTCCGCAGGCGATCCTTGACTGAAAGTCGCCGGCGGAAGTGCGGATCAGGAAGGAAGATCGTTCAAAGACCATGTTCTTTACTTTGGTAGCTTCGTATAAGTCCACTCCGCTGGCTCGGGCGATGGTGGCCAGTTCCGCATCGATCTTGTAACGGCTGATGCCAAACCCACCCAGCGGCAGCGGATGTTCTATATGATCGCCATTGGGCGCAGACAGCAGCAGCCGCCCGATGATCGGGAGGCTCCAGTCACTCAGGGGCAGGCCCAGTTCTTCCAGGAAATTCCAGCTTTCCAGACTTATATATTCTCCACAGACCTTGTTGAAGGGATATTTTTCCTTTTCAAAAACGGCCACTTTGTACCCTGCTTTCGCCAGCTGGATAGAAAGGGCCAGGCCTGCCAGCCCGCCGCCTGCGATGACAACATCATATTGACCCGGATCATGTAACATTCAACCTTCAATATACGATATTCAATTCACGAACTAACTGCCCACCCGCACGACCAGCAACCAACGGAATGCCCATTTCCACCGGAGGGAATAATCTTTTATCCCCGCCCTCGCAAGGAGCTGCCGCCATTCCTCCCTGCTAAATCCTCTTAGTACGGACACCGGAGCGTCGTTCTTTACCAGCCAGCTCCTGGATAACCATCTGGTCAGCAGCCGGATCGAATGATAGGCAAAAAAATTCCGGTGAAGGTCGTTTATAAAAAAACCCGAACGGGCATTGGACTGCATCCAGCCCAGCATGGCCACCAGCTCATCATCCGTAAAATGATGACAGAAAAGAGAGGAAAAAATAATATCGGGTTTCCCATCTCCGAAATGGACCAGGCGGTAATCCGAGGGGAACCAGCGGGCATCCCCGTCCGTTATTTTCTTCCGGGCTACGGCTATGCAATGCGGATTGATATCGATCCCGGTCAGCTGCACCCCGATGCCTTTTTGCTGGCAATACCGGCTCAGTGCGATCAAATTGTCGCCACCGCCTGCGCCGATCTCACAGAGGTTTAACATTTTTTTAGAGATCGCCCCGCCTTTCACCCCTGTACTCGTCGCCCATTCGCCCGTCCCGCCTTTTAACAATTGTTTCAGCCCACTGATGCTGACGGCGTGGCCACCCAGCCAGGTATTGATCGTATTCAATTCCTGCATATTCCTTTCAATGGCATCGAATGGAATATCGTCCCGGTCAAGACACTCTTTCTGATCACTTCGCCTTGAAAGATCCATACATTCAAAATTGTTGGCTCATGTCCCTGCAATAAAGGTTTCCATGGTGAGCCCCGGCCCGAAAGCAACCCCGAACAGCTTATTGCGCTGCCGGTAATCGAGCCCCGCCATGATCCGCTGCAATACGAACAGGATGGTCGGGGAAGACATATTTCCATATTCCTTCAGCACGGCATAGCTCGCGTCGAGATGACCGTTGGTAAAATGCAGACTTTTATAGATCGCTTCGAGGATCTTCTTTCCTCCCGGATGCGCGCACCAGTGCGTGATGGCATCCTGTTCCAGCCCGCTCTTCTTAAGCGCTCGTTCCACCAGCAGCGACAGGTCTTCTTCGATAAGGTCGGGGACATAATTGCTCAGCGTCATCTGAAATCCTGTGGAGGATAATTCCCAGGCCATATCTTTTTTTCCTTTTGGCAGGATTTCCGAATAGAAGCTGCCAAGACGGACTCCTTTTGCAGGACGCCCGGAGCTGTTGGCGGGACTGTCGGACACGATCAGTGCGGCGGCGCTGCCATCTCCAAACAAAAGACTGGAGGTGATATTGCTGGTGGAGGCATCCCGCTGAAAATGGAGGGTACATAATTCCGTGCATACGATCAGCACTTTCGCCCCCGGAGTGGAATTACAGATGGCGTCGGCCGACTTCAGCGCGTGTATGGCCGCATAACAGCCCATGAAGTTTATGGAG
>DATHHO010000155.1:0-10429 GCA_035317125.1 Puia sp.
TTCCGGCTTTCGCTGCAACAACTGTCCCTCGGCGAGGTGGTCGTGCGGCCAGGCGGGGAAGACCCCGCCTATGAGATCATCCGGCATGCCATCAAAAAAAGAAAGGAGTACGAATTTCCCCTCGACTCCTTTACCTGCGAAGCGTATATCAAGACCCTGGCAAAGACCCGCAAGCTACCCGACAGATTCCTCGGGCAGAAGATCACCGGCAACGATAAAAAAGATGCAGGTCTTGACTCGGCTGGCAAAGGAGTCATCTTCCTTTCGGAATCGCTGACGAAGATCGCCTTTAAAAAACCCGGCAAGATCAAGCTGGAAGTGCTTTCCGGACGCCAGAGCGGCAGCAATGGCTATGGGTTCAGCTTCCCCACCTTTATCAATTTCTATAATAACAATGTCACGGTCCTGGGCTCCGAACTGAATCCCCGCGGATTTATTTCTCCGGTTGCGGAATCGGCCCTGCATTATTATAAGTATAAATATCTGGGCTCTTTTTTTGAAGATGGAAAAGAGATCAACAAGATCCAGGTGACGCCTCGCCGGAAATACGAACCGCTGTTCACCGGTACGATCAACATCATGGAAGGGGAGTGGCGCATCCATAGCCTCGACCTCACTCTGCTGAAGCAATCCCAGCTGGAGATCCTGGATACCCTGCAGATCAGACAATTCCAGGTCCCCATCGGCAATGGCGTATGGCAGACCAAGGACCAGGTGGTCTATTTCACCTTCAACCTGTTCGGTCTCGAGATGGTCGGGAATTTCCTCGATGTGTTCAGCAAATATGAGACGGCCCCGCAGTTCCATAAAAAATATTTTAACAACGTACTGATCCGCTATGACACGGCCGTCAATAAAAAAACGAAGGAGTACTGGGATTCCATCCGCCCCATCCCGCTGGAGCCGGAAGAGAAAAGGGATTATAAGATCAAAGACAGCATATATGAAAGCACCCTCGACTCCGCAGGGTCGAGACGCAACCGCGACACCCTGCTCAAACGCCAGGGCCGCGTGAAGGTCCTGCAGGTATTGCAGACCGGTTTCTCCCGATCGGACTTCAATCCCGGGGGCGCTTTCCGCTATTCCCTGAAGGGCCTGCTGCCCAATGTAGGCTATAACACGGTGGAGGGCATCAATGTCAATATCATCGGTACCCTGTCTAAGACGCTGCGGCCCTCGGGGCCCGTGCTGTCCTTTACGCCGCATATCCGGTATGGCTTCAATAATACCCACCTGAATGCCTGGGGGGCGCTGGAGTGGAGTAAACGATCCGTGTCGATGGAAGGAGATGATCTTTCCAGTACGAGGCAGACATGGACCCTTGCAGGGGGCAAAAGAGTCAGCCAGTTCAATCCGGGCAATCCTATCTCAGAAAGCCTGAATGGGCTGTACACGTTGTTGGTGCGGAGGAATTATATGAAGATTTATGAGAATGCTTTTGTGGAGCTGAGTTCTGCGCGCCGTCTGGACAACGGACTGCGCATATCCGCCAACGTGCTGTATGAGGACCGGATGCCGCTGGAGAATACCACGGATTATTCGCTCATCAAAATAAAGAACAGATTTTTTACGCCCAACTATCCCTTCGAACAATTGTCGGCGCAGTTCCCCCGGCACCAGGCGCTGCTCACGGGCATCAACCTCGAATTCCAACCCGGGCAACGGTATATCGAACTCCCGCACCGCAAGATCTCCATCGGCTCAAAATATCCCACCTTTGACTTTACCTATCAGAAGGGATGGAGCGGCGCCCTTGGCAGCGATGTGGACTTCGATAAATGGCAGTTCTCCATCCGCGACAATATCAATTTCAAGCTGAAGGGCTTGCTGCGCTACCGGTTCAGCCTGGGCGGCTTCCTGAATACGAGATCGGTCTTCATCCAGGATTATCAGCATTTTAACGGCAACCAGATCGTCTTCGCCAGCGAATTCCTCAACAGCTTCCAGTTGGCGCCTTATTATGCCAACAGCACTACGGCTGCCTTCTATGCCACCGGCCATATCGAGCATCATTTCAACGGGCTTCTTACCAACAAGGTCCCCTTGTTCCGGCGGTTGAACTGGTATCTTGTGGGCGGGTCGAATGCCTTTTATGTGAACCCAAACAACAATTATGTGGAGGTCTTCGGCGGGCTGGAAAATATCTTCAAGATCTTCCGGGTGGACCTCATCGGGTCGTATCTCAATGGCCATAACGGCCAGTTCGGGTTCCGCATCGGCTTTGGCGGGTTGCTGGGTAATGCCTTTGTACCCGGGCGGCGATAGACGGCCCGGCGGCGCGGGGTCCGGGTCCGGGGGTGTCGGTAATGGCTTCAGGGACGGCGGAGAAATCGGTGAGCAGCATGATTTTTTCGTACCTTTGCGGGGCTATGGCAGTACTCCACAACCGTGTCTCCCAGAAGGAGCTGAAAGAGCGTTTATACCAGGAAACAGAGCCCCGTGCTACCCTTTCTTTTTACCGTTATTTCCCCATTCCAGCGCCTGCACCATTCCGCGATGAGCTGTATGCAGCCCTGAACGGGCTGAAGGTGTTCGGACGCATCTATATCGCCTCGGAGGGCATCAACGCGCAGATCAGCGTACCGCAGTCCCGGCTGGATGAATTGCGGCAATATCTATATTCGATCGGGGGGGAATCGGAGGGAGTGCGGCCGTTGGATGGCATCCGGCTGAACACGGCCGTCGATGACGATGGAAGATCGTTCTGGGTGCTGAAAATAAAGGTCAGGGATAAGATCGTCGCCGACGGCATCGCCGACCCGGCATTCGATATGAGCCGGAAGGGGAAATATGTGGATGCGGCGGAATTCAACCGGCTTACCGAAGATCCTTCGACGATTGTCGTCGATATGCGCAACCACTACGAATATGAAGTGGGGCATTTTGAGGGCGCTCTCGAAGTGCCTTCCGATACGTTCCGGGAACAGCTGCCCATGTCGGCGGAAATGTTGCAGCCGGACAAGGACAAGACCATCATCATGTATTGCACCGGCGGCATCCGTTGCGAAAAAGCCAGCGCATACCTGCTTCACAATGGATTTAAGAACGTCTTTCATCTGGAAGGCGGGATCATCCATTATGCCAATACCGTCAGGGAAGAAGGATTGGAAAATAAATTCAGGGGAAAGAATTTTGTGTTCGACGACCGGCTTGGCGAGCGCATCAGCGGTGAGATCATCGCCCGTTGCCATCAATGCGGCGGCCCTGCCGATACCCATACCAATTGCCGTAACGAGGGCTGCCACCTGCTGTTCATCCAGTGCGAAGCCTGCTCCGCGGAATATGAGGGCTGCTGTAGTCCGTCCTGTCTGAAGACCATCCACCTGCCAGCCGAAGAGCAAATGCTGATCCGTAAGGGCATCGACAAAGGCAAGCAGGTCTTCAACAAAGCTAAATCCCGCCTCAGGCCCGGACAGCCCGGCGACCAGCCGGAGGAACCCCGGGCGGCTGGCAAAACCCAGCCGGATCAGCCGCAATAGCCGATCTCATGCCAGCCCGGCGCTGACGCAATTCTGCTCGTCATCTGACGCCCCTCCCCCCGATCCTCATTATTAAACCCAGCCCATGCGCGGCGGGACAAGTTTTGCCCCGGGCTACCGGTAATCTATATATTTTTTTATATATATCAGGCCATTTCATTCAGCCAGAAAGCCCATTGGGACAGGATGCTGACCTTATTCCAAATAAAACCGTAATTCATACGTTTATTCTCCGATCCAAGTCTGATTAGCATGAATGCTGCCGTAAAAAGTTTCTTCCGGTTCCAGGGATATGTCAAACATATCGGGTATAGCTCTGGCCTCGACGGCATGGAGAAGCGGAAACTTGGCATCTTCAACCTCATCAATTTCTTTGGCCTCAGCTCGGGTATCATCATTCCGCTTGCCGGGCTCTGCAATCATGAACATCTGCCGGCCATGGCCTGGGTCATTGCCTGTTCGCCTGCGCTCATCAGTCTGGCCGTGCTCACCGGAAATCACTACCGTAAATATGAGATGGCCAGGATGTGCTATTTTATCCTGTATCCCGTAATGACGAGTCTGGTCTATGCCGCAAAGATCGACGCCGGCGTCGAATTCTTTTTTATATTGTACGGAGTGCTGTCCGTTTTCTTCCTGAAGAATATCTATCATGTCATCTTTTCGTTCAGCCTGTCGATGGCCGGTTATTTCCTCGTCTGTGTCGTCTGGAAAGACTATCAGTACCGGCTGGAAGCAACCAATTATTATTTCTATCTGTTCAACCGGCTGCTCGCCATCGGTTTCATTTTCTACGGTCTGTTCCTTATCAGGACCGAGAATACCCGTTATCAGCTGCAGATCCTGAATAAGAACCGGCTCCTGCACCGCAGCAACCTGCAGATCCATCAGCAAAAAACGGATATCGTTCATAAGGCGGGGTTGCTGGAAGAGCAGACGCGGCAGCTGACGGAGCTGAATATATTAAAGAACAAGCTGTTTTCGGTGATCGCCCATGACCTGAAATCCCCGATGTATGCCCTGCGCAATCTCTTCCGCAACATCCAGCAATACGATATCCCGGCGGGTGAAATAAAGATGATGATCCCCGAAGTGGTGAAGGAGCTTGGCTACACCACGGGGCTGATGGATAATTTATTACAGTGGGCCAAATGCCAGATGCAGGTCGAAGCCATCCGGCCACAGGTGCTGGACATCTCGAAGATCACACGGGAAGTGCTGCAGCTGCTCCGGCTGCAGGCCGAGGCAAAACGGATCTATGTCAGCAGTCGTATCGAAAAGCCCATCTATGTATATGCGGACAAGGATATGATCGACCTCGTGCTGCGCAACCTGCTGTCGAATGCGATCAAGTTCACGCCGGAAGAAGGGACCATTTTTGTCAACGCCCGCGAAGAACGTTCGTTCATAGAAGTGACGGTCGAGGATACCGGCACCGGCATCAGCCAGGACAATCTGAAGAAGCTGATGGCCGAGAATTATTATACCACAAAAGGCACTGGAGGGGAATCGGGCACCGGCCTTGGGCTGATGCTCTGTAAGGATTTTCTGGCCAGGAATGGTGGCCGCATGCACGTTACGAGCGAGCCCGGCAAAGGAAGCACGTTTTCTTTTACGCTGCCGAAGGGGTCTGAGGAGGAATAAGAGCGCCGGAGCGATCACTCCAGTTCCCCGAGCGCATATAAGATCCGCTGATAGGTCTCTTCATCGCTGAGCGCCTGGGGCCGGAAGCTTTCCCCGATGACCTTCTCATATAATTCAATATAGCGTGCGCTGATGGTCTGGATCCATTCATCGCTCATGGCGGGGACCGTCTGCCCCTCCTTGCCCATGAAATTATTGGCGATCAGCCATTCCCGTACGAATTCCTTGCTCAGCTGCTGCTGCCGCTCGCCTTTTGCCTGACGTTCCTCAAACCCATCCGCAAAGAAATAACGCGATGAATCGGGCGTATGGATTTCGTCCATCAGATAAACGGTGTCGCCGATCTTTCCAAACTCGTATTTGGTGTCCACGAGGATCAGGCCTCTTTTTGCCGCGATCTCCCTGCCCCGCTGGAACAGGGCCAGCGTGTACTCTTCCAGCCTGGCGTAATCGGTCTCGTTCACAAGGCCGCGCCCGATGATCTCCTGACGCGAGATATCCTCGTCGTGCCCGACCTCCGCCTTGGTGGACGGGGTGATGATCGGAGTGGAAAAGTAATCGTTTTCATTTAGCCCTTCCGGCAGGGGGACGCCGCACAATTCCCGCTTGCCGCTGTGATAAGTCCTCCAGGCATGCCCCGTCAGGTTGCCTCTCACGACCATCTCTACCCGAAAAGGTTCGCATTTCCGGCCGATCGCCACGTTGGGGGCAGGCACTTTTTCCAGCCAGTTCGGGCAGATATCGCTGGTAGCTTTCAGCATATATGCAGCGATCTGGTTTAATACTTGTCCTTTATAGGGGATGGGTCGTGGCAGGATCACGTCGAATGCCGAGATACGGTCGGACGCGATCATGGCCAGCCATTTACCGGCTATGGTGTACACGTCCCGCACCTTGCCGCGATAGAATTGGGTCTGACCTGGGAATTGCAATGTCGCCATAGGGCAAAAATATGGGTACACCGGGAGAAATCGGACGAAACGGAGAAAAAAAATAAATTTTCATTAACACTTTACAATCTGTACTTTGTTACAGATTACTTACGAAAACTTGTTTTATGAAAGCCATACTATCTAAGTTCTTCTTCGGGTCAATCGCCTTAATTCTATCCGCCTCTGTTTTCGCTCAATCCATTACGGTCTCGGGAAATGTCCGGGATTTCATTGACAAAAGTGCGGTGGTCTCCGTTTCGGTCACCATCAAAGGTACCCATACCGGGACGCTCACCGACGATAAGGGTAATTTCAGAATAACCACCGCGCAGGCCCTTCCCTTTGTACTGGTCTTCAGCTCCGTCGGATTCGAATCGCAGGAGTTCACCGTACATGACGCCTCCGCTCCCATCAACATCAGCTTCAGACAGGGTGTATCTCTTGGAACGGAGGTGGTGGTATCCGCCAGCAGGGTAACCGAGCGCATACTCGAGTCCCCGGTGTCCATCGAAAAAATGAATGCGGTGACGATACGGGAGATCCCCGCACCCAGCTTCTATGATGCGCTGCCAGGCCTGAAGGGAGTAGAGTCCAGCGTGCAGAGCCTTACTTTCCGCGGGATCACGACGCGGGGCTTCAACGCCAATGGCAACACCCGCTTCAACCAGTACGTGGATGGTATGGACAATCAGGCGCCTGGCCTGAATTTTTCAGTCGGAAATATCGTCGGGATGTCTGATATCGATGTGGACAATATTGAATTGCTGCCCGGCGCCAGTTCCGCGCTCTATGGCGCAGGGGGTATGAATGGTACGCTCCTGATGACGAGCAAAAGCCCTTTCGATTACCAGGGTCTGAGCGTAAAACTACAGGCAGGGGTCAATCACCTCGGGAAGGTGGAGCAACCCAGTGTAGGGTTCGTGCCCGATATTTCGGCGCGTTATGCAAAAGTATTCGGCCGGTTTGCCTTCAAGGCCACCATAAGCTATATGCAGGCGGATGACTGGAGGGCGCAGGATTCCAGTAATTTCGACCGCCTCAACCTGAAAGTAAAACCCGGCACCTCCCATGCGACCGACCCGAATTATGACGGGGTGAATGTATACGGGGATGAGATCAACACGAAATTCGGGGCTACCGGCGGCTATCTGAACGGGGTGTCCGTTTCAAGAACGGGATACCGCGAGTCCGATCTGGTGGATTACAGCACTAAAAGCCTGAAGACCGGGCTGGCCCTGCATTACAAGTTTACCAACGACATCGAAGGGATCCTGCAGGGCAACTGGGGGACGGGCACCTCGGTGTATACCGGGTCCGACCGTTATTCGCTGCGCAACTTCAATATCGGGCAATACAAACTGGAGCTGCGGGGCAAACGGTTTTATGTAAGGGCCTATACCACGCAGGAACGCTCCGGCAAAGCCTATAATGCCACTGCACTGGGCAGCATCCTGAACGAAGCCTATAACCCGAGCCAGATCACGGATGCCAACGGGAACACCATCGGCGGCTGGTTTGCCGAGTATGCCACCGTGTACAACCAGTCCCGTCTTGGCATATTTGCGGGCGCACCCGGGGTTCATACCGATGGGGACGCCCATGCTATCGCCCGGGCCTATGCGGACCGTAACCGGCTGCAGCCGGGCACTGCGGCCTTCAACTCGGCCAAGGAGGCGATCACCAGCACCTATATAGGATTCGGACCGGGCAGGAACGGGGCTAAGTTCAATGATAAGACCAACCTGTACCAATACGAAGGCATGTACGATTTTACCGACCATATCAAGGTGCTGGAAGTACAGGCCGGCGCCTCATTACGACGCTATTCGCTGAACTCCGACGGCACGATCTTCGATGATGCCAGCGGCACGATCGGCACGAACGAATATGGCGGTTTCGTACAGGTAGGAAAGAAGGTAGTGGACTGGATCAAGCTGACCGGCTCTCTCCGTTATGACAAGAACGACAATTTTGACGGACGCTTCACCCCCCGTGTTGCCGCCGTGTTCACGGTCGCTCCCCAGAACAATATCCGTGTCTCCTACCAGACCGGCTATCGTAATCCCACCAACCAGGACCAGTATATCGATCTTCCCATACGTTCCAATACCCGTCTGATCGGAGGCTTGCCGGGCCTGCTCACCAAGTACAACCTGTATAGCAATAAGGGGTACACGCAGCAGAGCGTTCAGGCTTATGCGGCATCGGGCAACCCCGCATTGTTGCAGGCCTATACCTTTGGCAAATTCAAGCCCGAGAGCGTGCAGGCCTGGGAGATCGGGTATAAAGGGCTGATCAGCAACCGGCTGCTGATCGACGCATATTATTATTACGATTCCTATAAGGACTTCGAGTCTTATATAGCCCTGATACAGCCCACGCTGCCGCTGGCGCAGGACCCTTCCTTCAGCAAGGCGAATATCTTCGCCACCTATGTCAACAATCCCACAGCCGTAAAGACGCAAGGGTGGGCGCTGGGTCTGGATTATCTGGTGCATAGCTGGACGCTTTCCGGAAATGTCTCCTTCAATACCATCAAGGGTGGGGATACCGCAGGATTGCAGAACGACTTCAACTCGCCCAAATACCGGGTCAATATCGGGCTGTCGAACAGGAACCTCTATAAGAATGTCGGCTTTAATATCATGTGGCGCTGGCAGGATTCATTCCTGTGGAATTCCAGTTTCTCGACCGGTAATGTGCCGGCCTTCAGTACAATCGATGCGCAGGTCAACTATAAGCTGCCGCGTGTGAAGACCATGATCAAGCTGGGCGGTTCCAATATCCTGAACCATTATTACCAGACCTCTTTTGGCAATCCAAAGATCGGGGCGATCTATTATGTCTCTTTGCTTTTTGACGAACTGCTGAAATAAATTTATAAAGAAAAAAGGGCCGGCAGGCCCTTTTTTCTTTTATGGAGTTTTATACGTTGAACCGGAAGTGCATCACATCTCCGTCCTTCACCAGATATTCTTTTCCCTCGATCCTCAGGCGGCCATTTTCCCTTGCGGCGGCCTCCGATCCGTAGTGGATAAAATCATTGTAGGCGATCACCTCCGCCTTGATAAAGCCTTTCTCGAAATCCGTATGGATCACGCTGGCAGCCTGGGGCGCCTTCCAGCCTTCGTGGATAGTCCAGGCCCTTACCTCCTGCACACCTGCCGTAAAGTAGGTGGCCAGGTTCAGCAGCTTGTACGTGCTGCGGATCAGCTTGTTCAGCGCGGGTTCTGTCATCTTGTATTCTTCCATGAACAACTGGCGGTCTGCGGGATCGTCCATTTCCGAGATCTGCGCTTCGATGGAGTTGTTCATCACGATCACCTGCGCGTTCTCTCCGGCGACGGCTGCCTTCAGCGCATCGGAATATTTGTTGCCGGTATGCATGGCGGCCTCGTCCACATTGGCCACATAGAGTACGGGCTTGTCCGTGAGGAGGAAGAGATCGGCGACGGCGACTTTCTCGTCTTTGTCGAGGTTCAGTTCGCGGATGCTCCTGCCTTTTTCGAGGTGCTCCTTGCAACGCTTTAATATTTCATATTCGACTTTGATCTTTGGGTCGGGGAGCTTGAGCATCTTCTCGGTCTTGCTGAATTTCTTCTCGACGCTTTCCAGGTCTTTGAGCTGGAGCTCGGTATCGATGATCTCCTTGTCGGCGACCGGGTTGATGGCCCCTTCGTCGCGGAGGATATTTTCGTCTTCGAAGCAGCGGATCACATGCACGATGGCATCCACTTCGCGGATATTGGCGAGGAATTTATTTCCCAGACCCTCGCCCTTGCTCGCGCCCTTGACGAGGCCGGCGATATCCACCAGTTCGATCTGGGTCGGAACGGTCTTGTTGGGTTTGACCAGCTCCGCCAGCTTGTGCAGTCTTTCGTCGGGCACGTCGACCAGCCCCATATTGGGCTCGATCGTGCAGAAACGGTAGTTGCTGGCCTGCGCTTTCGCGCTGTTGCTGACGGCATTGAATAAAGTCGATTTCCCCACATTCGGTAGTCCTACGATCCCTGCTTGTAAGCCCATACGGTGTTTGCTGTTTTTTGAGCCGCAAAGGTACGGAAAAACAGCGGGGAGCGGCCAGGTCGCCTATAAATTGTCGGCGGGAATATCGGTGACAAGGGCGCCGAGGGCCTGGTGGTCTTTTATGTTGGCGGCCGTCCAGCGCAGGTTGAACAGTCCGCCAACCAGCACATATACCTGGGTAAAGCCATTCTTACTCAGCCATCTGGCCGAGGTAAAGGCCTCCGGCGAGCTGCCGATGGAGTAGACGATCACCGGTTTGTTTTTAAAGGCCCCGATCTCCTCCGCCCTTGCAGGCAGCTCGGTGCCGGGGATGTTTACGGCCTGCCGGATATGGCCCATGTTCCGCCA
>DATHHO010000156.1:0-18491 GCA_035317125.1 Puia sp.
CGCGGACAGGCTGCTCGCCGTTTGCATAAAAAAACCCCGGCACAAGTGCCGGGGACCAGAATTAATTTTATCCTATCATCCTATCTCCTCTTCCAGCGGCCAGCAGTCCACTGGTAGCCGCGGCGGGTATGACCCCAGCGACCTGCTACCCATACCATTCCCGGACGGGGAGGGGCCACCCAGTGACCACCGGTAGAGACGTAATGACCATCCCGGTAAGCCCAGTCTTCGTCAACCCAGACATGACCACGGCTGGGAGCCGGAGGGCGATGCTCGACACGGGTAAAGCCAGGCCTTACGTTGACATAGATCTGTGCGGAAGCGGAAAGACCAAAACCAAGAGACAAAAATGCAATAATTGCCAGTTTGGACAAATGAGATTTCATACGCTAAATTTTATAGTTACAAATTAGAAGCCCTTCAGTTAAAAACGTTTAACCACAATCCATTATTTTATTCCTGTTCCCCTTAACCGCCGCAAATCTCATTCCACCCCCCATGCCGAAGCATGATCTTACCCTTATCTGTTCATTCTTCCATCGGGGCTTTTCCGCGCCCTGTCTCGTCCCTGTTCACCCAGGCGCATAAAAAAAGCTCCGTCGGCAGATGCCAACGGAGCTTTACTATTTTAATCTTATTTTAATTCTCTATGCGTTTGCTTTTGCCTTGGCGCCCTTCACTTTGGCGATTACTTCCTCAGCGACGTTATTAGGCGCCGGGGCGTAATGCGAGAACTCCATGGTCGAGGTTGCACGGCCGGAGCTCATGGAACGCAGTTGGGTAACATACCCGAACATTTCGCTCAACGGCACCTTTGCCTTGATCACCTGCAGGTTGGCGCGGTTGTCCATACCTTCCAGGATGCCACGGCGGCGGTTAAGGTCACCCGTCACATCTCCCATGTATTGGTCGGGGGTCAGCACTTCCACCTTCATGATGGGTTCCAGCAGGATCGGCTTGGCCTTGCGGCCTGCTTCGCGGTAACCGGCTTTGGCGCACAATTCAAAGCTCATGGCATCGGAATCCACATCGTGGTAGCTGCCGTCGAATACCCGGACCTTCATGCTGGTCAGCGGATAACCGGCCAGTACACCCGTGGTCATGGACGTTTCAAACCCTTTCGAAATAGCAGGGATGAATTCCTTGGGAACCGAGCCCCCGAAGATATCGTTCACGAACTGGAAATGCTTGCCTTCGTTCTCTTTCAGCCATTCCGCATCGGCCGGTCCGATCGCGAACTGGATATCGGCGAATTTACCACGGCCACCCGTCTGTTTCTTCAGTACTTCACGGTGTTCGATGGTCGTGTTGAAGGCTTCCTTGTACGCCACCTGGGGAGCGCCCTGGTTGACTTCAACCTTGAACTCGCGGCGCATACGGTCGATGATGATCTCCAGATGCAGCTCACCCATGCCACGCAGGATGGTCTGACCGGTATCTTCATCGGTATTTACACGCAGCGTAGGATCTTCTTCCACCAGCTTCGAGATCGCCAGACCCATCTTATCGACGTCGACCTGTGTCTTTGGCTCAACGGCGATCGCGATCACCGGCTCGGGGATGAACATATTTTCCAGTGTGATGGGATGGTCCTCATCGCACAAAGTATCTCCTGTTTTGATTTCCTTGAAACCTACCGCAGCCCCGATATCGCCCGCTTCGATAAAGTCGATGGGGTTCTGCTTGTTGGCGAACATCTTCATGATACGGCTGATACGCTCTTTCCTGCCGCTCCGCACGTTCAGTACATAGGAGCCCGCGTCGAGATGACCGCTGTAGCACCGGAAGAACGCCAGACGACCGACAAAAGGATCGGTCATGATTTTAAAGGCCAGCGCCGCAAAAGGTTCTTTTGCATTGGCTTTCCTGTAGATCGTTTCGCCCGTATTGGGGTCGGTACCTGCGGTATCCTCGATATCGAGAGGAGAAGGCAGATAACGGCAAACGGCATCCAATGCAGTCTGAACGCCCTTATTTTTGAAAGACGAACCGCACATCATCGGAACGATGCTGAGGTCTACCGTAGCTTTACGGATCGCTTCATGCATTTCGTCTTCGGTAATGCTTTTCGGATCTTCGAAGAATTTTTCCAGCAACTTGTCGTCGTATTCGGCTACGGCTTCTACCAGCTTGGCCCTCCACTCATGCGCTTCGTCCAGCATATCTGCCGGCACTTCGATTTCGTCGAAGGTCATCCCTTCCGTTTCCATATGCCAGATGATCCCTTTCATCTTGATCAGATCCACTACACCCACGAAATCATCTTCGGCGCCGATCGGCAGCTGCAGAGGAACCGCCTTGGCCCCGAGCATGTCCCTTACCTGGTTTACCACCATGATAAAGTCGGCTCCGGAACGGTCCATCTTATTGACGAAACCGATACGGGGTACCTTGTACCGGTTGGCCTGACGCCAAACGGTCTCGGACTGGGGCTCCACGCCATCCACGGCAGAGAACAGGGCGATCAGCCCATCGAGCACGCGCATGGAACGCTCTACCTCAACGGTAAAATCCACGTGACCCGGAGTATCGATAATATTGAAATAATATTTTTTTGTATTGGCATCCACCGTACCCTTGTTGGTAGGGAAATTCCACTGGCAGCTTACAGCGGCCGAAGTGATGGTGATCCCTCTTTCCTTTTCCTGCTCCATCCAGTCGGTGGTAGCGGCGCCATCATGTACTTCACCGATCTTGTGGATCATGCCGGTATAGCGCAGTATACGTTCGGTAGTGGTGGTCTTTCCGGCATCGATATGAGCCGCAATACCAAAATTCCTTTGAAATCTTAAGTCTGCCATTGTTGTTTATTAAGAAGTTAAACCGTTTAATTTTTTATTGCCCTGATCTGCCGCCAGTTGCCTATAACTTTTCACCCGATCCTCTTTCGCATCTGCCCTGAACGGCCTCCTGATTTTGCTTTTCCATCGGCCACTACCCTCCTTTTAATTTGGTGCGCAAAGGTAACTAAATTTTTCATGCAAAATGCATTTTAACACAAAAACCCTGCGTCATACGCAGGGTTCGTAATATGGTAAGCCAAGTCTGTAAATCTATACCTTGAAGTGGGCAAAAGCCTTGTTGGCTTCAGCCATACGATGGGTATCTTCTTTCTTCTTGAAAGCGCCGCCTTCTCCCTTGCTCGCTGCAACGATCTCCCCAGCCAGCTTTTCGGCCATGCTGCGACCATTCCGCTCACGGCTGTACCGGATCAGCCATTTCATGCTCAGGGATATTTTCCTGTCGGGGCGAACCTCGGCAGGGATCTGGAACGTGGCGCCTCCGATACGACGGCTGCGGACTTCCACGGCCGGGGTAATATTGGAGAGGGCCCTTCTCCAGATTTCATAGCCATCTTCATTGGTCTGCTTGCTGATCTTTTCCATGGCGTCATAGAAAATGTTGAAAGCAGTATTTTTTTTCCCTTGCCACATCAGGTTATTGACAAAGCGGGTGACCAGCTTGTCATTATATCTTGCATCCGGGGCCAGGGGTATTTTTTTCGGTTGTGTCTTCCTCATTTTTCGGTGGAATTACTAATTACTATTTATGATTATTTTTTTGCAGCGGGTTTAGCGCCGGCTTTTTCTTTCTTGGTACCGTATTTGGAACGGCTCTTCTTACGATCCTTCACACCGGCCGTATCCAGGCTTCCACGAACAATATGATAACGCACGCCTGGTAAGTCCTTTACACGACCTCCACGGATCAGCACGATCGAGTGCTCCTGGAGATTGTGGCCTTCGCCTGGGATATAGGCGATCACCTCTATCTTGTTGGTCAGACGCACTTTAGCCACCTTGCGGAGGGCCGAGTTCGGCTTCTTGGGTGTCGTCGTGTACACGCGGGTACAAACCCCACGGCGCTGAGGACAAGCATCCAAAGCCCTGGATTTGCTTTTTGCACGGATAATCTCTCTTCCTTTTCTGACTAATTGTTGTATAGTAGGCATTCTACCTTAATTTATTTTGGGACGGCAAAGGTAATTTTCCTCTGGGAAACAAACAAATAAAAATGAAAAAACCGGGAATCTCAGGCGCGGGACCAGGACAAGGCTCACAGCGCAGTCCCATCGGGTTAATCCTGCGATTTCCGCCGGGATCACACCGGGAACATCCAGCCCCGGGTATCGGGCCTTTTCCCTTCCCGGATCTCCGTAAGGATCTGTTTAACGGCAGGCGCCGCTTTCCAGTTATCCGTATTGAATTTCAGGGTATTGTCCTCGTAGGCCAGTTCTTTGATCATGGAAATGGTGGCCGCCGTGCCCGTACCGAATACTTCCGTCAGCTCACCCGTCTTGTAGGCCCCGATGATCTCGTCGATATGGATCGGTCTTTCTTCCACCGTATAGCCCTCTTCCTTCAGGACCTCGATGGCACTGCTCCGGGTGACCCCGTCCAGTATGGTGCCGGCTTCCAGACCCGGGGTTATGGCCTTATTGCCGATGATAAAGAAAACGTTCATGGTGCCGATCTCCTGCACATATTTATGCTCGAAGGCGTCCATCCACAACACCTGGTCATAGCCCTTTTCCTTTGCCTCGGCCGTCACCTGCATGCTGCTGCCGTAATTCCCCGCCGCTTTTACAAAACCGATCCCTCCAGGGGCGGCACGGGTGTATTTTTCCTCCACATAAATCCGCATCGGCGCCGAATAATAGGGGCCGGTTGGGCTCAGCAGGATCATGAATTTGTAGGAGTCGGAAGCCTTCACCCCGATCACTTCATCGGTGGCGAACATAAACGGACGGATATATAAAGAATAATCGTTCTCCATGGGGATCCAATCTCTGTCCAGATCAACCAGCCGCCGCATACCTTCGATAAAGATCTCTTCCGGGACTTCCGGCATCCGCATCCTGGCCGCGCTTATATTGAATCGTTTAAAATTATCATAGGGCCGGAAAATAAACGGGTTTCCCTCGCTGTCCTTATAGGCCTTGATGCCTTCAAAAATGGACTGTCCATAATGCAGGGCCGCCAGCGACGGAGCAAGGTACAAAGGCTGATAAGGCCTGATCGTCACGGTCTTCCATTCGCCATTCACATAATCCACTTCCAGCATGTGGTCGGTGACATATTTACCAAAGGGAAGGTTACTGAAATCCAGCTCCCCCAGTCTACTCTTATTGGCTTTCGTGATCTGAATGTCCATAGCAGCGATCATAAAATCTTATTTTTGTTCTCACAAAGAAACGAACAATCTTTGTGCTGGCAAAATAGGGCAACTATATACGAGTTGGGACAGGAGCTAAGTTACAACAAAAACCCCGGCTGCTTACTTGCGCCGGGGTCCAAATAACGATTATTGCTTTCCTCCCCTGCAAGACTGTCAAGGGATTGACTACTACTCAAAAGCTTTACCTATTAAACCTTATCCTATAAAGGATGAAACTAATAAATATTATCATATAACTACCGATTTTGTAGTAAATAACTGAATATTTAGAAGTTTTATACTTAAAATGATGTAGTATATCCCTTTCGTTCAATCCTTTATTTCTTTCTTTGAGATATGACGAAGGATAAGAGGCATAAGACCGTAAAAATTCTAATCGAGACGGGCAATGTGCTGGAATTTAAGGACATTTTCGAGCACATCCCGAAAACTACGGTAGCCGACGAGCTGGGCATTCACTTCAACAGGATGGCCAGAATGATCGGGAACGTGAATGAAATAAAGGTAAACGATATATTCCTGTTCAGCGGGTATTTTGAGATTGACGCGAAAGCGATGTTCGACCTGATCTACAACCAGCGTAGCGGCCCCAAGAAGGTCGCCAAGAAAAAATAGGACTACTTCCCCTTCTTAACGGCTTTCTTCTTCTTAGCGGGTTCCTGGGCCTTTACAGGGCCCGGCTGCACGGATACCCGGATCACATCTTCAAAGCTGCCGTCAATAGACAGCTTTTCGTCGTATTTGGAGGCTCGTTTTTTCTTAGCTTTTGCCATATCGCTAAATTACTAAGTTTTCGTATCTTTATAAAAGGAAACCCCCGCGACGCGCTGGACTGCCATCCAAGAACCCCTGATGAGAGGATTGCGCAACGAGGTTCACGACACATATAATGATGCCGTTATTTCCTACCGGGTATTTTGAGGGCAATGTTATATTGCCCTTTAATTTCATATAGCTCTCCTGATTGACCTAACCTTAATTCTGGTTGAAGTAGGTTCAAAATACTTGGCAAAATCAATTGTCTCTAATGCCATATTTTCTGCAATAATATCATCTGTATGATTAAGTTTTGTTTTTAAAAGATCAATCACTTCAATAACCGTCTTTGGGTCATCAAGCTCCACGAACCCGGCTTCCGCCTTCCTCTCGCCTCTACGCCCTAATTCAATCATCAAATACTTATAGGTGGCCTCGTTTATAGCTCCTAATGTCTTAGCCCTCCTAATAATAGCAGCCTTTGAGACGCCCCAATAGGCTTTTAAACCAGTAAGTTTATTATAGCTCAATAATTTCAAGTCTCTCAAACAGTCTGTTTTAGGCATAAGAATAGCGGAAGCAATATCATTTGCTTCATGTTCAACATCCCTCCAAGGCTCAACATCGCATGGGATATGAGCCACCAAATGGGCTAATTCGTGGCAGAGAGTAAAACGGATGCGATCATTCGGCATGTTCTTATTGATAAAAATCACTGGAATGCCTTTGTTTGTGTACGCCGTCAGGCCATCAAATTTTTCTTCCGCAGTATCATAAAAATATAAAACTATACCTTCCTCCTCTATGACTTCCACCAAGTTTTTGATAGGCCCAGAACTAATATCCATAATTTCTCTTAACCTTGACGCGATTGATTCAGCAGTCCATCCATCAGAGAAATCAAAAGTATACTTTGCGTATTCTCTTAATTCCACTTCCGAAATAAGGTCATCGATTGCTAATAGAATTATATAGACATCGGAAAATATAAGATCCAGGCTTCTTTGAGAGACTGTGGTTCGTTTACGGAAATAAATGTTAGAGAAAGGAGTTCTTAGCCCTTCTCTATAAAAGAAATCAATCGGGTAACGCAGAGCAACGGAAATAGATTTTAGGTTTTCTTCGGAAAGGGGTTGAAGCCCCTTTTCAATTTTGGATAAGTTAGGCTGACTGATGTTGGGTAATAAAGAGGCTAACTCTTTTTGAGTGTAGCCTCTTGATTGTCGTGCAATTTCGATCATCTTTGGGTTGGCTTGATGCATGGTTATTTAGGCTATGTGTGGTTGGATAAAGCGTGGTCATTCTAATTTGGCGTCGTCATTATTTTTGATAGGAACGGCAGTATCTTTAAGTTTAAGTTTTTCCCCTCTTTTCTTCATTCGGATTACCTTGGTTTCCTGCTTCCGGGCAAGGGCTAATATGTCGCATTCCCAAAGACATTCCTTGCCGTCTAAACAGACAGCGTAAATACCCAGAACCCTCGAAAAAACCTTATCTGTAACATACCCCAAAAACACATTCCCCCCTTTGTCTTTGTTGGATTTGGTTAGCTGGTACATAATAAGATCATTTGCCGTGCTTTTCCGATTTGAGGGCCTTCTTTTAAAATCCAATTTCTTTAGATAAATATTGTTTTGGGTAGGTGTCACCAACTTAAACCGGCTCTTTGTAGCCTTCCCGCAATACGCGGGAAATTTTTGGATTATGTAGGTCCGGATGAAGCTGATAAGGGTGACGGATGGCATTTTGTTGTCCATGCCTCCACCCGGCTTAATAAGGGTGAAAATATGGTCGTGCAGCATGCGGAAGGAATCGGATACGATCTCCTTGAACGCTAGTAACAGAGCCAAATTTTCCTTTTCAAACTGTTTCTGTTCTGGCGTTTTCCGTTTCTCCGGTTTGGCCATTTCAAATAAATCAAGTAAATTAGATTGCATAAACCATTCAATTTAATCGAGCTGTTAATGAATTAGAAAAGCCCCGTCTACGAAACGGGGCTTTTCCGTTTGGTAAACCAAAGATAAGGGGAAATATATTCCAACATAATATTTGTGAATATTTTTTCTTAAAAAATGTGTTTTAAACTTGTTTTGTTCGTTTTTAGACTATATCTTTGTCCCAACAACGCCTAATATGAATCAATTTAAAACACTCCCCGAACTACTGGACTTCTTTAAAGATGAAAAGGTCTGCATCGCCTACCTACAGCAAAAACTCTGGAACGGCAACCCGACCTGTCCTTTCTGCGGGACGGATAAGGCGTATAAGACCGACAGGGGCTATAAATGCCGCAATAAGGAGTGTTATAAGAAGTTCACCGCCAAGGTGGGCACGATCTACGAAAACTCTAAAATCCCCCTGCGGACTTGGTTTGCCTCCATTTACCTCTGTACCGCCCATAAGAAGGGAATCAGTTCCTGCCAGCTTGCCCGCGACCTAGGCATAACCCAAAAAACGGCCTGGTTCGTCTTACACCGGATTCGTGAAATGCTGAGAACAAAGGCTCCCCTCATGCTCAGAAACAAGGTTCAGATTGATGAAACTTACGTAGGGGGCCTGGAAAGGAATAAGCACGCCAATAAGCGCCGTCCGATCGATAAAGTGACAGGGAAGGCATCGGATATCAAGACCCCTGTAATTGGCATCGTAGAGACCGGAGGCAAGGTTACGGTAAAAGTGACTGAGTGGGTATCTAAAAGGAACGTTCAGAAATTGATTGAACAGAACGTAGAGAAGGGCAGTACTATGGTATCGGACGGCTATGCCATGTACGGATACCTGAAGAACTCCAAAGAATTTACCCATGTGGTCGTTGACCATAGCAAGGGCGAATACGTAAAGGGTGGATTTCACACCAACGGGATTGAGAACTTTTGGAGCCTTCTAAAACGCGGTATTATCGGCATCTTCCACCAGGTCAGCCCCTGGCATCTTCAAAGGTATTGCGATGAATTTGCAGCCCGTTACAACTCCCGGCAGATAACGGATTGTGAAAGGTTTGCCGTATCGGTAACGAATAGCAGGGGAAGGTTAAAATACAAGCAATTGATTGGTAAGTAGATCGCGGCTAATCTGTTCAATTAGTTATAGTTGCGTATAAACTTTTTTTATTAGAAGTATGTTATATGAGTTAAAGAAGAAGTGCGAAGGTATAAGAATTGCTGAGGTAAGGCAACCGAAATGGTTATTTTTTCGTATATTAAATTAACTTAATTTAACTATCGATAATTTGACTAATCAAACACGTTAAATCTTTGCCCGAATCGGTTTTACGAGAGGGAAATGGCTATTAGATGACAAATTATATAGACTAAAGAGCGTATTATTGTGTTTTAAAACAAGAAACCAGGCAGTTACGACCTGCCTGGTTTCAAGAATTTCCGACCTCAGAGCCTGGGGTTCCTTTGAAAAGGGCCGATTCGGATACAACGGGTGCGGCATTACTTACTAACCCTTTCGGGCCAGTTTACTCTACTTGCTGCATTTAGTGCAGCGGAAGGCGAAAACGCCTCCATTTCTTCTGTATACCCTTTTTCCCTTTATCGTAATAAAGGGGGTGTACACAGTTCCGTCCGTACAGCTACATTGACCTGTAGCTTTCTTTGGATTTGCCATAGTCTTACAAATTACGCGGGTTAACTGATCGAAGCTGCACTTGCGGTCGCACTATTAACCGGCTTGGCATATAGCCAAGCAAATAGCCCCAGTTGCGCAACTGGGGCTAGCTTTTTTAGGACGCGTTCGGCCATTAGATTTTTGATAACAGTCGGCGTGTCATTTGTAAGATTGGCGATACAAATTTATATAAGATTACCATTCAGCAATGCGTAAAAATACGCGACTTCCCGGCTGAGGAAATTACTATTGGTAAAAATATTTCAGTTTGGAAACGAGAAGTCTTGGTTAATATCAGGAGGAATATTATATTGTGCCCGATACTTTAAGTTGTCCTTAACCAAAAGTCTCTGCCCTCAGTTAGCCGCTGAGGGTTTTCCTTTAAAGAACTCTTCCCTGCAATTTACGAATTTTAGCAAAACCGTTAATATATTTTTAATATCCGTTAGAAAATAAACAACTAAAATTTTTCGAATTTAATCCTACCTTCGCCGCTTTTTTTAATTCATCCCACCCTGTCCCAACTCGTATATAGTTGCCCAAAATAGATACTAACAATTGTTAGTTTTTTGAACGACCGGCAAACATCGGACGGACACCGGGCAAAAAATTGTGTGGCGTGCGCCGGCTTAAGACACTGATCATAATCTTGATAATATGGATATTAACGACGTTGAGCTTCCGGATTTCATCATTGCGGAATTGTACAAAAACAATCTGATCGCAGGCGCCACACTCCCACCTGCCAGCGTCTCCGCTGCCAAAGCCCTGCCCTCTCCTGACACCGTCTCCACAGCATCGGCAGATCCCACCCCCCTGACACCAGCAGCCGACCCGGTTACCCCATCCGCTGCCAATACGCTTCCTTTCGCGGGTCCGTATAAATTTTTAGGAACAAACCGGAAAAAAATAACGATCCTCGTTCAATCCCCTGGCATCACTTTCCTGCCCGACGAGCAGCTGACCGTGCTGACCAAAATGCTGGAAGCCTGTAAAATGAATATGGGCGATGTCGCCCTCGTGAACCATGCGACCCTCCCGGTGAAGATCGCCGCATTGAGGCAGCAGTTGGCTCCGCGGATGATCCTGCTCTTCGGCCTTCCGCCCATCGCAACAGAGCTGCCGATCAATTTCCCACAGTTCAAGATCCAGGCTTACGACCAGTGTACTTATCTCTGTGCTCCTTCCCTCGAAGAAATGATTGCGCCTGGCGAGGCCAGCAAATTGATAAAGACCAGATTGTGGAGCTGCCTGAAAGAACTCTTCGGGGTCTAGGCCACCCCCGCCCTCCCACTGCACCTTCCTAACCCATCGGACAGCAATGATCCGGAGCATTCCCAGCCATAGTAGTTGAACCCTTTCCAGCCATAGTAGTTGAACTTTTTTGAACACATTGATTATCAAGCATTCCGAAAAAGTTCAACCTCTATTGCCCATTACATACATCGTGTGGCCCCCTTTCTCACCGCTTTTTCAGCATCTTTTCATCGTGTGGTCCCATCTGCCCACCTCTTTTCAGCCCTCTTTTCATCGCATTCCCCCCATCAGCTCCCCAGCGGCGGCCCATCCACTCCGCACCCCTATATTTGCACCGGGACCAACCACCCCCCAATCCGGCTCATCAGACAAGCACAATCAGCATCACCCAAAAAGCATCCACCCGAATCACCAGATATATGCAGCTAATTTTCGCCACGAACAATCAGCATAAAGTAGAAGAGGTCCAGGCCGCCATAGGAGACATAATAACCGTGATCAGCCTCCAACAGGCCGGCATCGAGGTCGATATACCCGAACCACACGATACCCTCGAAGCCAATGCGTCCGAAAAATCAGGGACCATCTTCCGGATGACCGGCAAAAACTGTTTCAGCGAAGACACAGGCCTCGAAGTCCGGGCGCTGAACGGGGAGCCAGGCGTAAAGAGCGCAAGATATGCGGGAGAGGACAGAGCCTTCAGCAACAATACCGCAAAACTCCTCGATAAGCTGAAGGGACATCAGGATCGCAGCGCACGTTTCCGCACCGTGATCTCGCTGGTCCTGAATGGCCAGGAGCATCTCTTCGAAGGGATCTGCGAAGGCCGCATACTGATCGCGCCAACCGGCGACGGTGGCTTTGGATACGATCCCGTTTTTGCACCCGATGGAGAATCGCGCAGTTTTGGAGAGATGACCCTCGGAGAGAAAGGTATCTACAGCCACCGCAGAAAGGCGGCTGACAAACTCATAAAATTTCTATGCCAAGAATTAAAATAGACTTGCCCGGACAGTTTTCATTTACAACGGTGATCCCTGTACGCATTACCGACCTCAACTATGGAGGGCATGTCGGCAACGATTCCGTCTTGTCCCTGCTCCATGAAGCCCGGGTGCAGTTCCTCCGCCATTATGGATACGGCGAGCTGAATTTGGCCGGGGTCGGGATCATCATGGGAGATGTAGCCATCGAATTTAAAAAGGAGATCTTTTACGGCGACATCCTGCGCGTCTCCGTAACGGCCGGTGAATTTTCCAGCGTCGGCTTTACCCTGTTTTACAAAATAGAAAGGGAGTCGTCTGCATCGGAAGTTCAGGCTTCGGACTCGTTACTCGTTACCGCCCGCACCGGCATGGTCTGTTATGATTACGCGAAGAAAAAAGTAGCGCCTGTTCCCGGAGAAGTCATCGCGAAGCTTGCGCCACCCCCTGGCCCTCCGCATTCCATATCCTCCAGCTCTCTTCCGCCTGGATGATCAGCATCTCCTGCCCATTCTCGACGGTGGCCCCGGACTCCTCCCCTTTCTGAAGGAAAAGCGTCCGCGTAGGATTATAGATCAGATCGTATAAATAGTGTCGGGAAGTAAGCGCCCCGTAGGGCAGCTGCGGACACGCATCTACTTTGGGGGACATACCGAGTGGCGTCGTATTGATGATCAGCGTATAGTGACTAAGCAGCGCAGCATCCACCTGCTCATAACTTAACCCGCCAGCCCCCGCCCTCCGCGAAACATGTCTATACCGTATCCCCAGTTTCTTCATCACATACTCGACGGCTTTGGCCGCTCCACCCGTACCGAGGATCAGGGCCTGGTCATGCCAGGGCCGCAATTTCCGGATCACAGACCGCTCAAAACCGACAACATCGGTATTGTATCCGTATAACCGGCCATCCCGGATGCGTATACAGTTGCAGGCCCCGATCTCCGTCACGACGGCATCGGCAACATGCAGAAAAGGCATCACCTCCTGCTTATAAGGAATGGTTACATTCAGCCCGCACAGCTCCGCATCGCGAAGAACATCCGGCAGCGCAGCAATGGCAGGCAGCGGAAAATTCTCGTAGACGGCGCCGGAAATTCCTTCCCGCAGGAATTTCTCTGTAAAATACTTTTGTGAAAAAGAATGGGTCAGAGGATAGCCTATCAGGCCAAACTTTCTCACCTCGATTCCTCTTTGTTAAGAAATAAATGGAAAGTGTCTCCACGCAGTCCGATCCGCATCGCCTCCATGGCGATCACTTCGGAAGGGGCGATATTGCCAAGGTTGACATTGCAACCGATCAGTTCGATAAAATAAAGCTGCTGCGCTTTCTGCGGAGCCTCCCACAGGATCTTCTCGGCAGGTATCTGCGTCAGGATCTCCTGTACAAGACCCTCTCTCACTTCGCCGCTGCCGCGGTAAATACCCACATTGCCCGCTTCCCTCGCTTCCGCGATCACATAGGTCGCGCCGGCGCTCAGCTCGGCCCGCATCAGCTCGATCCATTTATAGGGAGGGATGATATGCTCCGCATCCTTGCTGCCCACTTCGCTCAGCACGGTGCCGTGCTTGGTCAGTTTTTCGATATACCCGCATTTCTCCGCGTGCGGAATGGTGATGGAGCCATCGCTGACCTCCATATAATCGATCTTATAATCCTTGCATAAAGCAATATAATCTTCGAACTGGTTGCGGATCAGAAAAGCCTCGAACAGCGTGCCTCCGAAATAAACGGGCAGGTCGTAAGACTGATAAACTTCGATCTTCTCCCGCAGGTTGGGAGTGACATAGGCGGTGCCAAAGCCCAGCTTGACGATATCTACATGCGGATGGGCCGCGCTCAGGAAGCTCTTCGCTTCATCGACACTCAACCCTTTGTCCATGACCATGGTGATCCCATGCTGACGTGGCTTCAAAATTCTTTCCGGGATCTGCGTAAGTTTGAAATTCATCCTGTTATAGTTTCATTCATTAAATAATAATGGTCATTCCTTTTATCCGTAGGCAGGCGCAAAAATAGGAAACTATCCCATACTAAACATTGTCTGCCAGCATGGTGCAATATTATAATCCAATTAAAAGGGAAGTAATCGTCAAAAAGATTTGTTTTTCTTATGCCTGGCAATGATATCCACCACGGGCTGGTATTGCAGGATCACAGGGTTCAGCTCCAGCAGCTTTTTCAGCAGCTTGGGCGCCGCCACCATCGCCTTTTCCAGTTGCAGAAGGCCTTCCCTGGACTTGCCGAGTGCGAAATACACTGCGCTCAGATAGAATATGAATAAAGGCTTTCCGCCGGTAATACGTATCGCCGCCTCGACCTGCTCCAGCGCCTCCTCAAAGAATTCCGCATTGTACAGACAGCGGATAAGCGCCTCCCAGCTCGAAATATTCCGGGGCCGCATCCTCACCACATTGGAGAAGAACTGGATGGCTTCCTTAAATTCACCCTGCTGCATCTTGCACTCACCCATCGCCAGGTTATACTCCGGCTGCATGGCATGAATGCGCATGGCCGCTTCCAACTGCTTTACCGCCTGCGTCCACTGCCCCTCGTTGATATAGGTACAGGCCAGCTTGTAATAAAGCTTGCTGTCATCGGGATTGAGATGGGAGGCCTTGCGGTAATAGAACCGGGCCTGGGCATAGTTGTTAAGCTTATCATAGCAATGCCCGATCGCTTCATAGATCACATCCTCGGGACGCGAAAGCTCCAGCACTCTTTCCAGCGATTCGATGGCTTCCTTGAACTTCCGGAGACGGATAAAGGCATCGCCCATATTACGGTAAGCGTAATCGAATTTTTCATCGATGGCCAGCGCATATTTGTAGGCATCCACTGCTTTTTCGTACAATTTCAGACCCTGGAAGGCTGCGGCCAGATTGAACCAGGCCAGTTCGCTGTAGGGATGCTCATCGATGATCTGCTGGTGCAGACGAATGCTCTCCTCATTTCTGCCCGTGAAGTCTGTCCAGAAACATATTTTATACAGGGCTTCTTCATTGTTCGGGTCCTGCTCGAGGATCAGCTTCAGACAATCGAAGATCTTGTCGAACTCTTCATAATCGTCATAGACATCCGCCAGCTCAAAAAGGAGCTCGACCCGCTCTTCCCCTTCAAAATGCACCAGGGCATTCTCCAGGAGCACAACGGCCTTTTCCTGCTGGTCGAGGGCCAGATAAGCGTCTGTCTTAAGAATGTAAAGATTGATATCCGTTCCGTCGAGAAGTTCTGCCTGTTCCAGGATGGTCAACGCTTCCTGATAGCGGCGGGTGGCGATCATCAGGTCTGCTTTTTTGATCAGCAGGGCGGAGGAATAAGGATATTGCTCCATTCCGAGCTCAACTGCCTCTATCGCCTGCGGCAGGTCCTCGGTATCGTCAAAATAATCTATGATTTTTTCAAAGGCCTCCTCTTCGAGGAAGGAGCGGCTGCGCCCATTCTTCAGATCCTGAAACTTCTTTAGCAACTCTTTCATTTCCTCCCGGTCCTGGTGGTATGGATTTTCTTGCATGTGTTTAAGGTTATTGTAAGTTACGCTATTAAAGTAATTTGACAAATTTTGAAAAGGGCTCCGCGAAAACTTTTAAGGACCCCTGGCAACCAATTTTAACAATTGTACGTATCTAGTATAACATCCGGCGTGAAAAAAACGTTAGATCTTTTTTGGAGGATCTGTAACTTTTTAGCCGTCAGATCGTTAAAGGTTTATTAAAATTTGTGACCAACGGTTAAATAATACCCAATATTTTTTACTATCTTTGTCTCAGAATGCAAAAACTGGCTACCATAAAGTTGAGAAAGTTGACCCGCAAGGTGATCATCAGCACCATGCTGATCGTCGTTGCAGGACTCACTTTTGCCAGCAAAGGCGGTGGCGGTGACAAGAAAAAGGCGGCAAATATCCCCTTTAAGAACAATTTCACCCCCATCCGCACAACCAACGGTTTTACCCTGAAAGCGGGCCCTTCTTACACCGGCACTTACATGCTGAGCCAGCAAAGGACCAATAACACAGTCTCTTTCAACACAATAGCTACTTACCAAAGAGGAAATACCCTCTTCGTCATCCCTTACAAATACAAGGTCAGCACCTCCCCTTACCTGAATCTGTCGGGAAAGACCAACCTCCAGGTCTTCGATCTGAAGATCAAAATGCACAGATAACGGCCCCCGGTCGCTTTCCGCAATCCTCGTCTATCGCAGAGTCCCCAACCATGCGGCATTCCTACATCCATCCAACAATTCATCAGATTTTCTTGCTGTCCTCGTAGTTCATCTCGCGATACCCCGACTTGGGAATATCGAATTTTGAGGCAGGCACCGGATTCAGATTGATCCGGGAGATCAGATATTTTATTTTCACATCCCCGTTCGTCAGCTCATATTCCAGCGGTAACCCTTCGAGGGTCCTGAACTGAGGGTCGTAATCCTTATTCTCGGGGATGATATCGCGCGTATAGTAAACGGTGATCGTGGCGCCGGCCCTGGTAGTCCCTACTGCCTTGACACAGCTATACCCCGCAATGACCTTTGTTTCGGTTGTATTGATGTAAACGATCCCGTCATAGGGCATATTCCTTTCCTTCCAGTTGGCCGAAGTCATATGGATCAGCAGCTTCTGCCCGCTGACCTCTTTCAGGATCACGGCAAGGCCCGTGGTGGCATCATACAGCGTGGTGGAAGAGAATAAGGGATTACTCATCTCCGAACGGCTCTTGCTCCCTTTGATATAGACGGTATGGGTCGCATTTTCACCGGTTGCCCCCGGTTTGGGCTCGGCCTTACCGACCCCGACAGAATACTCATAGACCATGGTAATCTCCGAAACCCTTTTCTGCGCTTTAAGAGGAACAGTGGCCAGCAGGAACAGGATAACGACGACAGGTATTGTTCGTAAGTTTTTCATATTTTGCCTGACTAGCATGTAAAGTAAGAAAGGCATCTCATAATTGCAAACGGTCACCCGCACCCTTATTTCTTCTTCGACGGTGGCAGATTCCTTGCAGGTGGCTGCGCCTTCTTCTGCGCTTCCTGCATCTGCTCCAGCCGCTCCTGCCATTTGGATTTGGTCTTTGGCTTGGTCCGGTTCTCCTGGAGCTTGGCCAGGATCTTTGTATGATCGATGATATAGTTCTGTATAACGAACTGCAGCAGCAGCGTGATGACGTTGGACACCGTATAATACCAGGTCAGCGCTGAGGCCAGCCTGTTAAAGAACAACAGCAGCATCACCGGCATGATATACGGCATATACTTCATGGCCGGATTGCTCTGGTCCGGCGTCATGCTCATCCCATATAAGGAGATAAGGAAGCTGGTGACCACCGCCAGCAACGCAAACAAACTGATATGATCCCCATACGCCGGTATATTGAAGCCGAGGTGAACCACTGCATCATAAGTGGACAGATCCTTCGACCACAGGAATTGCTCTCCCCGCAGCGCGATATTGGAATTGAAGAAACTATACAACGCAAAGAAGATCGGTATCTGCAGCAAGGCCGGAATACAGCCCCCAAGCGGGTTCACCCCCGCCTCCCTGAATAGTTTCATCTGCTCGATCCCTACCTGCTGCTGATCGCCGCCTACTCTTTTTTTCATCGCCTCGATCTCCGGACGCAGCGCCTTCATTTTCGCACCGCTGAGATAGCTGGTGTACACCAGGGGAGAGGTGATGAGCCGGATAAAGATCGTCAGCAGCATGATCGCCAGCCCATAGCTCTTTATATATTTGGTCAGGAAGGCAAATACCGGCATGATCACATACACGTTGACGGGACGGACAAAAGAATACAGGTTCCTGCCCAGATCGATGATCCGGTCCATGCCCGGCGCCTGCTTTTTCAGGATATGATAATCGTTCGGACCGTAATAAAGCTGAAAGGGAAGCGTGGCCGTCGCTGCCGAAGGGACCTTAGCCTGGAGGCTGATATCGGTGCGCGCCACTACCGTAGAACTGTCGGCCGTTTCTTTCGCCAGATGAACAGCACCAGTGGCAAAGCCGTTCTTCGCGATCAGCGTCGTATTGAAGAACTGCTGGGATACGGACAGCCATTGTACCGGCTTCTCGAAGGTCCTTTCCGTTTTGGCCGAAATATAATCGAAATTGTTATCCTCATAATAACAGATGCTGGTGAGCTGCCGTTCATTCAGGATATTCTTCTGGATCTTTTGCAGCGTGCTGTGCCATGCCAGGTTGAAATTGTTCTGCGTGAACAACTTTTCCGGGTTATTGATGGTGATATTCCAGTCGATAAGATAATTGTCGGGATAAATAGTGTACTGATGGATGATCGATTCCCCATCCGGTGCCGGCAGACGGAAGCTGATCGTCTGGCTGCCATCCGCATTCTTTACCGGCTGGCCGGCCTCGAAATACAGGTCCGCGATCTGGGAAGATGCATTTGGCGCCGTATTGATGGAATAGGAAAGGCGGCTCTCCGTCAGGGGGTCCACCAGCTTCACCGGGGTGCTGTCATACGCCCTGAACTTTTTCAGCTCCACATCCACGGGCTGGCCGCCTTTGGTGCTGAACACTACTTTCAGCAGCTCGTTCTCCAGCGTGATCCGCTGTTCCGCGCCGCCAAGCGCCTTGTTAAAGCCAGTGGTATCGGCCAGGGCGACCCTGCTCTTTGCCGTATCCTGGAGTTTGGCCAGCGCCTGCTGATGGGCCTTGACATTGGCAATGGAATCCTCCG
>DATHHO010000157.1:0-12027 GCA_035317125.1 Puia sp.
ACGAGTTGGGATTCTGGGTCGGCGCGGCGGGCACGCATCCTTTCAGCCACTGGGAAAGCCAGCTCATTACGGACCATGCCCGTTACAACGAGATCGTAAATGAACTCCAGGAGGCAGCGAGAAGCAACCTGATCTTCGGCCTGCATGTCCACGTCGGGATGGAGAGCCGGGAGATGGCCAACCATATCGCCAACTCGACCCGGTATTTTCTACCGCATATCTACGCGCTCAGCACCAACTCCCCCTTCTGGGAAGGCCGCAAGACCGGCTATAAATCCTTCCGCACAAAGGTCTTCGATAAATTCCCACGTACGGGCATACCCGAATATTTCGAAAGCATCGAGGCCTACGATAATTTCGTGAAGCTGCTGGTAAAGACCAACTGCATCGACAATGGCAAAAAGATCTGGTGGGATCTGCGCGTGCATCCCTTTTTCAACACCGTCGAATTCCGCATCTGCGATGTGCCGATGACCGTAGACGAGACCATGTGCATCACGGCCCTGTTCCAGGCCATCTGTGTTAAGATATACAAGCTGCGTCTGCAGAATATGAATTATATCCAGTATTCGAGGGCCCTGATCAACGAAAATAAATGGAGGGCAAGCCGGTATGGCATCGACGGGCACCTGATCGATTTTGGCAAGGAAGAGGAAGTGAACACGCGTGTGCTGATCTATGAGCTGCTCGATTTCGTAGACGATGTGGTGGATCCTCTGGGCAGTCGTGAAGCGACCAGCTATGCCAAGAAAATGCTTGAGAACGGCACCGGGGCAGACCGGCAGCTAAAGGTGTTCGAGGAAACGGGCAGCCTGTTGAACGTAATGGATTATATACACGAACAATTCCTGCACGGGATATAAAAGCGATCCCCGTCCTGGTGAGAACGGGGATCGGAGGGGGCCGGTTGAGCGCGCCTATTTAAAATCTGCCTCGGTGAGGCCCGAATTCAGCTTGATCGTCTGTACGGTAAGATCCAGCGTGTTGTCGCCTTCATCTGCGCTTATGCGATAAGGGAATCTGATGCCGCTGACCTCGCGATAGTCATCATAGTCGGTCTTTGATGAGCCGCCCTGCTTATCGGACATCACCGCCCTGACCTTAAATCCTGTATTGACATCATAATAATAAGTAGACACTGAACTGCCGTGTGTCACTTTGACCTCGTAGGCGTCCTTGCCATTGATGTTCTTTATGCTGGTGAGCTCCGTGGTATATCCCGGGCTTGAAAAGGCCAGCTCGGGGAACAGCCTTGCGCCTTCTTTGATCTCCTTCCGCGTGTCGTCATCAAGAGCGGGTGATTGTCCCATCTGGGTGATCTTTACGCTGTCCCCGTTCACCGACAATCTTACGGCAGTCATATTCAGATCGGGTAGTTTGATCTCCATAAGATATTCATCCGCCCCTTTGAACTTCTGGGTCTGGGCTAATTTCTGCCCCTGCACGGAACCTGTGGAACTGATCGTGGCATCGGTGATGGCTGTAAGCTTTTCCTTACCGCCGATATTTGTCAGGTAGGTGGCCACTACCTTTTCCGCCGTAACGCCCGGAGGCACCGGCTTTACCATCGCCGTCCCGTTCCAGTTGTTATTGGAAGGATCCATGTCCGGGAATTCGTGGAGGGGATCGATGACGATGGATTTGATCTTAGCCGTGGAGGCGAAGGGTACGGTCCAGGTCGGTCCTTTCAGCCAGATCTCGGCCGGCAGCGTGAGGGTATCCGTGCGTCCGTTCTCCTGGCCGATGGCCAGCACAACGGGCATCGCCATCTCGCCCAGGTTTTCCAGCGTGATCAGTGCACCTTTGGCGGGGTCGTTATCCGTGTATTTCACTTCTTTGATCGACTGGTCCAGCTTCCAGTTATTCAGGATCCACCCGCGCCAGAACCATCCCAGGTCTTCACCCGAAACATTTTCGATCGTATGGAAGAAATCCCAGGGCGTGGGATGCTTGAATGCCCAGCGTTTGACATAAGTGCGGAATGCAAAATCAAATCTTTTTTCCCCCAGCACATATTTCCTGAGCAGGTTCAGCGCCATGGCAGGTTTGGCATAGGCGGCAACTCCAAGGTTATTCCCCTGCTGGAGAACATCGGGAACCGTCATGATGGCTTCCGAGGCCGGGCTGAAGTAGAACCTGGCCAGTTTCTGCGCGTCCTCTTTCTCGGCGAATTCGCCATGGTTGAATACTTTGGTGTCCACCCCGTTGATAAAGGTGTTGAAGCCCTCATCCATCCATGCATATTTTCTTTCATTGGAACCCACGATCATGGGAAACCAGTTGTGGCCAAATTCGTGGTTGGTCACGTTCCAGAGCCCGCCCTGCTTGCTGTTATGCGAGCAGAACACGATGCCGGGATATTCCATCCCGCCTACGATCCCGGCCACATTGGTGGCCACGGGGTAGGTGAACTCATACCATTCATTGGAATATAATTCGATGCACCCTTTCACCATTTCCGTCGACCGGCCCCAGGCCTGATCTCCCGCGCTCTCTGCGGGATAAACGGATTGGGCCAGCGCCTTCCTGCCGCTGGGCAGATCGATCTTCGCCGCATCCCAGATAAATGCCCTCGACGCGCCCCAGGCCACGTCGCGGGTCTGGTTGCAATGAAAATGCCAAGTCAGGCTCTCGCGGGGAAGATGCGAAGAAGGATCTTTTACATCCGAAGCCGAGCGGATCATTACTGTCTTGTCGCTTGTCCTTGCTTTTGCAAGCCGGCCGATCTGCGCCGGAGTAAGCACTTCCGTCGGGTTTATCAGTTCTCCCGATCCAGCCACTATCATATCCGATGGGGCCGTGACGGTATAATCGATATTCCCGTATTCGAGATAGAACTCACCCTGTCCCAGATAGGGCAGCACGTTCCAGCCATAGATATCATCATAGACGGCCATGCGCGGGTACCATTGCGCCACCTCATAGACCCAGCCCCCGGAGGTCTTCAGGCGGCCCATACGATCGGTGCCATATTCGGGCACGATAAAAGAATAATCTATCTTCAGCTGGATGGCCCCACCGTTGCCTTTCAGCGCTTCGGGGAGTCTGATCTGCATGCGGGTGTCCGTCACCAGATAGTCCGCCTTGAAGGATTGACCGTTCCGGATCAGCGTCACCGACTTAAGGACGTCTCCTTCCGTATAGGATTTATTAGCCCATCTGCCTCCGGTGACGGGGGTCACGGACACGCCACGGGAATCCTTGCGGTAAATATTCTGATCGAGCTGAAGCCATAAAAAAGGCAGGTCGTCAGGGCTGTTGTTGGTATAGCTGATCGTAACGGAGCCGCTCAGTTCATGCAGGGTAGTATCGAGCGTAGAGTTGATCTTATAATCGGCCTTATTATTCCAGTATTTGTTACCGGGGGCACCGCTGGCGCTCCGGTAGACCGTGCCCGTTGAGGGATAGAAGAGCGGATCGAAGGCGGCATGCTGGTCATAACGGGGAGAGGCCGGGGCCTGTGCGTAGCTGGCAAGCCCGCCATAAACGAGCATAAACAACAATATGGGTATTTTACTCATGACTCACGAAATAATTGATTAAAAATAAAAGATATAAAAAGCCCGTGAGGATTTGCTCACGGGCTTTTGGTCTGGATAGTATCTATGTGTTCCTCTTTAAGGTCCTGAAGAGTGACATCGAATAGTTGTTTGCGGTGGATCCTGTCGAGAACCCTTCTGCCGATCGCCAGCGCATCCTCTCTGGTCCGGAAACTATGTTTGCCTGGAAAGACCGGAATGATATCCTGGTGAATATAGAGCTGTTTGTCCTGAAGGATATCATATCCCCATCCGCCGGGGGTCTGAAAAGCGCGTAATTCCACGAAAACATAATCTTTATCCCTTTTCCGCCTCAGCCAGTAACCACTTACCGCCGCTGTTCCAATACCGATGATCAGAAAGACCGTAAGCCATCTGGAAGATAAAAATTTAGTCATTCGCATTGTACACTTCGTTGGGATGGAATTCCCTCAGATCGTCAAAGGCTGTGGTGCCGCTGATACCGGTCGCAACAAAACCCCTGTTCTCGACGGTAAAGCCAACTGCTCCTTCCCGGGCAGGTCCTTCATAAGGGGTCTTCTGCTTCCAGAGGTCTGTGGCGAAATCGTATTCCCATGTAAAGGAATACAGGGAGCCGTTCTTACCTGCGGTAATATAGGCCTTGTCGCCACTGGTAGTCCCGAGGATGGTAAATGCGACCGCGTTATTTCGGACGATATTGAGATAACCATCATCGTAGGTATCGGTTGTGTTGGTATTGGCTATATCCCTCAGTTTGGTCCATGTGGAAGTATCGGGCTTGGAAGGATCGTACACCCAGAAATCAAACACGGCGCCGGTGCTGGAAGCTTCGCCATTGGAGCCTGTAACTACATATCCCTTATTGTTATATACGAATGAAAGGGCGCCGGATCTTTTATTACCGGGCAGGTTAACTTTCTGATTCCATTTATCGGCGATGGGATCATATTGCCAGGTATCGTTCAGCCAGTAGCTACCGTCATAACCCGTGGTCACGTATCCGAAATTGCCGATCCCAAAGGCGACGGCATCATAACGGGGCAGCGGAGCGCCTGTCTCATCCTTCAGAGAAGCTATAGGTCCCCATACGTTGATGGGAGCGGGGAGATAAACGTAATAATCATTCAGCGGCCTTAAGCTGTTGTCGGCAACGCCACCTCCCACATATCCTTTGCCATTTACCGCAAATGCGACGGCGGAGCTTCTGCCGGTGCCGGTGGGCATGGCGGCTACCTGTTTCCAGTTGCCCTGGGTACCCGCAGGGGTGAACTGGTAAAAACTTGCCAATCGTGTATTGGGATTGTTGGGATCATATCCTGTGCCTACATAAGCAAAATTATCGATCACGAACGACACTGCTTCACTCCTGGGAACGCCTCCGAAAGTCGACCGGAGGATCCAGTTACCATCCTGTGTATAATTCAAGGTAGTTTTGGAGCAAGAAAATAAGACGACCAGTAACATCAATGAGAACAACGCAATGTTAATCCGCTTCATATTTTTTTGATATTTTTCGCTAATGTATTTGAAGTCGCCTTAGCAAAATAGTTAAAATGTATTTTCATGGGTTATTAATAGACGATCCGTAGTTTTTTATAGACGAAAAAAAGGCTCGTCCCTGTTTTACCGGGTTTTCCCCCCGATCCGATGCCTCCGGCAGCGTTTATTTGCCTGAAAAAGAAGGAGAAAGACGTTTACAGGCAGCCCGGTAAAGGGGGGTGGACGGGGGTCCCTGGGTTTACTATTAGTATATAAAAATCAGGCGTTTGTCGTTTTATTATTCCTGCTAATACATACTAACAAAATAGTAACAGTTAGGCCCCTTATTATTGCACAAATTGGCGAAAAAACACCCCCGAAACATTGTCTGTACTCAACCAAAGCAATCAGCCAAGAATAAGAAAACCAGCATGACCAGATATAATTACCGGAAAATAGATCGATTCGTCATTTTATCATCATTTTTGGCAATATCCCTGATCTCTTGCCAGAAGCAGCCTGTCACCAGCTTCGGGAGTAGCTACGTGCAGAACAATAATAACGCCAAGGTTGCCGTAGCCGATACATTCGGCGTCAATATGTCCACCGTTTACCTTGATTCCATTGCCACAGCCGGCACGGGTACGATGATGATCGGCCGTTACACGGACCCTGCTTTCGGAACGATCATGTCGAGGTCTTTTCTGCAAATAGGCCCTCCTTCCACCCTCCCTGTCATCAGCAGCTTTGCAGGCTATGATTCCATCGCGCTGATCATGCGGACCAACAAAGGATTTTATTATGGGGATACGACCATCCCACAGACCTTCAATGTCTATCGCCTGCCTTATTATTATCAGCTGCCATACCAGCAAAGCACTTTTTTCAGCAATTCAAGCTTTCCGTTCGATAACAGCAATCCGTTAGGCTCCCAGACTACTACCATCTTCCCGAACGCATCCTATACCACCCAGCTTGCCGGTGACTCGGTAAAGATAAAATTATCGGATGTGCTGGGCCGGGACCTGTATAACAAAGTCTACAACAATTCCGATACGGTCAGGAATGCCACCAATTTCTATTACTGGTTTGGCGGGCTGTGCATATCCCCCAGCGACGCCAGCAAGGGGGATATTTATGGGTTCAAGGACAGTGTGATCATGCGGGTGTATTACCACGAGCCGGGTGTCGTCCTTACGAATAAGTTCATCGATTTTGAGATTGCCAACGGGGCCTTGCAGTTTAATAATATTACGCATGACAAGACCGCCAGTCCATGGAATAAGCTGGTATTACCGACACAAAATCCCCAGACACCCCCGCTGACGCCCTCCAGCGCTACCGGCGGAGCTGCTTATCTACAGCCGGCTACCGGCCTGCAGGTGAAGCTGACCTTCCCCACCTTGCGCAATCTGATCCTGAGACCCGACTACCTGAGCGTGATAAGGGCCACCCTGACGGTAAGGCCTGCACAGGGGGCGTACAGCACTATTTACAAACTGCCCACCACGCTCGGACTGTATTCGACGGACCAGAATAATCTGGCGCAGTTCCCGCTCAGCGGACCCAGCGGCGCGCTGACCGGCGATCTGTTCATCGACTATCTCTATGGCGCCACAACGGCCTATAATTATGATATTACCAGCTATGTGCAGCAGCAGATAGCCCTGAACACGGTAAACCAGAACGGACTGATCCTGAATATTCCATCGGGCGGGAACACGAACTTTGCCAGAGCTGTGCTGGCGGATAACACCGCTCCGGTCGCACAAAGGGTGTCGCTGAAAATATATTATGTTTCTTTATTCCTCTTTCCGTGACCTTACACCGACAAATGAAACAAATGAACCGGACTACGCTATTGATATGCTTATTTTCCATCTCTTCCATCCGCCTTCTTGCACAGGGCAATAATTCACCCTATTCGATCCTGGGCATCGGTGATCTGGAAGACAATTATTACAACCGTACTTCCGGCCTGTCGAATACGGGCATAGCTTACCGGTCGGGCCGTTTTCTGATCGCCAATAACCCTGCCAGTTACAGCGCCCTGGACAATCAGTTCTTCGCCGTCGAGATGGGCCTGCGGGGCAGCATAGTCAACTATTACGGACAACCGGTCTCCACTGTCGACCACCAGTCCGGAGATATTACGTTCCGGAGGCTGGCGATTGGGATAAAGGCCACCAAACACTGGGGCACCAGTGCGGGCCTCGTGCCTTTCAGCACACAGAACTACGAGTTCAATTCTCCCGCCTATATCGAGAGCACCCTGAACGAGATCGCCAACTCGTATTACCAGGGCCATGGCGGCATCAACAAAGTATACTGGTCGAACTCCTACGAGTTCTTCAAACACCTGTCCCTGGGCGTGGAGGCATCCTATCTCTTCGGCTCCCTCAGCCAGAAGGAGATCCTGCAGAATACCAATACGACCACCCTGGCCTCAACGACCAGAGAGATCCAGCTTAGCAATCTCTATATGAACTACGGGCTTCAGTATTTCGGCAAGGTGGGAAAGAAATGGAGCTACACGGTGGGCGCCACCTTCGCCAACCAGTCCGATCTTTATGCGGTATCCAATATCCAGGTGCTGGGGCCGGATTCCAACGTACTGAGAAGCCAGGAATTGTCCCAGAACTATTTCACCCTGCCGAATACCTACGGGGTCGGCATTTCAGTAAGCAAGGACCAGAAATATACCTTTCTTGCGGACTATAAGCACGCCTCTTTTTCCGATCAGCATTACAATACTCCCAATTACAGTCTTGTGAACAGCGATAAGGTGTCGGTGGGATTCGAGCTTTCAAAGAATCAGACTTTCTACAATACAAAGATCGAAAGGAGCTACTGGCAGTTCGGGGCCTATTATGGATCTACCTACCTTGATGTCGCCGGACAGCAGATCATGGACAAAGGCGTCACGGCGGGCTTTGGGATCAATTCTCTCAAGAGTCCCCTTGCCTACAGCATCGTGCTGCAATATGGAATAAAAGGTACCCAGGTCAATCAGCTTGTGGAACAACGCTACTTCAACGTGACCTTTTCCATAAACTACAGAGACCTCTGGTACACCAAGGGCAGGAAATACGATTAGGGCCCGAATCCTGAGATTTTCCCATATACTGAGCAATTCGCGTAAATTAGCGGCATGTTAAACCATCACCGCAAGAGCATCACTTCCATGGGGGTGCTGAACTGCATCGTTGTGGAAGATAATAACAAGCAGAGTGCTCTGCTGAGAGATTATATAGCAAAGACCCCCAAGCTCAATTTTGCCGGTAAATGCGAATCGGCGTCCGAAGTGCTGCAACAGGTGGCCCAGACCAAGGCGGATATCGTTTTCTGGGATATTCGTCTCCTTGACAACCGCATCCTTCTCCGGCTCAAAGAATCCGGCTACTACCCTATTGTCATCTGCATCGCCGGCAAGGCCGAACAGGAGAAAAAGGAAACGGAAATGGATATCTTCAGCTATCTGAACCGGCCCCTTTCTTTCGAACGATTCCATAATATCATCAACAAGATCAAGGATTATCTCTCCACCACGATCTATATACAGCATGCGCGGAACAACCGCTTCGTCTTTATCAAATCGGAATACAAGATCATAAAGGTCAGGTTCGAGGATATTCTTTTCTGTGAAGGCATGAAAGACTATACCCAGGTGTACCTGAAAGGCAAGACCGACCCCATCCTGACCCTGAACAATTTAAAATCGTTCTCCTTCAAGCTGCCGCCCGACGAATTCATCCGGGTACACCGCTCCTATATCGTGTCGCTGACCCATATCGATTCTATCGCCAGAAATGAAATATATATCGGCAAGAAGATCATCCCCATAGGGGACAGTTTCAAAGATGATTTCTACCAGATCATAGAATGGAATTCGTAATTTTGCCCGATGAACAGTCAGCCCAAAATACGTGTGGCGATCCTGGATCTCTATGAAGGGCAACCCAACCAGGGTATGCGCTGCCTGCGTGAGCTATTGAAACAATACGGCGAGGACCACGGACTCGACCTGCAGCACGATGAATTCGAGGTGAGGCTCGAACATCAGGTTCCCGATCTTTCTTATGATGTCTATATTTCGAGCGGAGGCCCGGGAAGCCCCCTTGAAAGCAAGAACAGCGACTGGGAAAACTATTATTTTAACTGGCTCGCCGCCTTGAAGCAGTATAATGAAGGAATGGGGGCGGGTAAAAAACATGTTTTATTCATCTGTCATTCTTTTCAGCTGGCCTGCCGGTATTTTGAGATCGCCGGCATCACCCGCAGGAAATCCACCGCATTTGGCGTTTTTCCCGTTCATCTCCAGGAGGATGGCAAGAGCGAGCCCATCTTCACTGGGCTGCACGACCCCTTCTACACCGTAGACAGCCGCGATTACCAGGTGGTCCAGCCCGACCAGGACAGGATGAAACAACTCGGAGCACATGTGCTGGCCATCGAAAAGGAACGTCCGCATGTGCCCCTTGAAAGAGCGATCATGGCGATCCGGTTCTCCGAATCCATGATCGGCACTCAGTTCCATCCCGAAGCCGATGCCTCGGGCATGAGCATGTACCTGCAGCGTGAGGACAAAAAAAAGACTGTCATTGAAGAGCATGGGGAAGAAAAATGGCGGAGCATGATCGAACAGCTTGACGATCCCGATAAGATCCGGTGGACCTACTCGCACGTGATCCCGAATTTTCTGGACAACGCGCTGAGAGGTATGCGGTGATCCGGCCCCCAGATGTCGCGCGTCGGCCCGGCAGCGCGGCGAGATGACTCGCGAAAAATTCGTAAATTCCGGAAACAAATATTTCCCCGATGGTACCAGCTTTACGGGCGGCCTATAACGAAGCTTTCTCCCGCCAGCAATACGAAGCCTTTTTGGAGGACCTGAAAAGCAAGCATCCTGGAGCCATCGAATTCCGCATAGCCGAAACACCGGTGTTCGTACCCCGCGAATTCGCGGCAAAGCTCACCGGGGCCTGCGAAAGCATCATCGATCTGATCCTTGAACCAGACTTTAAAAAATTCACCGACCGCGCGGTGCCCGCCGCCGACCGTGTTCCCCATGAAAACGATCACAGTCATTTTCTCGTGTTCGATTTTGCGGTCTGTACGGGTGAGGATGGCGGGCTTGAGCCACAGCTTATCGAAATGCAGGGGTTCCCCAGCCTCTATGGGTTTCAGGTGTATTATCCCGATCTGCTGCGTCAATATTTTCCCGTACCGGACAATTACAGCCAGTATCTTGGCGGCTATAACCGCGAAAGCTATCTCAAAGAGCTGAGCGGAGTGATCCTTGGCGGTCTTCCCGCAGAGAATGTGATCCTGCTGGAACTGCACCCGCATGAACAGAAGACGCGCATCGATTTTTACTGCACGCAGGATTATCTTGGCATCCAGCCCGTCTGTCTCACGGAGCTGAGCCAGGAAGGACGGAAGCTATATTATAACCATGCCGTCACCGGACGGCGGACAGAGATCAGGCGGATCTATAACCGGGTGATCTTCGATGAGCTGAATGCCGCAGAGCTGCCAGCTCATTGCGTCGATATCCGGCAGGAACTGGATGTGGAATGGATCCCCCACCCTAACTGGTTCTACCGCATCAGCAAATACACACTGCCCTTTATCCATCATCCCTGCTCGCCAAAGACCTTTTTCCTTAGCGAGATCAAACAGCCTCCTGCCGACCTGGAGAATTATGTCCTCAAACCTCTTTTCTCTTTCGCGGGCCAGGGCGTCATCATCGATGTTAATCCATCCGATCTCGACAATATCAAAGACCCGGAGAACTGGATCCTGCAACGTAAGGTCAGTTATGCCGATGTGATCCCGACACCCGATATTCCCGCCAAGGTGGAGATCCGCATGATGTATCTCTGGAAGGACAAGGCGCCGCGCCCTGTCCTGGCCATCAATCTCGCCCGTCTCAGCAAGGGCAAGATGATCGGCGTACGGTACAACAAGGATAAGGAATGGGTAGGGGGAAGCGTTTGTTATTTTGAAAGATAATGCGCGCATTGCGGCATCATGGGCCGGGCGTTATTGCGGACAGTGCGCTCCTATTCATTTGCATAAACAAATACAGATCCATCCGTATAGAGATAGATCCTTCCTTTCTGCGGGTCCAATGCCAGCGACTGGCCTTCTTTCGGGACCAGCATACGCTGCATTATTTTATAGGAGCTCCGGGAAGATTGGCGGATAATGGTCAGCGCGCCTTCGGAGCTGTAGCTGAAGATCATCCTTGTCGTGGGATCAAAAATAAGGGCATCGGATCTTTCGTCGAGAAGAAGGTCCGCCACGGGATCGCCGGTCTGTCTGTCGGATACGGCCAGCTGTCTTTCATCTGCCGTTCCCAAAGTAAAGAACAGCTGGTTTTCCAGATCTTCGGCTTCGGCGATTTCTTCTTTTGAGACGAGGACGGAGACGAGGTAGGGTCCGGATCCGCCGTTGGGCCGGGGTGATGATGCGGAGGCGGATCGAGTGGCTGCGGACTGTTCCGGTGCGGGCAGTCCCAGCGCGGGGTCGGAAGGTGCTCCCGGAAAGGACAGGGGGATGCGTTTGGAAAAAAAGTATTGCCGGAACTTTCTTTCGCGGGCCCTGATGGAATACGAGATCGCGAACATCAGCAGGCCGAATACGACTAATATCTTATATATTTTCTCCATAGAAGACTTCCTTCCAGCAGGCAAGTTAGCAAGATATCCGCCTATCTTTGTAAACAAATCCTGATGTATGGACCTGCAATTAAAAGATAAGACCGCACTGGTAATGGCGGCAAGCAAGGGGCTCGGTAAGGCCTGCGCAATGGCGCTGGCTGCGGAAGGCGCCAATGTGGTGATCGGCGCACGTAACCGGGATGTGCTGGAGGCGACGGCCGGAGAAATCCGCTCGCTGGGCAAAGGCAGGGTGCTGGCCATTCCGGCGGATGTGAACAAACCGGAAGAGGCGGAAGCCTTTGTGAATGGCGCCCTTGCCGCATTCGGAAGGGTCGACATCCTGGTGAACAATGCAGGCGGTC